>JAPHTF010000068.1 GCA_026197095.1 Gammaproteobacteria bacterium
GTGTGAATCTCAAGACCAATAACTGTTTCCCATTCCATATCTTTTACCTTAATTTATATCTTTGTTCACCACAGAGGTCACGGAGTTTCACAGAGTAAATCAAAAACAAAATATATTAACTCTGTGTACCTCTGTGTTCTCCGTGGTTTAATCTTTTTATTTATAAGCGTCTGGTATGCGCACATGCCAGTCTGTTGTTTGTTGGTATTGATGTGCAACATTGAGTAAGCGTGATTCATCAAAGTAGTTACCGATGATTTGCAAACCAACCGGCAGGTTGTTTGAGAAACCGCAGGGCACAGACATACCGGGTAAACCTGCAAGGTTGGTGGCAATGGTATAAATATCCGATAAATACATTGAAACAGGGTCACCTGATTTTTCACCGGCTTTAAAGGCCACTTCTGGTGAAGTCGGCCCCATAATGACATCCACTTTTTCAAACGCCTGTTTGAAGTCATCACTAATTAAATGACGAATCTTTTGTGCTTTTAAATAATAGGCATCGTAGTAACCGGCGGATAAGGCATAAGCCCCGATCATAATACGGCGCTTAACTTCGTCACCAAAACCTTCGCCACGACTGCGTTTGTACAGGTCTTCTAAATCTTTAGGATCATCACAACGATAACCAAAACGCACCCCATCAAAACGTGAAAGGTTGGAAGAGCATTCAGCAGGTGCAATCACGTAATATGCAGGAACCGACAAGTGAGAGTTGGGTAAACTGATCTCAATAATTTCCGCACCCATTTTTTTGTATTCAGCTATCGCCTCTTCAACCACTTTAGCCACATCGGCGTTCAAGCCCTCACCAAAATACTCTTTTGGTAAACCAATTTTTAAACCTTTTAGATTCTTGTTCAAATCTGCCGTGTAGTCAGGAACAGCTTTATCAACACTGGTTGAATCTTTTTCGTCAAAACCTGCCATCACGTTTAACATTAGCGCTGAATCTTCGGCGGTTTGAGTAAAAGTACCGGCCTGATCCAGGCTGGAAGCAAACGCAATCATGCCATAACGAGAAACACGACCATAAGTTGGTTTTAAACCGGTGATGCCGCAAAGTGCCGCAGGTTGTCGAATTGAACCGCCGGTATCTGTTCCCGTTGAGGCAGGGACCAATCGCGCAGCAACGGCTGCCGCTGAACCACCTGAAGATCCACCGGGTACAGTTAAAATGTCCCAGGGATTTTTTACACCACCATAAAAACTGGTTTCATTTGAAGAGCCCATGGCAAATTCGTCCATATTGGTTTTACCCATCATGACGCTGCCGGCCTGGTTAAAGTTGCGAATCACGGTTGAATCATACGGCGCAATAAAATTATCCAGCATTTTTGAACCGCAGGTGGTTTTAATACCGTTAGTACAAAAAATATCTTTTTGAGCCAGTGGTATACCGGTCAAGGCTGTCGCATTGCCTTTTGCGATAACCGCATCCGCCGCTTTTGCCTGCGTTAAAGCATGCTCTTCACTCACAGTGATGAAACTATTTAACTCTGGATCAAATTGTTGAATGCGTTGCAGAAAACTTCTGGTGAGTTCTTCACTGGAAAAATCGCCTTTTTTTAAACCTGCAGCGAGTTCGGCAATGGTTTTACTATGCATATTGTTACTCTTTAAATTTAATGCTAAGAAATTATTCTTAAATGTTTATTCCCCCCTCCCATTTCGGGAGGGGGTTAGGGGTAGGGGGATTGTTCTATTACCCCACCCTCGACAACTGCTCCTGCGTTGCTCTGCCTCCCCGTTAAGGGGAGGGAACTTTATTTTTTATTCAATAACCTGTGGCACAAGATATAAACCATTTTCAACTTCAGGGGCAATTTTCTGGAAATGGTCGCGCTGATTTTCTTCAGTCACAACATCTTCACGCAAACGTTGAAATGCATCTTGAGGATGCGCCATTGGACTAATATTGTCGGTATCAACCGCATTCATTTGTTCAACCAGTTGCAGAATGCTGGAAAGGCTCGCGGCATAACCGGGGATATCTTTCTCCGCAATGGCCAGTCTTGCCAAATGCGCAATTTTTTCAACGTCGTTTTTATCTAAAGACATGGGATTTTAGCTCCATTATTAACTCTTATATTTACTCTTAAACCAATTATTTGCTCTTAAATCAATATTTACTCTCAAATCCAGTCGCCCTGTGATGGGCTCGGCAAATTCTACCAGTTATCATTACTGGCTGCTTGCTCATTTGTCCCTTATTAATTAAAGTAGCAACCTGATTTTCTCTTTTAATTACTATAAGAACTCATAATTATGTTTTCACGCCTTCGGGGACTTTTTTCAAACGATATTTCCATCGATCTGGGTACGGCCAACACTTTAATTTACGTTAAAGGCAAAGGCATCGTACTGAATGAACCTTCAGTGGTTGCCATTCGCCAGGAACGTGGCCCGGGCGGTCCCAAAAGTATCGCCGCAGTTGGTACTGATGCAAAACGCATGTTGGGCCGTACCCCTGGCAATATTGTTGCCATTCGCCCCATGAAAGACGGTGTTATCGCCGACTTCACCGTAACCGAAAAAATGCTGCAGCATTTCATTCGTAAAGTGCATGAAAGTGAATCACGTTTTTTCAGACCCAGTCCACGCGTCTTAATTTGTGTACCTTGCGGTTCAACCCAGGTGGAACGTCGTGCGATTCGTGAATCAGCCAGTGGTGCCGGTGCACGTGAAGTGTATTTAATTGAAGAACCGATGGCTGCTGCCATTGGTGCGAAAATGCCCATCGGTGAAGCCAGTGGTTCGATGGTATTAGATATCGGTGGCGGTACCACAGAAGTCGCGGTTATTTCATTAAATGGTATTGTCTATTCTGCCTCTGTTCGTATTGGCGGTGACCGTTTTGATGAAGCGATTATCAATTATGTCCGTCGCAACTACGGCAGCTTGATTGGTGAGTCCAGTGCCGAACGTATTAAACAACAGATTGGTACAGCCTATCCAGGTAATGAAGTACGAGAAATGGAAGTACGTGGCCGTAACCTGGCTGAAGGCATTCCAAGAAGTTTCACTCTTAATAGCAACGAAATTCTTGAAGCCTTGCAAGAACCGCTGAGTGGTATTGTCAGCGCGGTAAAAACAGCATTAGAACAAACACCACCAGAACTGGCCTCTGATATTGCCGAACGCGGCATGGTATTAACAGGCGGTGGTGCATTACTGCATGATCTTGATCGTTTAATTATGGAAGAAACAGGATTGCCTGTTCATATCGCTGAAGATCCACTGACCTGTGTTGCACACGGTGGTGGTATCGCACTGGAAATGATTGATGAACATGGTGGCGACTTGTTCAGTATTGAATAAGCCATCCTCTTATCCCCGAATAAACTAATCGGGGATAAGCCACTTATACAATTCCAAAAATAATCAATTAGAAATATCGAAGCGGGAGGAATAACTTATTAAACTTTTATTCATCCAGGGCCCTTCTCTCGGTTATCGTCTCATTCTTCTGATGTTGTTATCTGTTACATTAATGACGCTCGATCACCGCACCAGTTACGTTAATAGCATTCGTTCGAGTATTGCTGTACTCGTCTATCCGGTTCAATACCTGGTTAACTTTCCGGGTAATGTGGGTGACTGGGCGTCTGATAGTCTGACCAGCCGGAAAACGCTGCAAGAAGATAACGCCACCTTACGCACACAAAACCTCATTTTAACGACACAGTTACAAAAACTGAATTTTATCGAATCTGAAAATATTCAATTACGAAACTTGTTAGAATCATCAAAGCGTGTGGGTGAACGTATACTCATTGCTGAACTCCTTTCTGTTGATATGGATCCTTATAAGCAACAAGTAACCATCAATAAAGGTTCTGCTTCAGGTGATGACATTTATCCCGGTCAGCCTTTTGTGGATGCGAAAGGCGTAATGGGAAAATTAATGCACGTTGCCCCCTTTTCCAGCACCGCGTTATTAATAACGGATCCTGATCACACCCTGCCCGTTCAGGTGAATCGAAATGGTTTACGTGCAATAGCAAAGGGCACAGGAAGCCAAACACGACTCGACATTCCACACTTACCTAATAATGCTGATATAAAAATTGGCGATTTACTGGTTACCTCTGGTTTAGGTTGTGTATTCCCCGTGGGTTATCCTGCCGCTACCATAGTTGAAATTAATATCGATCCCAGCCTGCCATTTGCACAGGTACTGGCAGAGCCTATTGCTGAGCTCGATCGTAGTCGTGAAATTTTGCTAGTGTGGCCGGGTGGTAAAGCTAAACCTAATCCCGCAAATCCTTGCCAGTTAGAAAGTGACTTAAAGCCAGACAACACGATGCCAAGCAAAACGATTCAACCCGCTCATCCAGCCAAAGAGAAGCCCACCTCATGAAAAAAGTAAAAGTTCATGGTGGCAATATCATATTACTCAGCTTTATTGCTGCGTTTATATTAAGCATGATACCTCTGCCACACATACTGCAAAGTGTACGGCCCGAGTTTGTCACCATAGTTTTAATTTACTGGTGTATTGCTTTACCCAACCGCATTGGTGTCGGCTTCGGCTGGATAGCAGGTTTGTTTTTTGATGTGGCCACTGATTCTTTACTCGGACAACATGCCCTCACATTTGCACTCATCGCCTACCTGGCCATTAAGTTACATCAGCAAATTCGCGTTTTCCCTTTGTGGCAACAAGCACTCACTATATTTGTATTAATGATGTTACAAGGCGCAATCACATTATGGATTAACGGCATGCTGCATGAAGCACCTTCGTTTTGGTCATTTATGTTACCTGCTGCCAGCACCGCTTTATTCTGGCCAATGAGTTATTTATTAATGCGACAGGTAAGACGTTATTATCAAATCAATTAATCCTTTCAGTGTAAATAAATGCAGTGAATTTAGCTAAAAATAATCATGGCCTTTAATAATACACAAACACTCAAAGATCATTTCCATGAGACCCAGATATTTAATCAACGGGTATTCATTGCCGCTCTGATCATGATATTTTTATTGATCTTATTATTAAGTCGTTTAGTGTATTTACAAATAACCAATCAACAACACTATTCCACCTTGTCTGAAAACAACCGCGTTAGTATTCGCCCTATTGCGCCTACGCGTGGACTGATTTTTGATCGCAACGGAATTTTACTGGCACAGAACCTTCCCAGTTTTACCCTGGAAATTGTCCCCGAACATGTGCATGACTTAAGTAAAACTTTAGACATTCTGCAGCAACTCATTAGTATTAGTGACGAAGATTTAAACGAGTTTAATAAGAACCTCAGAAAAAAAAGACGTTTTGAAGGTATCCAGCTACGTTCACGCTTAAGTGATGAAGAGGTTGCCAGAATTTCAGTGCAGGAAAATCAACTGCCCGGCGTCATCATAAAAGCACAACTATCACGGCATTACCCACAGGGAAGTTTGGCCTCACATGCGGTGGGTTATGTCAGCCGGATTAATGAAACCGAACTGAAGAAACTCAATGCTTCAAATTACAGTGCGACCACACACATAGGGAAAGTAGGTATTGAGCATAACTATGAACATTTATTACACGGTCAAGTCGGTTTTCAGCATGTTGAAACCAATGCACAAGGTCGTGTTTTACGTGTGCTTGATCGAACCTTGCCTGTATCAGGTAAAAACTTATATTTAAATATGGACAGTAAAGTACAGGCGATTGCTGAAAAAAGTTTGGCCGAAAATAATGGCGCCCTGGTTGCCATTGATCCACGTAATGGCGCAGTCTTAGCCATGGCCAGTATGCCTGTTTATGATCCCAACTTATTTGTTCACGGTATTAGCAGTAAAAACTATAATGCCCTGAGTACCTCGCCAGAACGTCCCCTGTTTAACCGTGCGTTGCGTGGCCAATATCCTCCCGGCTCAACCATAAAACCGCTGATGGGTTTAGCGGGACTAGAGCTCAAAGAACTACAAACACATGATGAAATTAATTGCCCTGGCTGGTACATGCTAAAAAATGATGAGCGCCGCTATCGTGACTGGAAAAAAGAAGGACATAAACATACAAACCTGGATAAAGCGATCACCGAGTCTTGTGATGTCTTTTTTTATGACCTGGCTTTAACACTCGGGATCGACAATATTTCCTCTTATCTCGGGCAGTTTGGGCTTGGGCAACAAACGGGAATTGATTTAAGTGGTGAATTATCAGGCCTTAATCCGTCAAGAGAATGGAAACGGCGTACGCGTAACTTACCCTGGTTTCCTGGTGAAACGTTGATTACAGGGATCGGCCAGGGTTTCATGTTGACCACCCCGTTACAACTTGCCACTGCCACTGCCGCGATATCCACGATGGGGCAACGTTTTACACCACGTATGATATATGGCATCCAGGATCAACAGTACAAACCCATCGTTGAGACTCAATCATTGCCCTTGCCGCCGGTTCCAATCAATGAAGAAAAAAACTGGCAACATGTTATTAAAGCCATGAGAAATGTGGTTCATAGTCTGCACGGTACTGCGCGTGGTATTAAGCATAATCTGAAATATACGATTGCAGGAAAAACAGGGACCGCCCAGGTATTTGGTATTGCTCAGGATGCTGAGTATAAAAAAGAAGAAATTGCAAAAAAACTTCAGGATCATGCATTGTTTATTGGTTATGCTCCAATTGAAAACCCTCAAATCGCCGTGGCCTTAATTGTCGAAAATGGGGGTAGCGGTGGCTCAGTTGCAGCGCCTATTGTGCGCAAAGTAATGGATCAATATTTATTAAATCTTTCTGAAGAAAAAACAGCCGCGGTTAATAAGATAAACTCAGTCAGTAATATAACCGGAGCACCCGCACAATGAATTGGCAAAGTGGCGCATCCTCTTCAGGTTTTCAGGAAGAAAACCGCATAAGTACTGGACGCCGTTTACTCTACAGATTCCACATCGATTTACCTCTATGGATTGGTATTATGCTGCTCTCTGCCATGGGTATGGTGGTACTTTATAGTGCGGGCGATCAGAGTGTTGAGCTTTTAAATCGTCAATTCGTTCGGCTGTTCATCGCCTTCATTATTATGATTGCCGTGGCACAAATCAGTCCGGCAACATTAAAACACTGGGCACCGTGGATGTTCGGCATTGGCCTGCTGATGCTGGTAGCCGTGCTTGCCTTTGGTGAAGTCGGCAAAGGGGCACAGCGCTGGCTCAACCTGGGTATTTTTCGTTTCCAGCCATCAGAACTAATGAAAATTGCTGTACCGATCATGACTGCATGGTATTTGGCTGAAGCACCTTTGCCTCCGCGTCGTATGCGGATCATTATTGCCAGCATTATCGTCATTGCGCCAACCTTATTAATTGCGAAACAACCGGATCTTGGTACTGCACTATTGATTGCCTCATCCGGTATTTTTGTTTTGTTATTAGCAGGATTAGGCTGGCGATTAATATTCAGTGTTTTTGTGTTAATGGCTGCTAGTGCGCCTGTTTTTTGGAACTACTTGCTTCATGATTATCAGCGCCAGCGCATCATTACGTTATTCAACCCTGAGTCAGATCCCCTGGGCGCGGGTTACCACATTATCCAGTCTACCATCGCGATTGGCTCTGGCGGGCTTTATGGAAAGGGCTGGCTTAACGGTACCCAATCACACCTGGATTTTTTACCTGAACGTTCAACCGATTTTGTTTTTGCTGTCTTTAGTGAAGAGTTTGGGTTTTTGGGAACATTATTACTATTAGCGATCTATATAGCGGTCATTAGCCGAGGCATCGTGATTGCCGTTAATGCACAGGATACATTCTCACGCTTACTTGCTGGGAGTCTCACTTTGACCTTTTTTGTCTATGTTTTTGTCAATATCGGCATGGTCTCTGGCATACTACCGGTAGTGGGACTCCCCCTCCCTTTAATTAGTTATGGTGGTACATCAATGGTGACCATCATGGCGGCTTTCGGTATATTAATGTCGATACAGACGCACCGTAAGTTGGTCAGTGCATGAATGCTATGAAACTATTTTTATATTATTAAAGAGTTGTAATGAAATTAATTCACATATTCTCCCTTAGTTTTCTCTTAACCTTTAGCATCTCTGTTGCAAATGCAAAAGTGTCAGGCTTTTCTGATAATAAAGACGTTAAAATTTTTATTGATGAAATGGCTAAAAAACATAAATTCAAAAAACGTTATTTAGAAACGCTTTTTGCTGAAGCCGAACTCCATGACTCAATATTAGAAGCCATTGCACGTCCTGCTGAAGGCAAGCCCTGGCATGAATATCGCCCTATCTTTGTGACAAAAAAACGTGCGCAAGCAGGTATTAAGTTTTGGCAAGAAAATGCTGAAGCACTTGAAAGAGCAGAAAAAAAATATGGCGTACCAAAAGAAATCATCGTTGCCATTATTGGTGTTGAAACACGTTATGGAAAACATGCCGGTCGATATCCTGTTTTTGATGCCTTAGCAACTTTAGCGTTTGGCTATCCACCACGTGCCACCTTTTTCAGAAGTGAGCTCGAACAATACTTACTTATGATTCATGAAGAACAAATTGACTCAAAAGAATTGAAAGGATCATATGCAGGTGCAATGGGCATGCCGCAATTTATCTCCAGTAGTTTCCGTCGTTATGCTGTTGATTTTGATGGTGATGGCAAACGTGATTTATGGAAAAATCCAACGGATGCTATTGGCAGCGTGGCTAATTATTTTCGTAAACATCACTGGAAACCCGGCCAACCGATTACACATAAGGTTGAGGTTCACGGCAAACGTTATGCAAGTTTGATAACAACAAGTTTAAAACCAGAACACACTCAACAAGAGTTATTAGATAACGGTGTCATTTTACCAGTAAATATTGCTGCAGATTTAAAAGGTAAATTACTTAAATTTAAAAAACCAAAAGATTCAGAATACTGGGTAGGCTGGAATAATTTTTATGTGATTACCCGTTATAATCACAGTGCGCTTTACTCCATGGCCGTTTATCAGCTCAGTCAAATGATTAAACAAGGTTATTTTAATCAATAAAAGTACTATACTTATTCTTATTAAGCTTATATGTAGTATCACTAAAAGGATGCGGCAGCACGACAGCACAGGCCTGATAAAATGTTGAAAAATTTTAACATAGCACCTTATCTAATTTTATTTTCTGCCTTGTTATTACAAGCCTGTTCCTCCTCTTCATCACGCTATAAAATCAGCCAGGATCACGGCCCGGCTAATCCTGTTGATGTTACTGAAGTGAGTGACGCGGTTCCGAAAGCTGAACCACGCAGCAAATATGGTAATCCCCAAAACTATAAAGTGCTTGGCAAGTGGTATAGCGTAAAAGAAAGCAGTGACGGTTACCAGGAAAAAGGCATCGCCTCATGGTACGGCAAAAAATTTCATGGCCACCGTACGTCAAGTGGCGAAACTTATGATATGTATGCCATGACCGCGGCGCATAAAACCTTACCTTTACCCACTTATGTCCGTGTTACTCATTTAGAAAATGGACGCAGTGTCATTGTTAAAGTCAATGATCGCGGTCCATTTCATGATAACCGCATTATTGATCTCTCTTACTCAGCAGCAAAAAAACTTGGTGTAACCGGAAAAGGAACAGGAGCGGTTGAAGTTACGGCAATAAATCCTGAAACATATAAAAAAGATCAGCCATATCAACCACAAATTAATCGAACATCTGCTCTTGCAACTTATCCTGCAAAAACTCAGTACACACTTTATCTTCAGGTCGGCGCATTCGAAAGCCAGCAAAATGCAAATAAACTTCAAAAACGCCTCAGCCGCATGTTTAAAGCGCAAAGAATACATTCTAATTTTGCTTCCGATGAAAATGTCTACCGTGTACGCATTGGTCCTCTTGCCAGTGTTGCCGATGCGGATAAGCTTTCTGTTTATTTAAATAACAAAGGCATTCCGACAGCCACTATTGTTATTGATTAATTTCTGTAGTCCCGTCTTTGCGAGACATATTTTTTTATAGTGAAGCAATCTCCAACAAAAATAGTTCCAATATGAGATTGCCTCGTCGTTTCTCCTGGCAATGACAGTAGTTCTGTAAATGATTAAGCAATTTCTCCTTTTATGACCAATTACTAGGTTTACTGCCTAAGAAGCGGTAAAATAGTAACAATTCGTTTATTGTTACTTATTCCGCTTAATTTATTGTATTTAAAAAAGGTTTACCGCATGCGCAACATTATCGTTTTATTTGTTCTTTTATTTACCTGTTTAACCGCGGCGACAGCTGCGCCTTCACTTATTCCTGCACCGCCTCGTGTTAACGCAAATGCATATTTATTAATCGATCATCATAGCGGTGATATCCTTGCAGAAAAGAATGCGGACGATCGTATTGAACCCGCCAGCCTGACAAAGCTCATGACAGCTTACGTAGCATTGTATGAAATTGAACGCGGTGGTATCAGTCTTGAAGATGAAGTAAAAATTAGTGAAAAAGCCTGGCGTATGGGTGGTTCGCGCATGTTTATAGAAGTCAATACACTCGTTTCTGTAAAAAATTTATTGAAGGGATTAATTATCCAGTCGGGTAATGATGCCAGCGTTGCACTCGCTGAACATATTGCGAGTAATGAAGCCTCATTTGTTGAACTAATGAATCAACATGCAGAGCGTTTAAATATGAATGCGACCCACTTCAACAATAGTACCGGGTGGCCTGATGATAATCATTACACTACAGCGCGTGATCTCGCAAAATTAAGCCGGGCTCTTATTAATGACTTTCCAAAACACTACCCTGCGTATAAAGAAAAAGAATTCAGATACAATAAAATTCGTCAATATAATCGCAACAGATTGCTATGGTTAGATGATCGTGTTGATGGTCTTAAAACAGGCCATACTGAAGCAGCAGGATATTGCTTAATATCGTCTGCAAAAGACAATAATATGCGATTAATATCAATTGTTACCGGTACAAGTGCAGATGATGCACGTATCGCTGCCAGTCGAAAGTTATTAAACTATGGTTTTCGTTTTTTCGAAACGCATTTAATACACAAAGCCAATAGCGAAATCACCAATATTCGCATATGGAAAGGAGATAAGAAACAGCTTTCACTGGGGATTGCTAATGACCTTTATGTGACTACACCAAAAGGCTTACGTGATAACATCAAAAACAATATTAAAATAGAAGCCATGATTGAAGCCCCTGTTGCAGAAGGCCAAACTTATGGAAAAGTTATTATTAACCTAAGAGATAAAACAATCGCATCACAAAATCTGGTAGCGCTATCTTCTATTAAAGAAGGTGGTGTATGGCGTAAGCTGGTTGATAATATCCAACTCATGTTTCAATAATAAGAATAAGGTTATATAAAGTCATGTCATCACAACTTGTCTATCTTAACGGTGAATATTTACCACTCAATGAAGCCAGGGTTTCAGTATTAGATCGTGGTTTCATTTTTGGTGATGGTGTTTATGAAGTCATCCCGGCATATGGTTCTAAAGTCTTACGTTTTGAGCATCACATGCAACGATTACAAAATAGTCTTGATGCCGTTCGCATTGTAAATCCATTAGTGAATAAGCAATGGCAGGACATAATTGACAAGCTGATTACAAATACAGATTCACAGGATCAATATATTTATTTACACATAACACGTGGCGTTGCCTCACGCGATCATCGTTTTCCTGATGAAACAAAACCCACTGTGTTTGTTATGAGCAGCGTTTTACACCCGGTCGATGAAAAATTATTAGCTAATGGCGTTGCCGCAGTTACTCTGGATGACATCCGTTGGCAGTACTGCAACATTAAAGCAATCGCATTATTGCCCAATATTTTATTGCGCCAGCAAGCTATTGATAAAGGTGCAATGGAGGCGATTTTAATTCGTGACGGAAACATGACCGAAGGTGCTGCAAGTAATGTCTTTATCGTCACTCATGGCATTATTAAAACACCACCTAAAGATAATAAATTATTACCAGGCATCACACGTGATCTGGTTGTGGAACTCGCCAAAACACACAATATGCCCATTGAAGAAACGGCCATTAGTGAAAAAGAGTTTCTCACGGCAGATGAAATATGGCTCACCAGCTCAACCAAGGAAATATTACCCGTTACCCGGATTAACGAGCAACAAGTCGGGAATGGCAAACCGGGTGCTGTCTGGCAGGACATGTTCCAGAAATACCAGGATTACAAAGAAATATTACGAGGCTAATTAAATACTAAAGGTCTTTATTATAGAAACTAAGTACTTGTACTCCGATATTTTGCACCTATATTAAACGCTATGACGACAGAAACTGATGAATTATTTAATTTTCCCTGTGATTTTCCGATTAAAATCATGGGGCGTTGTGACTGTGAACTCGAGTCACTGGTGGTTGAAATTATTAATCGCCATGTTGATAACCTGGGTGAAGGTGCCGTAAAAACACGTCCAAGTGGTAAAGGAAACTTTATCTCTGTTACCGTCACAATTAAAGCCCACAGCCGTAAACAATTAGATAACATTTACCTCGAGCTTACTGCACGCGAAGAAGTATTAATGGCACTGTAAACAATCTCGCTATCTCTCTTTCTAAAATCATTATTGCGCAGGAGTAACACGGCTGAAGTAATCTCCAGCTACTAAGCATTGAAATACAGATTGCCACGTCAATACTTAAAATTTTAAGTATTTCCTCACCCCAGGAGTACTTCCTCGTATTGTTTGTAACAATACTCAGGGCGCGCAATGACAAGTTTTATTTTATATCGAACAACAGGGCCTTAAGCCTTTATGAAAACAGTGCTTCACAAACTCATAATTCGTGATCTGGGCATTCAAGATTACGAACCTGTCTGGCAGGCCATGCAAACGTTTACTGCTGAACGTAATAAATCAACACCAGACGAACTATGGTGCCTTGAGCACCCCCCTGTTTTCACCATGGGGCTCAATGGCAAAAAAGAACATTTGCTCAATATTACAAATATCCCCGTGATGAATATCGATCGTGGTGGCCAGGTCACTTACCA
>JAPHTF010000007.1 GCA_026197095.1 Gammaproteobacteria bacterium
AATTTGACGGCAAAGTTCAGAGCCAATTGAACCACCAGCACCTGTTACCATGACTGTTTTACCTTTTATACAGGCATCAAACAAAGCTTCATCAGGTACAACAGAATCTCGCCCTAATAAATCTTCAAGATCAATTTCTTTAATATCTTCAAGTTTGATTTTGCCATCGGCAACTTCAGTCATGCTCGGTAATGTTCGGACATGAACAGGATGTTTTTCAAGTAACTGAATTATTCGCTTTCTTGTTGTATGGGATGCTGAAGGAAGCGCTAAAAAAATCTCATCAACATCTAATCGAATTAGAAGTTTATCCAAATCTAAAACCGAATAAACACGTAAACCATTAATCGTATTGTTATGGAGTTCTTCATTATCATCAAGAAAAGCAACTGGTGCATATTCTTTACTGTAACCAAGTACTGATGCTAATTGTATACCGGCTGTCCCAGCACCATAAATCATAACATAGCGCTTTTTCTTGCTGTCAACAAAACTAGTGATCTCTATACCTGCAAACCACCAGCGAACAATCATTCGACTGCCACCAATCAACAAAATTGTTGCTAACCAATTAATAATTGTAACTGAGCGAGGTATTCCTTCTGAACCAGATAGAAAAATTAATGCGGACCAAATAACAGCATAAAAACTAACAGCTTGTATAATTGTCCATAATGCTTTGAATCCAATATATCGAACAATCGCACGATACAGACCAAACTTAACAAATATGGGAATGGCAATAAAAGGCGCAACTAAAAATATCCAGGATTCCATTTTTTCTGGAAGTTGAAACTGGCCTAAGCGCATAGAAAATGAGGCCCATAACGCAAAAAAAAGCATCATCACATCGGCAAATACCATGATTAGCTGCTTGCGGAATCTTGATAAACTTAAAAAATGTTTAACAAACTTATTCAAAATATATTCTTTATTTTAGTGAAATTATTCAATTATTAGTTATACCTGCATTAAATTTTAATGCAACAAAAATTATCGGTATGAGAGCAAGTAACATACTCCAAAAACCTAGCTCAGGATATTTCTGTGAAACGATTGCTAGAGGAAGTAGCCAAAATAAATTAATAAATATCACGCTTATTGTAGTTCTTTTGTGTCCCCACTTTCTAGCAATATGTTGATATGCATGACTACAATGTGCCTCATACCATCTCTCTTTATTATATATTCGTCTTAACAAAGTCACGCTAGAATCAACGAGAAAAACACCTAGTAATATAAACCAAACCCAAACAGAGCCCCCTTCTAGAATATATGTATATGCAATAGTTCCCAGCATCAATCCTAAAAAACCACTCCCTACATCCCCCAAAAATATTTTAGCGGGAGACCAGTTTAAAATTAAAAAACCCATCGTTGATGCAGCAAGCAAGAGTAATGTAGAGCTAAGATTTTCAAGGCCAGCCTCATACAAAAAATAAGCACCGCCACAGGCTACAAAAATTGTTTCAGATGCAGCAATACCATCAATTCCATCCATAAAATTAAATAAGTTAAGTAGCCAAACAAGCATAAATATAACTATAAAAGCCATAACCCAATCAGAAGCAATATAAATACCAAACATATGAAATTCTGGCGTTGTGCCTAACCAATACACTACCCATATAGCCGCAATAAAATGAGTCAGTAATCTCCATTTAGCAGAGATATCATTTTTGTCATCCCAAAATCCAATACATGCAACCAGAAAACCTGCACCAATTATTGCCATTGAGATATTAAATGGTAATATACTATTAACGCCAACACCTATTAAGAAAACTATTACAATCGATAAACCTCCCCCTCTTGGAGTTGCGTTTAAATGTGAACTGCGTTCATTTGGCATATCAATAATATTCATTTTTAATGAATAACGTCTAATCAATTCTGTTAGCAGAAATGATAAAAATATAACAATCACAAAAAACAGCAGACTATTCATGCTTGTTAAAACCATTTCTTAAAGATGCAACTATCTCAGACATTGTACTTTGTAGTGTACGAGTTGCTTTAAATCCTAGAGAATATAACTTTTTCGATGAATAGCATTCATCTCCTAACAGTTTATTCATTTTATAAGTGTTAAATGGAAAACTGTCCCCAGCCCGATCTCCTAGCCAAGCAGCAAAAGTGAAAATAAAATTTGGAATATATATCTTTAAATGACATTTATTCATTGCAAAGCGCATTAAATTATAAATATCTCTTGTAGAATAACCACGTCCATCTGTAGCGATAAATATTTCACCATTTGCATCATCATTTTCTGCCACAAATAAAATAGAAGTCACAAGATCATCTACATGAATCATTGAGCGGACGTTACCTGTATTCGGTAATGGGGGAAACCATCCAGCTTTTACCGCAAGTAACATCGATCGAATATTTCCTTTTACTCCGGGACCATATACCAATGATGGACGAATCACAGATACATGCATTCCTGACTTCCTACCTATATCTAATATTTTTAATTCAGCCTCACGCTTTGTTTTACCATAAAGCCCTTCAGGCGTAGATTGGTCTAGCTCAGATTGACATTTCCCAGGTAGTGCACTTCCTCCAGCCTTAACGCTACTAACAAAAATAAACCGCTTTACTCCTGAAGCCACAGCTAATTCTAATAGACGCTCAGTTGCATCAACGTTAATAGAATTATACAAATACTCAATATTATTAGTAGCTCGCGTATCATGAGTATAACCGGCAAGATGAAATACCGTATCTATACCACTCAGAGCATCGTCAGGAATTTTTTCAGTGCTCAGATCGCAAACGACTGTATCAAACTCTGAATGCATGTCACGTGATAATATCCGTATCGAAACATCTTTTCTCGATAATGCATAAACCAATCGCTGACCAATAAATCCTGAAGCACCTGAAATAAATATATTTTGCATTAGCTACGAACTGCAACTTGAAGAATATTGTCTGCCATCTTGTCCATAATCGAAAACCTTGAGAACGTGTCAACAAAATTGGAAACTACTTTGCCGGATATTTTTAAATTAGCTGCATTTCGAATACAGGACTCAGCCCCATTAGAATCACCAGGTTCAAACAGGCACGCATAAGGAATACTAGTGCTTATAAACTTTGCAGAATAGCCATTTAAGCCCGCCACTATAGGCCTACCTAGTGCTGCATACTCAAATATTTTTGAAGGAAGAACTCTGCGAAAAGCAGGTATATCATTCAAATGTAAAAATAAAATATCTGCTTTTTTGTAATATTCAATCAGTTTAACCCGACTTACAGGTGGAAGTAATTCAACATTAGTGAGGCCATCTCTTTCAATAGCCATTTTCAGTAATGACTTTGTCCCGCCATCACCTACTACAACAAAACGATAACCACTACCTAAACGTTTAGCGGCTGAAGGTATTATTGTTTCCAACCCTTGGCCATTTCCAATATTCCCAGCATATAAAATAGTTTTTACTTTTTGAGAAAGTATATCTTTAGCAGGAGGGAAATTAATAAATTCTTTATCTACCCCATTAGGATAAAATGACCAACTTGAAGTATCAATCGAATTGTCTTGAAAATATTCAGGAAAGCCTTCAGAAACTACATTTACTCCAGCAGCTCCGTTAAAAAAACGTTTTTCAACAGCAGAAAATATTTTCTTTGTAATATAACCCAGAGTTTTATTCTTACGAGCAAAAAGATCAGATATTGTTTCAGAGAAAATATCTCTTAAATCAACATAATAATTTCGTTTAATTATTCGAGCAGAAAACCATGTTAAAACACCTGTCATTAACCGGGATGTTGTTCCAATCAAGAAGTCCGGCTTCAATTTATAACATAATTTTGCTGCAGATAAGACATATACAAAAAAGGTCCTGCTTTGTGAAATCATTCCACCCTGGTGTTTTGGTACTGCTATACGATGAACTACAATATTACCGTTTACCTCAACATCCTCTGCTTCAACACTGTGAGCAGCATAGCGATTTGGATGAGTAGTAATTACATGCAAGTAATCATCATCACTTAATTTTTTTGATAAAGCCTCTACTAATGCCGTTGCTCGAAATGAACCTGCACAAAGATCTGGGGAATAATAAAAAGTAAAGAAAACAATATTCATAAGGTGAATTCCCCTTACAGGGGAAGAGAGGATACCCTGGGGTGCACGTCTGACCAAATCCCTCTTGTATCAATCACTTGCTTACCTGATAACAACGAAAGATCCATCTCTTTAAATTCTGAATGGTCAACAAGTAAGATAACAATATCAACATCTGTTAAAGCTGTATTAAGCTCAGTCAATTCGAATTTGGACGAATCAAATATTTTTGGTAAGGTTAGAATGTTTGGCTCGACAAGATATAATTTATCAAAATTCATCAATTTAATCTGATGAGCAATACCCAGTGCTGGACTCTCACGTAGATCATCTATATTTGCTTTAAAAGCTAGTCCCAAACATGCAATTTTTAGTTCAGATGTTTTTTTACCTAGATTAAAAACTGCTTCCTCAACTTTTTTCAATACAAAGTGTGGTTTATAGTCATTAACTTGACGAGCCGTTTTAATTAACTTCGCCTCCTCGGGTGCTGAATCAACAATAAACCAAGGATCCACTGCAATACAATGGCCTCCAACACCAGGTCCAGGTTGAAGAATGTTTACACGAGGATGTCGATTTGCCAACTTAATCATTTCCCAAACATTGATGCCCAGCTTGTCACATATCAATGAAAGTTCATTTGCGAATGCAATATTTACATCACGAAATGAGTTTTCAACTAGTTTACTTAATTCCGCTGTACGGCAATCTGTGATTAAGCAATCTGCTTCAACAAATATTTTATAAACATTTCTTGCGCGTTGTGCACATTGAAAAGTTACACCTCCAATGATGCGATCATTTTCAACTAATTCACGAACAACATGCCCAGGCAACACTCTTTCAGGACAATGTGCCACAGATATATCCGTTTCACTATCATCATTACCAAACACAGGGAATATAAGATCAGACCTTATTTCTTTCATCCAGCTCATCATTTTCTCCGTAGTACCTACAGGAGAAGTTGATTCCAGAATTACAATATTACCTTTGTCAAGTACTGGAGCAATTGCTTTAGCTGCTGTTCGAATAAATGACAAGTCAGGCTTGTTATTTTCTTTGAAAGGAGTAGGAACTGCAACCATAAAGACATCTGCCTTTTCTAATTTCGTAGTTGTTCGTAAAAAACCTGACTGAACAACGGAACGTACTAATATATCTAACTCTGGTTCAACAATATGAATTTTACCTTTATTAATTGTATCTACCACATCTTGATTAACATCTACACCAACTACATTAATTTTACGAGATGCTAATACTGCTGCTGTTGGCAAACCAATATACCCCATCCCGATTACAGAAACTTTCACCTAACGTCTACTCCACTCATTCATTATGAAATACAAATATTATTATAATATAATTAATTTTCTAACAATCGTTTTAAAATTCGTCCACTAGCTTTTCCATCACCATAAGGATTGTGAGCTCTAGACATTTCCTTATAAATTTCATTGTCATTTAATAGCAAATTTATTGTCTGAACAATTTTATCACGAACTGTTCCGACCAGTTTTACGGTTCCAGCTTCTACAGCTTCAGGCCGTTCCGTAGTATCACGCATCACCAGCACTGGTTTACCTAAACTTGGTGCTTCTTCTTGAACACCACCGCTATCGGTCAAAATTAAGTATGAAATATCCATTAATTTTATAAATGGCAGGTAATCTAATGGCTCAATTAAATATATATTTTGTACTTCAGATAAAATACGATTAACAGGCTCACGAACATTAGGATTGAGATGTACTGGGTAGACAATCTGAATATCAGGGTTCATCTGAGCCAATTCAAGAAGCGCAAGACATATATCTTCAAAACCTTGTCCAAAATTCTCTCGTCTATGCCCAGTAACCAGTATTATTTTATTTTCATGATTTTTCTCAAGAAATGGAAGTCGCTTTAACATTTCTCTAGAGAAAGGCATTGCTCGAGCTTTTTCTGCCATTATAAGTAACGCATCAATAACAGTATTACCTGTTACAATAATTTTCTCATCGGTGACTTGCTCAGCTATTAAGTTAGATCTTGCTTGCTCAGTCGGAGCAAAGTGATAGGTTGCTATTCGAGTAGTCAGCTGTCGATTTACTTCCTCAGGAAAAGGCGAATAAATATTATGAGTCCGAAGTCCTGCTTCAACGTGGCCAACGGGGATCTGTAAATAAAAGGCAGCTAATGCCGTTGTCATAGAAGTAGTTGTATCACCATGAACCAATACCACATCAGGTTTAGCGCTAGTTAATACTTCCTTCATTCCTTGTAAAACATTATTGGTTACATCATAAAGATCTTGCCCTGGTCGCATAATATCAAGATCATAATCGGGTATAATTTCAAATAAATCCAGAACTTGGTCAAGCATTTCTCTGTGTTGTGCAGTAACACAGACTTTTACATCTAACGATTTTTTCAACTCTCGTACT
>JAPHTF010000194.1 GCA_026197095.1 Gammaproteobacteria bacterium
ATTCATTAAGCCCCCCGTGACCAGGGCACCTAAGCCTGCAAACAAAAATACCCCCACCGTAAAACCCGTGAGTACTTCAGCCGCTAACAAGGCAAAACCTACCACTAACCAAAACTCGGCTTGATGAGAAACAATATAATCAAGAATCATCTCGCACTCCTTTTATATTATAAGTATCTGTTAACTGGCTGCTTTGCCACTATTTAATGTATTAATAATTGTCATTGCTTCAGCCACAACAGTTGCGGCATTAGAGCCTCCATCGGGTAGCAACACCACGGTTGAATTTTTCGCAATCGCATGTTTTGCTTCTATCGCTTTTTCTGCCAGGTCCAGCTGAATGGCTTTTTGACCTTCAATAGTATTTGCGACTTGCCCAACAGTATCCAATGCTTTTGCCTGTGCATCGGCAACCGCAATAATCGCCTGAGCCTCACCTTCCGCACGTAAAATTTGTTCAGCCTTGTCGGCTTCTGCGGCTAATACCTGGGCCTGCTTGGCACCTTCAGCAACATTAATGGCTGACTGACGATTACCTTCCGACTCAAGAATCGTTGCACGCTTTTCACGTTCGGCTTTCATCTGGCGTTCCATTGCGTCAAGAATGGTACGCGGTGGCTCAATATCTTTTATTTCATATCGCATCACCTGAATACCCCAGGGTGCAGATGCCATGTTAATGGCCTGTACAATATTCGTATTCAGGCTCTCACGTTCTTCAAATGTTTTATCGAGATCTATTTTACCAATTTCACTCCGCATCGTGGTTTGGGCCAGCTGGCTAACTGCATAGACATAATCATCCACACCATAAGATGCCTTATACGGATCAATTAATTTAAGATACAGCACACCATCAACCACCAGCGAAATATTATCTTTGGTAATCGCGGCCTGGCTCGGTACGTCAAACGCATGCTCTTTTAGTGACTGGTTATAAGCCACTTTGTCTATAAAAGGGAAAAGGACATTCAGACCCGCAATCATGGTTTTATTATATTTACCAAACCGCTCAACTACATAAGCCCGGTTCTGAGGCACAAATTTAACAGACGACTTAACCACTATAATGATTAATATGGCCAGGGCCGTCCAAAAGCTAAAAATCACACCCAACAATTCTTCAATAAACATGGTTCCGTCCTCTTTTTCTAGTCGTAAATAAGTGGATAAGAGTAGCAGATTGCGCTTTGAAATAAACGCATTTTGCTTACGATCTTTAAACTCCTCGTCTTTCTAATTATGCTAAAATCACGCTCTATTTGCTCATCTTTAATTTAAATTCTTCTAAATTGAACTAAAATCAAGCCAAATTCATTATCATGCCAATCCATAAATACCTCGCAAACTACCCGCCGTCACTTATTGCGCAGGTAGAGTTGCTTCTAGAACAAGATAAACTAAAAAGTTATTTACTCGATCGTTACCCAAAACCACATAATATCGCCAACGATAATGACTTACGCGACTATGTGATGAGTATAAAAAATCAGCATATGAAAAAATCTCAGCCATTAAGCAAAATCATCTATGACACAAAACTACATGTCGTGCACAATGCGCTTGGACTGCATAGCTATGCCACACGTATTCAGGGTGGAAAACTCAAAACTAAAAATGAACTCCGTGTTAGTGCGGTTTTCAAAAAAACACCGGAAGAATTTTTGAATATGATTGTGGTACATGAATTAGCCCACCTGAAAGAAAAAGAGCACAACAAGGCTTTTTACCGTTTGTGTCTGAATATGCTGGGAAATTATCATGAGCTTGAACTGGATATGCGATTATTTTTGATTCAGTTAGAGATAAAAAGCTCCATTTACGATTGAAAATAAATAGATTTTTATTTTTACCAGTTTTGCCTTAGCAACAAAAATAAAAATAAGAGTATACTGTTGTCTTTTAACCCAAAAAACAATTAAACACGTGTCACAAATAAAACTTACTGAATATAGTCATGGTGCCGGTTGCGGTTGCAAAATTGCTCCGGGCGTACTGGAAGAAATGCTTAAAACTTCTTCTGCCCCGTTTTTAGAGCCACGATTACTGGTGGGCAATGAAAGCAAAGACGATGCTGCCGTATATGATCTGGGCAATGGCACGTCAGTGATCAGCACCACAGACTTTTTTATGCCCATTGTTGATGACCCCTTTGAATTTGGGCAAATCGCGGCGACCAATGCAATCAGTGACATTTATGCAATGGGCGGTTCACCTTTAATGGCCATTGCTATATTTGGCTGGCCGATAAAAAAACTCAGCGCCGAAATTGCGGCACAGGTTATTGAAGGTGGACGCTATGCCTGCAAACAGGCCGGCATTCCATTAGCCGGTGGACACTCTATCGATGCACCCGAACCTATCTTTGGTCTGGCAGTAACCGGTCAGATAGACAATGCATTAATAAAACGCAACAACAAGGCTAGCGCAAATTGTAACCTCTTTCTTACCAAGCCATTAGGCATTGGCATACTCACCACTGCAGAAAAAAAGAAATGTCTTAAAGACGAGCACTCGCGCATCGCTATTGAAACGATGCTGCAGCTAAATAAACATGGCGCCGAGTTCGCCAAACTGCCTTACGTTACGGCTATGACCGATGTGACCGGCTTTGGACTTATGGGGCACCTGGCAGAAATATGTGAAGGCAGCGATTTACATGCCATCGTTGATTACCAGGCTGTACCTAAATTACCAGAGGTTGAACACTATATTGCATTAGACTGCTCGCCCGGTGGTGCTTTACGTAACTTTGACAGCTACGGACATAACTTAGGAAAAATGAGTGAGGTACAGAAAAAAATACTCTGCGATCCACAAACATCTGGCGGGCTTTTAGTTGCAGTTGAAAAAAATCATAGTCCTGATTTTATAAAATTCGCGCAAACATTTGATTTAAATTTACAGCCACTAGGTGAGCTTGTTGAAAAAAATGAATCGGCGAATTCAAAATTAATAACGATAATCTAATAGTATGGCTAGCAAGAAAATAACCGACCTGCCACAAATAGATGACTATCGTGCATTTTTTCTCAACAACACGCCTTTATTAGATGTACGTGCCCCCATTGAATTTAAACAGGGTGCCTTTCCTTTCACAGAAAATATTCCATTAATGAATGATGCGGAACGCGAGGCAGTTGGCATACAGTACAAAAACCTGGGCCAAGATGAAGCCATTAAATTAGGCCATCAATTGGTGCAGGGTGAAATAAAATCGCAACGCGTTTCTCGCTGGGAACAATTTATTAAACAACACCCCCAGGGCATACTCTATTGTTTTCGTGGTGGCATGCGTTCAAAAATCTCGCAACAATGGATTTATGAAAAAACAGGCATCATTTACCCCAGGGTCAAAGGCGGCTACAAAGCTATGCGTCGTTTTTTAATTGATGAGCTCGAAGCATCTACACAACGCATACAACCCGTCATACTCGGTGGCCGGACCGGTATAGGAAAAACAATTTTCTTAAATAAGATAAAGCAACAAATTGACCTTGAAGGAATATTTCATCATCGTGGTTCTGTCTTTGGAAAACATGTCACACCACAGCCGACGCAAATTGAAATAGAAAATACATTATCCATTGCACTACTTAAATTACTGCATCAAGATCATACGCAAATTGTATTAGAGGATGAAGGTGCCAATATCGGCTCACGAAGAATTCCTGAATGCCTGATAAAAAAAATGAAACAATCCCCTATTGTTATGCTGGAAGCCAGTATAGAAGAACGAATCAATATTATTTTTCAGGAATATATTATTGATGCACTGGAAGAACACCAGGAATTTTACGGTGAAGAAAAAGGCTTCCAACTTTGGACAGAACAGCTTAAAGCCGCAATTGATAAAATTCAGCGCCGGCTCGGTGGGGTTCGACATAAAGAACTCAAAGCATTATTAACTCATGCCATTGAGCAACATACATCAAGCAACACCGAACTGCATAAAGACTGGATTAAAGTATTACTCGTTGATTATTATGACCCTATGTATGATTACCAGTTGAGTAAAAACCAGCACCGGGTTGTTTTTAAAGGTGAGCAAAATGAAGTATCTGATTACCTGGCAATAAAACATCAAATACGCTAAATAAAAGTTAGCTAATAAATAGTTTGTAATACGGTAGCAACTTGCTTTAGAAAAGATGAAGCATCAATCGGTTTACTCACATAAATAATATCCTTTTCTTCAGCTTCGCTTTGAGTAATAGTTTCACTATAACCGGTTACTAAAATGACTGGCAGACCAGGTTTTAAGTTACGAATTTTTTCAATTAATTCTGTACCGTTCATTCCCGGCATGGTCTGATCAGTGATCAGTAAGTCAAATTGGTTTGGATCCGCTTCAAATAACTGCCATGCTTCTGCGCTAGAATTTTTGATAGTGCATTGGTAATTATGCTCAGTTAAATACTCCTTTATCCATTCAGCAAGTATAGGTTCATCATCAACAATCAGAACTTTTTCACTGTTACCTGTCTCAACTTCTGCAAGAGGTAACTGATGGCTCTCTTCCTGGCTTATTGAAGACGTATTTATTCCTGGAAAAAGAACATGAAAAGTGCTGCCCCTATTAATTTCAGTATCAATAAGAATATGCCCATGATGATTATCGACAATACTATGTATTATTGATAAACCCATACCCGTTCCTTTTGACACCTCTTTAGTTGTAAAGAATGGCTCAAAAATGTGGTCTATTATGCCAGGAGGCAAACCGGAGCCCGTATCAGACACGGACAGCTCAACCCATGTACCGAGTACTTGCTTATGACACGCCATACATTCATCGTTAACGTTATGTCTTTGACGAAGCTGAATCGTTAGTGTCCCAGAATTATTCATTGCATCTTTTGCATTAAGACACAAGTTCATAATAATTTGCTGCAGTTGCACATAATCCATCATGACTTTCGGAAGATTTTCATCATAATGATAAATTATCTCAATACTGCTCGGTATAATTGAACGTAGCATTTGAAGACTTTCATCAATAACTTCTGCTAAATTTAAGGGTTCATTTTTCCCCTGATCTTTACGACTAAAAGCCATCATCTTTTGGACAAGATCGCGAGCTCGATGCGATGCCTGACTAATATTTTCAAAGTATTTAAGAATTTTCGGATCAAGAGAATCATTATAATTTTCGAGTGCCAGATCACTAAATCCGATAATAATGCTCAGCATATTATTAAAATCATGGGCAATACCACCAGTCAGCTGACCTAGTGCTTCCATTTTTCTGGCCTGAGTTAATTCTCTCTGCAACCGATTATGTTCTTCTTCATTATGCTTCCGTTGAGTAATGTCCTGAATAACACCATCCAAACCAACTACATTATTATTCGAATCAAGCTTTACCTCTCCTTGCTCATAAACATAACGAACCTCACCGTCAGCACGCATAATTCGATATTCTAATTGGTAACTATCTTTAGTTTGTAAGACATTTTCAGTTAATGCACGAAATTTATTTTTGTCATCAGGATGAATGCTTTTAACATATGCATCGTAGCTTGGTGTAAGTTCAGAAGGTGTATGGCCGACAATCCGGTAAAGCTCGTCTGACCATGTTGTTATATTGTTATTGATGTCCCAGCTATAATTTCCGATATTAGTAATTGCCTGGGCCTGATTAAGATTTTGTCTCTCAACCAGCATTTCTTTTGTTGCATCATTGATTAGTTGTCCCAATTCCTGTTCTTTATAAGTGGATGCACGTATCTGATGATTTTTACGCGCCAATATAATTAAAAAAATCACCAGCGAGACGATGAGAAGTAACGTTAATCCAATAATAATACCTAATATGATCGTTCGGTTGCGTTGATAAAACGACAGGGGTTTATTTAGAATAACAGACTGACTTTCTATACTTTCTGGCAGCACTAAATTTTTTTTAGTTAATTCAATATGGTCAAAAATATATTCATTCGAACTTTCTGTTACCGCCTTAACTGTACCGATAATACGATTTTTTTGAAATTCAATCGCCAGCTCTGCAGCAGTTTTACCCTGAAGCCTGCCGCTCGTAACATAACCACCTAACACTCCCTTTTGAAGATAATTATCCTCCATGCTTATTATTGTAAAATCACCCACATGAGCAATTAGTGAGATAGTGTTTTTTAGTGTTTGTGTATTGCCGCTTGAGTCTGTTATTTGTCCCAGAGTAGTAAGAAAAATATATTTCTCTTTATGTTGTTTTAGTGCTTTTGTCAAATCACCTATCTTTTGTTCTGCAATATAGTGCGCGGTTATGTTTGGATGCTTTTTAAGTTGTAATTTAATTTCTTCTTCAATTACACGATATGTGCTGGAAGCATCACCAACTACAATAATCTCGTTAAAGTCTGGATCTAAAGCTTTTAGAATTTCAATATTTTTTGAAATATCTTTTTTTTCATAAACACCGGTAACCCGTGAAGGGTCAAGTTGATCCTGCAAACTTAAATTATTAATTCCTGAAAATATAATCGGCACAGATTTAAACAAATCATTAAAGTATTCTAACGCAAAGGTAAGAGAATCATCATCAGTTAAATATATAAGATCTGGAGTATAACCAGCATATTTTTTTTGCAGATATCGATAAAAATCCTCTTTATACTCCTTATTAAATTTTCTACGTTTAGTATCCAGGTATTCTGAGCTGATTAATGATGATTTATTTGTCGTTGCATAATAGTTTTCTGTAAACCCATTATGCTGATTTTTTGTCCATGGATATTCCTGGCTATAGGAATGCAAGACAAATATTTGATAGGGATTTGATGCCCCGCTTGTTGCCCAATACGCCGTTAATATAAAAAATAAGAGGGTTCGCAGCATATCAATAATACTCTGACGAGATGAAAGGTTGAAAAATAATTATAGCCAGTAAGCTCGAATTTAGCAAAAGCGTAATACTGTTCAACTAAGAAAATAAAATTCAAAAATGAGTTACCTCCTCTTCAAGGGGAGGGGGAAGAGGAGGGAAAAAATTAAAAATAAACTGTTAACTGATTAGCATTATGCAAAAGCGGGCTTTAATCAAAAAGCTTCATTTTCTAATTCTGTATATACCTGGTTAACATAACGGCCGATCTGTGCATCAAAACCACTCCAGTGTTTGTATTTATCAAATGCCGCCACAACTTTAGGCTTCATTTCATAATCCATCAGACCTTGCTCAGAATACTTACCTACTTCACTGCGTATCTTGTGGTAAACCGCTTCAAACTCTTCAAGCAGATGAATCTTGCCACTACGGCCATGCCCTACAACGACATACACCGGTTGCATCGCGAGCGCTTTTTGAGTGGCTTCATAGGCACCTTTAAAGTTGCCATGCCCCATAAATGAAAAATGTTTATTGTTAATAATATCGCCTGTAAATAAGATTTTTTCCTCAATAACATTAACCATCAAATCCGTTGCTGTATGTGCCTTATCGAACAAAGTTACCTGAAAAGTCATACCACCAATTATATAGTCTTTATTTTCAGCTACCGTATTGGGAATAACAGCTTTTGTTCCGGCAAAATCTTTACCCAAACGTTTAGAAAAAACATCCAACCAGAACTTATCTTCACCATTATTTAATAAAGAAATCAATTTTGGATGTGCGATAGTACGTACATCAGGATAAGCTTCGACAAGTGCTTGATTAGCAAACCAATGATCGCCATGAAAATGTGTAGTAAAGATATGCGTGACAGGTTTTGAAGTAACACTCTTAATCTTTCGCAAGATCATTTTGCCAATTTCGTAACTACTTCCAGTATCGATAACAACAACACCGGTATCAGTTATGACAAAACCAGGATTATTATGGAAGCCATGACTCACTTTTGGGTCTTCGTCATGCGGTCCATGTTCTATAACATATGTGTGTGTTCCAATTTTTTTAGGCTGGATATTGGGCCACTCTAAAGCATGCACCTGCTGCACAGAAAAATATATAAATATGGAAATATAAATAGAATAGTGTTTCATATATTACTCCACAATAAAGAAGCATCATAAACGGGACATGCAACTTATCTTAGTGCATAAAAGGGATTTTCTCTATTATTTACTGCAAGGTCTCACTTTTTTGTTCTGTATTGACAACGGAACCATGGTGTTCTGCTATCAACCAGCCGTTTTCAAATTTTTTATAAATATTCGTTGCAACTACAACAGCTATCACACTGTTAATATTTAACATTTCTTCAATCACAACATGAACAGCAAGTTCATCAGTAACCATTTTATTTTCAACTCGATAACGAATATCCATGTGCGCACTACCTTCAAGGATATGTTGCCAACTGCGCATTACAGATTCGTAACCACTAATTACACCAGAGCCAGGGTGTACACAAATCACGTTATCATCTGCCCATAATGCTGCCATCACATCAATATCACCATGCATAAAGGCTTCATAAAAAATAATTTCAGCTTCATCTGGTGTTTGCATTTGTAAAACAGACTTAGTCACTGAAATTATTCCTTCAAAGAAAATTGAAATGGATGCTTAATAATTTCAAAATCATCAGCATAAAAAATGCGAATCACTTCAGGCTTACCGTATATTGAAGTCATGCCTAACCACTTTTTAGGTAACAACTTTATTTTTTCTTTGTCTTCTTTTGACATTCCCCATGTATGATATTGTTTTTCATTAATTCGATCATTCATGGTCGTAAGGATTGAACCGTCTTTTGCAAGCGGCATAAACCGCACCACTTTATCCACAGGGCCTTGAATGTCAATATACGTATTCCAGTCTTCAAACGCAGAGATATTCGCAACAATACCATTTTCCGTTTTCTTTATAACACCTAACTCGTCTGCATCAAGTTCAAAGTATTTTGGTTGTTTTGGAAAGCGAACAGTTAATGAGCCCTTTACCATACTGACTTTTTTATTCTTAAGTTCTTCCTTATCTGAAAACACTTTTACATAGGCGGCATGTAATCTTCGATTTATAATTTCCCAGTCTTTTTTCACCTTATTATAATTAGTATCAAACTTGTAATCGAAATCAGCTTTTTCGTTTTTATCAAATGCTATTTCTTCGCCGCTCTCTGTTATTACCGAGTCAATACTTAACACACCGGCAGAAAGGTCATTGAGCAAAGCTTCACCATAAGGTGCTATTACATCAAAGTCTCCGCCAACTTTCTGGCCCCATTGATCACCAAATTTATTTAAACAAACCAGGAATACACCGAGTGCGACCTTTTGTTTATCTTTACATTCATCTTGATATTTAACCCTTGCATGCTCTTTCAAAAATTGGCTTTTAGAGGTAAACATAACATCGACCTGTTTTCCATTACCTTTTTTACCATAGCGAGGGGTAACCTGATTAATTTCAAAAGGATAGTCCTGGCTCTTCATTTGTCCTGCAACAACAACTTCAATAGAAGCCACTTTTCCTTTAAAACGTTTAGATACCATTTTTGTACCTTTACCTGAGGCACTACTGCTAGCACTTGCTAAATACTGACCTTTCGCATTCTTCGCCCTAACGGCCATGATATAACTCATGTCACCACTTAATGTATATTTAACCGTACTCGGTGTGTTCTTTTGAAGATACATACGTACCTTATCGGTCTCTATCGTCTTACCAGAGAAAGGTAACTGTAGCTTCACTACACTCGTGCGTGTTGCAGCGCGTATTGACATTTTTCCTTTTATTTTAGAAATTTTAGAAACCGGTACATTTGGCTTTAACCTGACACTTTTCTTACCAGAAACCTTAATTGATTTTTCAAGCCATTGACCATTGACGTACTCTTTATCTCGAATCGTCGACAGTGATTCAGCAACAAGGTTACGGGTCTTACCGCACAACTCCTCTCTTAACAGATCATTACCATCTTTATCTTCAACACCTGTAATTGACAAGCTTGCAACTGGCGTCTCATTCGATTGATGCATGTGATCGACTGACAAATTATCAAAACCTTTTCCTTCAGCATTTATCGTTAATTCTATTATTGAGTTATCTGTCGCTAATAAGCCGAACCTCTCTAATCTAACAGCAAGTGGACCCACCACATGATCGGGTTTATGAAAAGCATCCTTTACATCAAAAGGCTGAACCGATGCAAAGGCAAACTGCGGGATATAATTCTCTACATCACTATCACTAACGATCTGTTCAGTACCCGTGTCGCCTTCTTTTGTACCATCACCAAATGCACCTGAAAATGCCATTTGCAAAAATTCACCGGGCACCTTTTCAAGATTGTCTAAGGTTTTTCTATTGGCAACTGTTTTAAAGCGCAGAATATTTCCATCCGCCTGAACGCTTAAGGCCTGTAACAGCGAAGCCAGCGTAGGCATTTCTTTTAACTCAGCCAGCGCTTCATTGAGCCAGGCATCATACTTTGTTTTAACTTCTAGCGGCCAGGCCGCTTCAATGGCATGAGCATCAACCAGCAAGGTAAAGCCTGGCGAAGGTAAAAAGCTTACCACTGCACCAGCATAAATATCCGTTAAAGGTTGATTAGAAAGTGCACCTAAAAGTAAAGCAGAGGGGAGATCTACCGCGCCTTTTTTAGCCTCTTTGGGTGTCATAAATGCACCCGCCACGGCTTTCTCTTTTCTAAACGCCCGCCATTTAGTAAGTGATATCTCAGCACGTGCATTAGCGGCAAAGCGCTTAAGAAGAACAGGCATCATTTCCGGGCCAGACAAGATAATGCGATCATTTTTTATATGCAGGGCGTGTTGCTTTGGCGCAGGTTTTTTTGCGGCTGGGTCTGCACAGGGATCACTTTTTTTATCTTGTTCAATATTCTGCGTAATTAACCAGTAACCGTCAGTACCCTCGTCTATAGCATAATACTGAGCAATAGCTTTCTTTAATTTAGCCTGCGAAAAACGTCCGAATAACACAACAGTATGCGCCGGTTTTTCTTCAGCAACATTAAGTGTCGCTAATGCATAATCTGTGTCAGAAACTAAGTGAACACCCTGTTCTTTTAATTTTTCTAAAAATGTTTTTTCTTCTTTAGATTCATCTGATTTTGAAACTGGCAGAGGAGAAGGATCGTTCATTTGCTTGAACATGCTTTCAATATGACGAACATAAGTCATGTCAACACTGGTAATCGCAATGGTACCTGATGTAGCAATAGCCTCTTCAGCATTCATCACTTTTGCCGGAAGGTCTTCTGGCGTAATTGCTTTTAAAAAAAGGAAGTATGCGCCCCCTGCTATGAGACCAATAAGAACCACAAGTGTAATGATGATCCGTTTCATAATTATTCCTATTATTGTTATTAAGCACGACTATATAAGATTCTATACTAATAAATACTTATTCATTTGTCTTTAATTCTGAGGTAGAAATAATTACTGTACTGGAGAGCGTTAGAGATCAACAATAATGCAAATAGTCGATAAACGGGGGGTTATTAGATGTTTATTTATAAGTTTAGTTTAGCTTGTCTGTGATCAGGTCATGCCAGAAATGTAGAGAGGTATATTAAAGCCTTAGTGTAAAATAGTTTAGTTAATATAACTTACCCGTATCACATCATTTATTTTTGTAATAACTTAAAGCCGGCAAGTGATAACCCTTCCTATCGACCTGTACAGGGTTTTAGCCATAAAAAATTACTAAGCAGCAATGGATGAAACGTGAGAAAAGCGAAAGGAACATAATTGTTCCTGGCCTTATTTGGCACAATAATAAAATTCAAAACGAGGGTTGCAGCAATTTGATTTAATGCTCAATACGAGCAGAGTCAGTTAAGAAATATCATGAGGGGAGGGATTATTTAAACAACATAATTAGAATCAAATCTTTCCAGCTCCCCTATAAATTAATCAGGTACTGTTTCGTAAATTCAAATTAACCGTATGCCTTTGTTTCCATTTCTTTGACATCACTGTCAATTTTTGTACTGAGTATCTCAGCTTCGTGACGCAAATCATGTAACTTGAGGCTCAATATTTCTGCGCTATCGTAAGCACTTCCATGTACCTCTTGTTTAAGACGATGTAGTGCTTCGTGGCTAAGACGGAGTAAATCATTGATGTCGGCCATGGCATCGAGGATACGACTACCTTGCTCTGCAATGTCTTTCATTTTCATCCCTCCTCTTCAAATGCATCGTTTAATGGATGCTCTAATATTATAGTGCAATTTCTCTGATAAATTTTTCAATCGCCGCTTGTGCCAGTTCTTTACTTTGATATGGCCCTTGGTCAATACCTTCCCGGGTACTAAAATACCAATCTGCTCCAATTGAAAAAAATCGATTAGTGCGAAATGTAACTGGTATGCCTTGCTCGCCTTTACGGGGGATTGTTTCAGATTGATTCGTCATCACTGAGCCTCCTGGTAATTGACCTGACTGAACTTCTTGCGCTAACTGATAATTTTTTAAGTTCATTTAATCTATTCCAAAATAATGATTGTCGTAGATGGTGAAATACACAGGGGGGGCTGGGATTGTGTCCATCACTAATATAACCACCTTAACTTCATGTCCAAACAGACACTTGCAGCCATGAATGAAAGCGATTAACTCTTTTGAGTTAAATTAATGATATATATTCAGGAAAAATTTATCAGTGCGGATTACCACTTTCCATCAGAAATAACTGTGAATCAGATCACGTTATAGAATCATTTTTTGGTGATAAAAAGGTGATTTAAGCTGCACGGTTTAAGCCAGCAAAACACTTGTTAGAGCACAAATAGACGAAAAACATAATCCTGACGTTGACTTTTAATACGGTAATTATCATTACAGCCTAATTCAAGCAAACTACACTCTACCGCACCAACTGAGGGATACTGTTTTTGAATGAATTTTAAAACTGAATGAGGGCCGGCAACCGTATGTTGTGCTTTTAGCATACAACAGTCCTTGTTCTTAATTATTATTTAATAGTTTATCAGGTTAACACATATTCCTAAAAAACGAGGTTATAACACTTAGTGTTGAGGCCTTACTTAATTAAACATGTGCGGTTCTAAAGTCTGATCTGTTCCTTCTAGATTATTAATTCATTATTTGCACCAACATAGTTCATATTAAACGAGCCAGAACCAAGCTGGTTCAATTTTAACTATTTTTCAATGCAGCACTATTTAAAGATTCTTTTTTAACCCTCTTATCTAATTGATTATACGAGAAAAAATATTCACATCTAAAATTAATAACATTGGCATAAATAATGAAAGGAGTAATGTGCACTAAACAAAAACATAGGAGAAGCAAATGAATAATTCGATTAACTACTCAGGTTTTGTAGAAATGTATATAGATTCATCCGATGATTTTGAGCCCTACGGTTATAGCGTCTTAGATGCAGAAATAGAAAACGCACAACATTCTTTACATCTTAAAGCAGCAGGTATAAATGATATTGAACACGGTGAATAAACAACAGGCGAGATAGCGTGCAATTAATCATAAACAAGGATTAATTGCACGCAAACCCATTTATGAAAAGTTACCAGGTTCAAAACACTTTTATTTTTTAACTCCAATTTTCTATTAATAAAATATTTTCCCCGGCCCTAAATTTTTAATCAGAACGACCTCCCCCTTTATTATAATTAACTTTGTTTACCCAACCCCTTTCAGCTCTATTGATTTTCATTTACATGATTCGAGTTAAATTTATTTATAATGAATAATCAGTATTTAATTTCAAACAAGCACCAATAAGGACATTACTCTCATTGCATGCACCATTTTGCAGCAAATAATTTGAAAAACACGCTGAAAAACGCCGTAATACATAAAAACTCTCTTGGCATAATACTTGCGATACGGAATGAAATAGAGAAGTAATCTTAATCACAACGTTACTCATACATAGAAAGAGGTTTTGTTATGTCATATTTAGAACCGCAAGAGTTCGTCACAAAAATGGTGGATGCAGGCGAATCCAAAGTTTACATGTCCACAAAAGATACGTTAATTCGTGCTTTTATGGCCGGTGCAATTCTGGGACTTGCCGCTATCTTTGCCATTACCGTTGCAGTTAAAACGGGTTCACCACTAACGGGCGCCATCCTGTTCCCTGTTGGATTCATTATGTTGTACTTAATGAAATTCGACCTGCTCACAGGTGTATTTACGCTTGTACCACTTGCTCTTATTGATAAGAGACCGGGCGTCACCGTTAACCAGATACTTAGAAACTGGGGACTGGTATTTGTTGGTAACTTTGCAGGTGCATTAACAACGGCGTTTATGATGTCATTTATACTTACCTACGGGTACAGTATTGATGGTGGCGCCATTGCTGCGAAAGTGGCGAGTATCGGTGAATCCAGAACAGTCGGTTACCAGGCGCATGGAGCAAGTGGTTGGATGACTATCTTCATTCGTGGCATGTTATGCAACTGGATGGTTTCAATGGGTGTTGTAGGCGCAATGATTTCAACTTCAGCAACTGGCAAAATGTTCGCCATGTGGATGCCTGTTATGCTGTTCTTCTTTATGGGCTTTGAGCACTCAATTGTAAATATGTTTTTATTCCCGTTCTCTATGATTATGGGTGGTGACTTTACAATAGTTGATTACTTAGTTTGGAATGAAATACCAACAGTATTAGGTAACCTGGTGGGTGGTTTTGCCTTAGTAGCATTACCTTTATACTTCACTCACGTAAGAACTAGTCCAAACCGTGCGTTATAATATGTAAAGCACATTACAATAAGGTAAATAATGTCTCAGCTCTTTTTAGGGCTGAGATTTTTTTAAATATGCCAAACCAGTTAAAAATCTCATATGGCCATCACACTGACAAAGGCCGTAAAAAAATCAATCAAGATTTTCATGACATTCATATTCCCAATGAACCCTTACTGAGCTCAAAAGGTATTGCAATAGGACTTGCGGATGGAATCAGTAGCAGCAATGTCAGCCAGATTGCCAGTAAAACAGCCATTACAGGATTTTTAGAAGATTATTTTAGCACTGCAGAATCCTGGACAGTTAATACGTCAGTGCAGCGAGTACTACTGGCGACAAACTCATGGCTTTATTCACAGACCCGTGGCAGTCAATATCGTTATCTGCAGGACAAAGGCTATGTATGCACCTTCAGTTCATTAGTACTTAAATCTAATACCGCGCATATTTTCAGCGTAGGTGATACACGCATTTATCGCCTCAGCGATAACCACCTCGAACAACTAACAGAAGATCACAGAGTCTGGGTTTCAAAAGATAAAAATTATCTTCAGCGTGCATTAGGTATGAAGGATTATATTGATATTGATTATCAATCATTAGCAATAGAAGTCGATGATATTTTTATTCTCGCTACAGATGGCATTTATGAATTTGTAAATGAAAAATTTATTATCGAGACGACTAAAGAACATAAGGATAATTTAAACCATGCTGCCAAACTCATACTTGATAAAGCATACGAAAATGGTAGTGACGATAACTTAACAATACAAATTATCAAAATTGATGAGCTCCCCTTGCAGAACGTTGATGAAGTCTATCAACAATTAACAACGTTACCCTTCCCACCTGAACTGAAACCACGAATGATATTCGATGGTTTTGAAGTTATTCGTAACATACATTTTAACAGTCGTAGTCACATTTACCTGGCGATTGATACAGAAACAAAAGAACAGGTTATTATAAAAGCCCCCTCTGTCGATCTGAGAGAAGATGCGACATACCTGGAACGTTTCCTTATGGAAGAATGGGTTGCACGCCGTATTAACAACGCACATGTTTTAAAACCCTGCTTACAAACCCGGAAACGAAATTACTTATATATCGTTACCGAGTTTATTGAAGGTAAAACGTTATCGCAGTGGATGATTGATAACCCAAATCCCGAGATCGAAGAAGTTCGTAATATCATTGAACAAATTTCTAAAGGCTTGCGTGCATTTCATCGGCTGGAAATGCTACATCAGGATATACGTCCCAATAACATTATGATCGATAAAACAGGTACAGTGAAGATTATTGATTTTGGCTCAACCCGGGTAGCCGGCTTAAGAGAAATTTCCTCACCTCTTAGCCATCAAAATATACTGGGTACTGCACAATATACTGCACCAGAATATTTTCTTGGAGAAACAGGCACATCGCGTTCAGACATGTTTTCATTAGGTATTATTGCTTATCAAATGCTATCAGGAAGGTTACCTTACGGTGCAACCATCGCAAGAGCACAAACAAAATCGGCTCAACGCAGATTAATTTATCAATCAGTATTAGACGATGATCGTACCATCCCGTCCTGGATTGATGGCGCGATAAAAAAAGCGGTTAATCCAGATCCGTATAAACGATATGAAGAAATAACAGAGTTTATTTATGATCTCCGCTATCCAAATAAAGCGTTCTTAAATAAAACACGTCCACCATTGATCGAACGTAGCCCGGTATTATTCTGGAAAAGCTTATCCTTTATTCTTTTTATTATCATCATTACATTACTGCTTACCCATCCCAATTTAAATTAATAAATTGGAATAGATAATCAATAATTTATTATCTTTAGAAACTACCAGGATTTATAAGGTAAGAATTTACCATTCAACGTTACTACAACACGATCACCGGCAGGATTTTCTTCTTTATCAATATCCATCGTGAAATCAATCGCACTCATAATACCGTCACCGAACTTCTCATTAATAATTTCTTTAATGGTTTCACCATAAACACCAACGATTTCATACCAGCGATAAATAACCGGATCTGTCGGAACAATTTGATCCCATGTTTTAGTCGGAAACTCTTGCAACGCAGCAGAAAGTTCTGCACCCATACCTAAAATTTCAGCAACTGAATCAGCTTCTGCTTTATCTAAGTGATTCATTCCCAGGCAAGCAGAACAAGTGTATTCAGTTGATAAACCTGCTTTTTCAGCAATCGCGCTCCAGGTTAAGCCTTTCTCTTTTTTTAACTCAAGAATTACTTCTTTCATTTCACTTTTTTTCATCATCTTTTCCTTAAAGAATTTATAGTTAGCAATACATGTATATACACCAGCATTATCTATGCCATGTATTAAGTTGTTGTATTTACTAGGTTTTAAGGGTAAGAAAAATGTGGAATCAAATAAGCTGCACCACTATGGAGCATGGTGTATCAATTAACGATTAGATATGAGATTCAAAGAGATTTTATAGTGCACGCCTTCTGTTAATTGTTTAAATAATTCACCAGGGCATCAAGTTCATTATCCGATAACTCTTTATATCTTTGCTTCAATCTTCGAATACTATCCGGCAATAAACCCTGCAAGCTATCTGAACCAATAATCCAGTTACGTAACTCTTCAGCAGTACGTCGGGTGCCAACGCCATCTAATGGGGTACGTGGATTTCCTTTGCCTGCAATAGAGTGACAAGCAGAGCAGTTTTGCTCCTGATAAATCTTTCGTCCTTCTTCAATCTGTATTGAATCAGGATTGACAGATTTCTTAACTATATCAGATGAAATCTGTTGTTCGTTTTTTTGTGCTTTAGAAGTCGTATGTGGGTTTTGAATCAAGGCAAACACCATGGCCAACAATAAAACGATTAGCCCGGTAAAGAGTGCGATTAGCCTGGCCCATTTTTCACGCATCACTTATTTTCCTTAAACCATATCGAAAAGTTCAAAATGAACACGGCCCAATGGCACCTTAAGATTATGTAGCCCCTGCTGTACAGCATTACTCATAGGTTTTGGCCCGCATAAAAAATATTCATACTCTTGTGCTTCTTTAAGTAAAACCTTTTGCAGCAACTCCGGTGTTACAAAACCTGATTCTCCATTCCAGCCAGGTGCGGGTTCTTTAAGGACATGCACCAGGTTTAAATTAAGCCGTGTTTTCAATGTATCCAGCTCTTCTTTAAAAATCACGTTGTCCCAGCTGTCATTAGCATAAATAAATAACAACGGGCGTTGCTCATGTCGGTCAGCCATCGTACGTAACATGCTCATGATTGGCGCTGCACCTATACCACCCGCAATAAAAACAAAACCCGGTGCAGCTGGATAACAATCTGTACTAAAAACACCGTATGGCCCATCTAAATAGGCTGTTTCACCAACTTGCGTATCTTTAATAGTACGCGTGAAGTCACCTAGTGCTTTAATCGTAAAGGCGACTTTGCCTTGTTGCGCCGCACTCGATGAAATAGAAAAAGGATGCTCTTTAATGTGAAAGGGAGATGCCCGTAAAGTTAACCAGGCAAACTGACCGGGGTTAAAATTAATCCCTTTATGATGAATCGGCTCCAGCACCAGGGTGCAGCAGTTGTTGCATTCTTGTTGAACCTCAACAACCCGATAGGGCCTGTTGTGCATTTGCCAGGGTTTAACCAGCCGTACATAAACAATAAGTAAAAGCCAGAATATAATATAACTTATCCATAGAGCATGTTTAACAGGCGCATCAATGTAATAGCTTACGCCTTCTATATGTCCCAGCGCCAGTATGAACCCCATTGTAGACAAGCCGATGTGTAACATCCGCCATTCATCATAATGAATTTTTAAACGCTTGCGCCAAAGTGAAGTAATGATAATGGTCGCAAATAATAAAAACGCGAGTCGACCAAGTGTCATATACCAGGGGGCTTGCAATGGATTAAGCGCACCCAGCACCTCAGCCCTGTTTATTCGGATAATGAGATAGTGGACAACAATAAAAGTAAGCGCCATGACGCCAAGATAACGATGGAAGAAGTAAACAATGTCGATACCAAAAGGGGTGACAACACGGCGAAAGCGTGCAGTTAGAATAAACTGGACACCCATCATAGCTATGGCAGTAAAGCCAAGTGCCATAGAGAAATCCCACCAAAACCCGGAACCCGGTGGAACCGGTCCAAGCAAAAGCACAAACAAGGGTGCAAAGACTATAGCCAGGTAAATGCTAATCCAGTAAATAGCCGAAGATATTTTGGTCATGTGTTTAGCTCTTCAAAATAATTACTTTTAATCAATTAAAAACACGGGCTGCCACATATTAATTATCATCATTATTTTTCTTTTTCACAGATCTGCTATCAAAGTAGCGCATCGTACCGGCAGTGCCTACGACGAATAACACCGCTAATGAAAATACGATTAAAAACATCTTCATATCAACACCATTTATTAGTCCTCTTTATACATTCGAGTTAATGGGCTCTTTACCATTCGCAAAAAAAAATCAACGATTACGCCGAAAAGGCCCCGCCCTCTCTAAAGTATAATTAACTTAGTATAGCTAGGTCTATTAGCTTCTTTTAGCAAAAAAGGTTTCGTCATAATATTTAAAAGACCGCTGTCGCCTTCAAACACAGAGTAACATGTGGGATAGAAGTACTGATGCGCCCTAAGCAAATTGCGCTCTATCCTGGTTTTCATTTCAGCCTGATCAGTTCACAAATATTTAATGCAGTTAAATGCCATGGTGAGTATCTGATTATGCATCTATACTTATCAAACTCGATGTAAGATATCAAAGCCGTATCAAACTAAAAATAATAAACATAATTTTTTTGAGGATACTAATATGAAGCTGTTACTCGGTACTTTATTTCTGCTCCCTCTCGCATTTGGCAGCATGCAAGCCATTGCCTCAGACTACACGATTAAGTTTTCACACGTTGTTGCATCCAATACGCCAAAAGGGAAAGCAGCTGAATTGTTTGCCAGGCTCGTAGATGAACGAACGAAAGGCCGTGTGAAAATTGAAGTATTCCCAAACTCACAACTTTACAATGACAATAAAGTATTAGAAGCCATGCGCTTAAGCAGCAGTAAAACTACGGGAATTATGGCAGCACCCAGCCTATCTAAATTTGTTAAATTTTCTAATACATTACAAGCATTTGATTTACCTTATCTTTTTAACGATATAAGTGATGTTCATAAACTTGTTGACTCTTCTTTAATGCCTCGCTTAACGTCAGGTTTAAATAAAAAAGGTCTGCATGCTTTAACTGTTTGGGACAACGGCATGAAAGTTTTCTCCATTAAAGGGGAAAAGCCTCTTAAAAATACACCCGCCGATTTTAACGGAATGAAATTTCGCATTCAGTCTTCAAACATCGCCGCATCCATGATCGAAAAGCTGGGAGGCACGCCACAAAAACTTCCGTTTAAAGAAGTTTATACCGCACTCGGCCAGGGCGTTGTTGATGGACAAGAAAATGCCTGGTCAAATGTTTACACCAAAAAATTCTACGAGGTTCAGGATTACATCTCTGTCTCTAACCACTCTTACTTAGGATACCTGGTTGTTGTCAGTAATGAATTCTGGAATAACTTACCCGCAGACATCCGCGATGCAGTAAGTATTTCATTAAAAGAAGCAACGAAGGCTAACCGTGAATATGCAGCACAGGCTGATACGGATGATCGTAAAAAAATTGAAAATGGCAAATACGCTAAAGTTGTCGATATGAGCACGGCTGAACGCGCTGCATGGCGCAAGGCAACAGCACCTGTTTGGGCTGAGTTCCGTGATGAAATTGGTGGCGAACTGATTGATGATGTTAATAAATTATTAGGTCGCTAATTAAATATATCGTAATTGTAAAATTTGAAGGACTGACTGACAAAACACTTATCAGTTTCAGTCCTTCATATTAAGCAGAAGTATTATGCAAACATTAAATCGTTATATAGATCTGTTTGAAAAATATAGCATTACCATTCTTTTTGCTGTCGCTACCCTGATGCTATTTTCCAACGTGGTGCTACGTTATTTTTTTGATACCGGCTTAATCTGGGTATTAGAACTTGTTCAATACCTGTTTGCCTGGGTAGTGCTCATTGGTGCCGCGCATGGTGTTAAGGTTGGAGTGCATCTTGGCATTGATATCTTACTCGATCGCATGGCAACTAAATTTCGTAAAGCAACATTAATGCTTGCGATACTATGCTGTATCATTTTTGTCGCAATTGTTGATTACAATTCGTTTATTTATACCTTCAAGATTTATCAATGGGGGGATATAACCGAAGATTTACAAATTCCACAATGGATACCTTATTTATCCATTCCCATAGGCTTGTCACTTATGTTGTATCACTTCCTGTCTCTCGCCTGGGAAATCGTTACCGAACAACGTACGAATATACACACCAGCGAAGCGCATGCGGCAATGGAAAATATAGAAGATATATAAGAGATAAATATATGACGATAGCATTACTCTTTATTGGCCTTCTCGTTCTACTCTTAATTGGTGTACCTATTGCCATCAGCCTGGGTTTTAGCAGCCTCTCATTTTTACTGCTTGCCACTGAAGAATCACCAACCATCATTGCACAAAAACTTTTCGATACCATGGAGCACACCACCTTACTGGCTATTCCCTTTTTTATTTTATCCTCACACTTTCTGACTACCGGAGGTGTTTCAGTACGTTTAGTCGAATTTGCTAAATCAATGGTTGGTTGGATGCATGGTGGACTGGCAATGGCCGGGGTTGTGTCTTGTATGTTATTTGCAGCCATATCGGGTTCATCACCGGCAACAGTTGTTGCAATTGGTTCTATCCTTATCCCTGGCATGATCAACGCGGGATACGATAAACACTTTGCAGTGGGTGTAATTGCAACAGCAGGCAGTATGGGGATTCTTATACCACCGTCTATTCCCATGATTGTTTATGCCGATGCCGTTGAAGAGTCCGTTGGTAAAATGTTCATTGCCGGCATTATTCCAGGTATTTTAATGGGCACCCTGTTACTGCTTGCAACATGGGTAACCGCACGGCGTTTAAAAATGCCACGAGATGAATGGAGAGGTTTTTTACACATCATAAAAAGTTTTAAAAATGCCTTCACCGGTTTGTTTTTGATCTTTATTGTTGTCGGTGGTATCTATGGCGGCATCTTTACCCCGACTGAAGCGGCTGCCGTTGCTGCTGTATACTCGGCTTTTATTGCACTTGTTGTTCATAAAGATATGGGATTTAAGGATGTACCCAAGGTCATGTTAGATTCCGCAAAAATGACATCCGTTATTATGTTCATCATTGCCTGTGCCATGATCTTTGCCCATGTGCTCACCGAACAACAAGTGCCACAAACATTATCAAAAGCCGTTATCGAGCAGGAATTAAGTCCTGCCAGTTTCTTATTAATGATTAACGTTATACTCTGGTTTGCCGGCGATTTTATGGAACCCTCATCAATACTTTTGATTCTTGCGCCCTTGTTCCATCCCATTGCAATGGATCTGGGTATTGATCCCATCCATCTCGGCGTCATTATGACAACCAATATGGAAGTCGGAATGATCACACCACCTGTCGGCCTTAACCTTTATGTCGCGGCAGGGCTAACAGGGATGTCACTAGGACAAGTCACAAAGGCCGCGTTACCCTGGATGGGTGTACTCATCTTTGCGCTCATTTTAATTACCTACATTCCATGGTTTAGTCTTTACCTGGTTGGCTTGATGTATTAGTAAGGAATGTGTGCACCCATTAATGGTCTCCGGAGTTCACCATTAACCCCAAATAAACGTAATCAATCCTGCATTAATACTCGAAATTCATTATAGTCCGGTTACAGAATTTACTATTACACACTCAATTCAGTGCAATTGATGTTACTCGCTTCAGGAAGCCACAATGATATTTTCATCTTTAGATCTCGCCACTGAGATTCAACAAGCACTCGATGCCTGTAACTACAAACAAATGACGGCAATTCAAGAACTTGCGATTATTCCTGCCCGCCGCGGTAAAGATATTCTGGCCAGTGCTCAAACCGGAACGGGAAAAACAGCCGCTTTTGCCTTGCCAATTCTTCAGAAAATGCAGGATCGACCACAAGCAGGCGCAGAAACTAAAACACGTACGCTAGTTTTAGCCCCAACTCGCGAATTAGCTGAGCAGCTTGCAGAAAAAATTCAGCTTTATGCACAATTTATGTCTATTACTGTCACCGCGTTGTATGGCGGGGTGAAAATTAGCGCACAACAGAAAAAACTAAACACTGTGCCCGATATCGTTGTCTCCACACCTGGTCGTTTGCTTGAGCATCTGGCTTTCGGCAATATCAACCTCAGTAACGTGGAATTCCTGGTCATTGATGAAGCTGACCGTATGCTCGACATGGGCTTTATTGATGATGTTATGGCGCTGTTACAAAAACTACCCAGGAAACGACAAACATTTTTGTTTACCGCCACAATGTCAAACGCCGTTAAAAATCTCGCGAAAAAAATCTTAACGCAGTACGAAGAGATCAGTGTAGCCAAACAAAATGCCATTGCAGATACGGTTGAGCATGTTGTTTATCCCGTTGGTGAACATCAAAAAGCGCAACTCTTTGTTGAGCTTATTAAGCTGCATAACTGGTTTAAGGTTCTGGTGTTTACCAGTACAAAATTTCAGGCCGATAGTCTCAAGCTTAAACTCAAGGAAGCTGGTATTAAGTCTGAAATTTCCCATGGAGACAAAAGCCAGGGTTCACGCCGGCGTGCGATGGCGGATTTTAAAGCCGATAAAATCCAGGTGCTCATTGCAACTGAAGTGGCTGCGCGTGGATTAGATATTCAGGGTTTAGAACATGTGGTTAATTACAACTTGCCCTATTTAGCAGAAGACTATGTTCACCGCGTAGGTCGTACTGGTCGGGCAGGAAAAACAGGGCAAGCCATTTCATTTGTCAGCCGTGAAGAAGAACGTGCCCTCAATTCCATCGAGCGATTAATTGGCTCAAAGATTAAACGCATTAAAATGCCTGGCTACGAAGTAGGCAGTCGTGATGCGATATTTGAAAATATTGCAAATAACCGTCGTCCTCCCCGCTCCAATAAAGCGAGCCAGATTAAAAATATTCATAAAAAAGCGGATAACGCAAAAGCCGCCAAAAAGAAAAAAAGATAATTATTTATGCTATATAAAAAAAGCCATAACAAATGTTATGGCTTTTACTTTTTACTCTTCAGTTTAGTTTTAAGAACAAGTATTTAGAACTTATTCTTATCAAGTAATCCAGTCTATTAAACCCTATATTTCATGCTACCAATACTCGATTAACGAAACTTGAATTAAAAACAGGAACATTTAAAACTCTGGTAATGGGTCTTCTATAACCTTTTACTTCATACCGACTTAAATTAAATGTGGAGTACTTAACACTATCTTGCTGATTACCACCTAACAGCCTGATATGAGTTGCAGATTTACTATCAAAAAAAGCAACATGATAGCCTGTTGAGGTTCCGGTGCTCTTATCTGAACCCTTTGTTTTCTTTTTGATAACCACAATATCTCCCTGTACAGGAGCAATAACTTTCAGCCCCCAGTCTAGCCAGCTTTTAGCCAGCGCATTATTTGTACCTTTATATGAAGACTGAGTCATTACCCAATTCACAAATGATGAACACCATGGTACTTCATCCGTTTTTGCTTTTAATGTAGTAGTTGCGTGATATTCAATAATACGGGCATTATGCTTATTGGTTTTACTATTTTCTCTAATACCCAGCTCTGCTTTAGCAATATCGTGCCAGGGTGTAATTACATTTAAAGCAATGTTCTCTGCCACTATTTTAGAAATATTCTGCCCTAGAGCATCCCAGGTTTTATTCCCGACAATACCATCGGGACTGAGATTTTTTAACTTCTGAAACTGAATCACAACCTCATAAGTTTTATTACCGAAGTCACCATCTGGTTTGAGGTTTGGTGATGGTTTTAAATTTTGGTTCAATAACATTTGTAATCGAGTAACCAGTTGATTCTTTTGTCCTTTCCTTATCGTTTTCATCCTGAATATCCTTATTATTAAATCTCTTCCACATACACTCTAACGAAGTACCACTTTCCATTAATGAGCTCGAAGGAAAATAATGCAACGCTTGTTTGGCCATCATCAATTCTTGGCGAAATTTGTTTGTTTTTCTTAATATATTCACGCATCGATTCTGGAGTGAGATTATCCCTGACATCCTGCTCCATAAATGATTTAAATCTATTTTGAAATTCGACTTTATCTAATGTAACTGAACCGTCCATATCAAGCTCCCCCTTAACACTAAAGGGAAATCGGGTCATATCAGAGATGCGACCGATATCATTATTTAATGCGGATATTCTGAATTCTTTCCAAAACTCAGAAAACGATTGGGCAGATTGTTCACTGGTTTCAGCATTACAGGAAACAGTAGCCATACCCAGCATTAATAAAAGAGTGAATGATATTACTTGTTTTGTATTTGAGAAAAAGTACATTTTGATGTCATCCTTGATATTTTGTGCAAAAAATTATAACAAACCAAATAAATTTAGAACATATAGAGTTTACATTATTTAAAAGAAAGCCAATTAGTATTAAGTCTAAATATAAGAGCTATGCCATAACTTAATGATGTTTATACTTTCCAGTTTACAGGTTCTTTGCCGTTTTCAATTAAAAAATTATTAATTTTTGAAAACGGCTTGCTACCAAAAAATCCACGATACGCTGAAAGGGGTGAAGGATGTGGTGAACACAGAACAAGATGTTGCGGATTATTAACGATACTGCCTTTTTTCTGTGCATAAGCACCCCACAAAACAAAAACAATGGGAGAGGTTTGTTCGTTTAAAACTTCAATAATTCGGTCAGTTAACTGTTCCCAGCCGTGCCCCTGGTGTGAATTGGCTTTCCCTGCTTCAACCGTTAACACGCTATTGAGTAATAACACACCCTGATCCGCCCACGACTGTAAATTACCATTAGTATTCACAATGGCCAGATCATCTTCGAGTTCTTTATAAATATTAATGAGTGATTTAGGAATCGGTTTTACTTCAGGCATGACTGAAAAACACAAACCATGTGCATGCCCCGGCGTGGGGTAAGGATCTTGCCCTAGTATCACCACCTTAACCTGGTCAAGATCGGTTGTGGTTAAGGCATTAAACCAGAGTGAAGAATGAGGAAGAATGGATTTCGCCTGATCTTTTTCTTCACGTAAAAAATCATGCAAACGCAGCATATAGTCTTTTTCAAACTCAGCTGCTAAATGCGACTTCCATAATGCGGGGAGTTCTTGAGATATATTTATAAGCATAGCGTGATTATACGCATTTATTAGTGTTTAAATAAATTAAGAATAACCGTGATTAAAATACTAATAATGATCATTGAGGTAATCGGAATATAAAGACCACCATTTTCGAGTTCTTTATGAATATCACCCGGTAATTTTCCAAACCAGTTTAGTGTCCACGGCACGTAATGCAAAAGCAGTCCAAGAACAACAAGTACTAAACCAATAATGATCAACCACTTTGCCACTACACACGTCCTAATATTTCAATATCATCAGGACAATCAATATCCTGAATAACACCCTTATCATTTGTTTCCAGCAATTCGAGTTGTTGCTGGTGTTTTTTAATAATGTCACGTGCACCCACGTCTTGCTTTAATTGCATAAGTTCATTTTTATAACGGTGATTAAAGCCAACCGGATGACCGCGTTGTTCTTTACAAACAGGCGCGATAATATCAACACCTTCCATTAACTTGTTTGCTAACAGCGATAATGTTCCTGTTTTAACGTATGGCATGTCAGCCAGGGTAATTAACCAGCCAGCTGCATCCGGGCGGGCACTCACACCACACGCAATGCTACTTCCCATTCCCTGTTCTGCCTTTTCATTGATAACAACTTGCAAACCTAATTGTTCAAGTTGTGCAGTAATATTTTTCAGCTGCGGATTAATCACAACAAGACTTCCCGGTAAGACACTTGCTAATTTTTGTGCGCTTAGAAATAACATTGGGATATTATTTATAGGATGAAGGAGTTTATTACTACCAAAGCGTTGGCTTTTACCGGCAGCCAGTAAAATTCCAACAGGCATTTTATTCATACAAGATTAACTGTTTGCTTACTTAATACGCTTTCAACATTACGTTGTTGAGTAATTTCCGCAAGAATTGATACCGCAATTTCCGGCGGTGTATGACTCCCAATCGACAAACCCACCGGTGCATGTAAACGTTGTAGTTGCGTAGCATTAATGCCCAGTTGTTTTAAGCGTTGTCGGCGTAACTCGCAGTTGCGTAACGAGCCGATAGCGCCGACGTAAAATGCCGGGGACTGTAAGGCATCAAGCAATGCCATGTCATCCAGCCTGGGATCATGTGTTAGTGCAACAACAATACTTCGTGCTTGCTGGGTATACTTTTGTACTGCATCATCAGGCATCATGGTGGTTAACTCGGTACCTTCTACCTGCCAGCCTTTTGCATATTCCTCACGCGGGTCACACACAATCACACGATATCCCAGCATCAAGGCCATTTGTGAAACATATTGCGAAAGGTGACCCGCACCGATCAATAACATATTCCATTGCGGACCAAATATTTTGCGAACAAAAATATTCGTATAAACAAAATCCTGTTCTGCCCTGGCTGCTTGCAAGGAGACCTTGCCCGTTTGTAGATCAACATGCCGTGAGACTAACTGTTGTTGTTGCAAGGCATTAAGCAATTGATTTAAATGTGCCTCATCATTCCCTGACCTATCGAGCCTTTCAACAAGCAATTCCAGTCGACCACCACAGGGTAAACCAAAGCGCGTGGCATCTTCACGATTTACACCATAATTTATGCGTGTGGGATAACAGTCACTGAGTTGTTGATCACGATAACGTTGAACAAGTTCTTCTTCTACACAACCACCTGATACTGAGCCAGCAATAACACCATCACGACGCATCACCATCAAAGAACCTGGTGGCCGTGGTGATGACCCCCATGTTTTTAACACTGTCACGAGTACCACATCATGACCTTGTTGTAGCCATTCAAAAGTAGTTTGCAATACTTGTTGATCAGTTCCGTGATGTTGCATGAACTACCCTGCTCGCAAATCAACATTCTTTAACGGGAACTGGCGTATACGTTTACCGGTTGCCGCAAAGATTGCATTGAGTACTGCCGGTGCAGCAACGGCAATGGTAGGTTCACCAATCCCTCCCCAGAAACCACCCGATGGCATAACGATAACATCAACCTTTGGCATTTCACTGATCAACATAGAAGGATAATTATGGAAATTACTTTGCTCGACGGCGCCACCTTTAATGGTGCATTCACCATACAGTAGTGCCGATAAACCGAATACAAAAGAACCTTCCACCTGCGCTTCGATCTGTTGTGGATTTACAGCGTAACCAGGATCTGTTGCCGCAACAATACGATGAATTTTAAGTTGTCCCTTATCATCAACGGAGACTTCTGCACATGCCGCAACATAACTGGCGAAGGCTTTAAACACTGACAGGCCACGATAAATACCTTTTTCAGCCGGCTTGCCCCAACCTGCTTTTTTCGCAACGGCATTAAGCACCGCCAGGTTTTTGGGATGCTTCTGCAATAACTTTTGCCGAAACGCCAGTGGATCTTTACCGGCAGCGTGTGCCAGTTCATCTATAAAAGATTCCATATAAATCGCATTCTGGTTAGCATTTACGCCACGCCAGAAACCCGGTGGTACCGGTGGATTACGCATCGCGTGATCCACTAATAAATTTGGAATGCTATAACTAATCGCATGATCACCTTCAGGCAACATTCCCTGGAAAGTAAATGTATCTGCTCCGTTATTCATCCATTTAGGGTTAACCGCGGCTAAAATAGATTGCCCTGATATGCGCACATGCAACCCGGTTAAGTTGCCCTGGTCATCAAGGCCAGCCACCATTTTGCACTTGGTGATCGGATGATAATGACCATGCGCCATATCTTCTTCACGCGTCCAAAGCAGTTTAACCGGCGTGCCCGGTAACTGTTTAGCAATAGCAACGGCCTGCTCAACAAAATCATGAAATGAGCCGCGCCGACCAAAGCCTCCCCCTAAATGAATTTTATGCACATCACATTGTTCAATAGGCAAGCCTGCTGCTTTCGATGCAGCATGTAATGCCGCCGTGCCATTTTGCGTTGGGCACCAGACATCACATTTATCTTTTGTCCATAGCGCAGTAGCATTCATCGGTTCCATAGTGGCATGGTTCTGGTAAGGGTAACGGTAGGTGGCTTCAACAATTTTCTTTGCACCCTTAAGTGCTTTATTAACATCACCGTTTTGATTACCGATAAACACTTTATCGCTTGAAGTTAAACCTTCATCCAGCATTTTATCGATGGACGCTGTAGTCACATTTGCGTTAGTTCCTTCGTCCCAGGTAACAGGCAACTTATCCAGCGCGGTGTTTGCCTGCCACCAGGTATCGGCCACCACGGCAACGGCATCGTCATTAACAGCAAGTACTTTTCGCACACCTGGCATGGTACGGACTTTACTATCATCAAATGATTTTAGTTTACCTCCAAATACCGGGCACGCTTTGATGCTGGCATTCAACATACCCGGCATCGTTAAATCAGCACCAAAGATTTGTTTACCGTTAAGTTTATCGTCCGTGTCTAAACGTTTAACCGGCTGACCAATTAACTTCCAGTCTTTAGGATCTTTAAGTTCAATTTGTTCAGGGGGAAATAATTCAGATGCAGCAGTGGCAACCTGGCCATAAGTTGTGGTGCGAGCCGTTGGCACATGGGTGATGATACTATTCGCCGCATTACATTCGGTGATATCAACACCCCATTTTTCAGCCGCCGCTTCAATTAACATGTGGCGTGCTACCGCACCACCTTTGCGCACATAATCGTGGCTGCCGCGAATTCCCTGGCTACCACCGGTAGAAAAACTGCCCCAAACATTATCACGCTTGATGTTTGCACCGGGCGTGGGATATTCCGTTGTCACTTTTGACCAGTCACATTCGAGTTCTTCGGCCACCAGTTGTGCAAGCCCGGTCAATGTACCCTGTCCCATTTCTGAACGGGCAATACGAATAATCACCGTGTCATCGGGTTGTATCATCACCCAGGCATTGACTTCGGGTGTTTGCGCCATTTGTTGATTAACAACAGAACTTTCTGTTAACCCATTACTGAGTTTACTGGCATTGCCGGTTTCATCACTGCATGCCGTTAAATATAAACCAAGGGAAAAACCTGCACCCACTTTACCGCTGCTTATAAGAAAGTCACGACGGGAAACATTAATGATGTCTTTTTTCATTATGCACCTCCGCGTTTTTTAATATCTACCGCAAGATGAATACCGCTTCTTACCCGGTTAAACGTACCACAGCGACAAATGTTCGTGACATTGGCATCAATGTCATCATCACTTGGAGCAGGGTTTTTATTTAGCAATGCCGCTGCGCTCATGATCATGCCGGGCTGACAATAACCACACTGAGGCACATCCAGTTCTTTCCATGCCAGTTGCAATGGATGACTATTATCTGAAGAAAGACCTTCAATTGTTGTAATGTTTTGTGAAGAATCAAGTGAAGACAGCGGCACCAGGCAAGAACGCACCGCTTCACCATTAATATGCACCGTGCATGAACCACAAGTACCAATACCGCAAGCGTACTTGGTACCGGTTAATCCCAGTTGTTCACGCAACACCCAGAGCAAGGGGGTTGAACCATCAACATCAACGTCGACAAGTTTTCCGTTTAAATTAATTCTGGCCATATCCATGCCTCCCTGAAAATATAATATCAGTCTAGACCTGATACTTGCCTAACACAACGCTATATAAACCATATTTTTTATGTCACAAAAGAATAAATAAAAAGAAAAAAATGAAGTGGTTAATCAATATAATTTCTCCATCTCTTTTGCACGCACGTTATACTTTTATTCATTCACTTTTGACCATATTATGATTGTTTCACAAACAGTGTTTGAGTTGGATAAGCAAACTCAATGCCTTCTTCTTCGAAACATTCATGAATTTTCAGGTTGATGGCTTGCTGGATGTCCATGTATTGGTTGTAGTCAGGACCTAACACATAATAAACGGACTCAAACGTTAAAGCGAAATCACCATAGCTTTTAAAATGAGAACGATCAAAACGTGTCTTCTCTTGTTGCTCAATGGCTTCACGAATAATAACGGGGATCATAATCAGCTTTTCACGTGGGGTTTGATAAGTGACACCTATTTTAAATTCAACCCTACGTTCAAACATACGGCCATAATTACGAATACGACTTTTGAGTAAATCAGAATTAGAAAAAACCAGCTGTTCACCCGAAAGACTACGCACTCGCGTTGTTTTTAGGCCAACGTATTCTACCGAACCAAGTAATTCATCGACAATCAGAAAATCGCCCACTACAAACGGCTTATCTAACACTATCGACAGTGAAGCAAACAAATCACCAAGTACAGTTTGTAATGCGAGAGCAACGGCAACACCACCCACACCTAAACCAGCAATCAGTGCCGTGATGTTAACTCCAAGGTTATCCAGTACCAGTAATAAAACGATGGCCCAGATCAAAATCTTACCCATAAAATTAAGCACGTTCAGAGTAGTGACACTCGCAGGATCTTTAGCCAGTTGCTGTTGCCGATACTCGTCTATAGCAACCTGCAGCCCAATCACGGCCCACAGCGCAGATTGAATGAGCAACGCGACGATCATAAAAACATTTATGCTCTGGCGTATTTTATCCGGCATTTCCAGGACAAAGGTCCCCATATACAATGCAAAGATAAAAATAAATAACCACTTGGTTCGTCTGACCACAGCAACCAGGGCCGGCCAAAATAACATGTCAGTGCGCGCAGCGATACGAGAGAATTGTTTCGCGAGTAGATGGCGAATAAATACTGTGATGATCCACACCACAAAACTAATGACTAAGGCAATGAGCCAGTCTTGAAAAAAATTACCTGCTACCTGAGTTTGAAGAAGCTCCATAGTTAATATCCTGCCATCAATAGCATAGTGATTTCAATTTTTTTTATAATTTAAATTCTGGATTATTTTGTATATTTAGTGTCAGAGTAAAAAATCACCTGTTCCTTTTGATTTCTTCTTTAACAAACTTGTCTGTTATTTATATGTTGAATAACGTGCTGTGGTATGCCCAGCAGGCATAGTCTAGAGGCCATACCATTTTTATTCTTAACATTCCGTAAAACTGACTGCCAGGCCACCTAATGATGTTTCTTTGTATTTAAGTGACATTTCTAACCCGGTTTGCTTCATCGCGGCAATACAATTATCTAATGGCATAAAGTGATCACCACTTTCACGCAGCGCCAGTGATGCAGCAGTAAAGGCTTTGATGGCACCAAAGCCATTACGTTCTATACAGGGAACTTGTACTAACCCATTCACGGGATCACAAGTCATACCTAAATGATGTTCAAGTGCAATTTCTGCAGCTTTTTCAACTTGTTCTACTGAACCACCGCGTACTGCACATAAACCCGCTGCCGCCATCGCAGCCGCTGATCCCACTTCACCCTGACAACCCACCTCAGCGCCCGAGATCGAACTATTGTGTTTTATCAAACCACCAATGGCGGCTGCAGTGAGGAGAAAGTCACGCACTTTTTCTGCTGTTCCCTTTTCATGGTGAACAAAATAATAAAGCACGGCGGGTATCACACCTGCAGCACCATTGGTCGGCGCTGTTACTACCATATTACCTGCTGCATTTTCTTCATTTACCGCCATCGCGTAAGCACATAGCCAGTCATTTACATTCGCGGTGCTTTCATTACTACGTAATTGATCATATAAATGTTTTGCCCGACGTTTAATATCCAGTCCACCGGGTAACGTTCCTTCAATCTTAAGTCCATTTTCTAAACATGTTTGCATCGATGTCCATATATCATCTATTCCTTGATTGAGATCTTTTTCTGATAAAGATCCAAGTTCATTTGCACGCTTCATTTGTGCAATAGACTGCTTACTCTTACTAGCCATGTGCATCATTTCATTAGCCGTCGAAAAAGGATACGTACAGGATATTGGTTCAGACATTTTCAATGGCGCTTCTAATCGACTAATGTCATCAACAGTACTAATAAATCCGCCACCAATAGAAAAGTACGTTTCAGAAAACAAGACATCACCCTGCTTTGAGACTACATCAAAAATCATTCCGTTAGGATGCTCAGGTAATGCATCACCTTTATCAAAAATAATATGTGCAGTGGGAATAAAGCTAACAAGCTCCCCATTACCAAGATGAATACAATCACTTGCCCAGATTTGTTCAAGCAACTGGTTTACATTCATAGTCGCCAATTGCTCAGGACTGTAGTTATGCAAACCTAATGCAACGGCGCGATCAGTAGAATGGCCTTTTCCAGTAAATGCCAATGATCCTTTTAAGGTACAACGAATAAAAACATCAGCTGAAAGTAACGAGTGTTGTGCAGGTTGTAATAACTGTTCAACAAATTGCCTGGCCGCAAGCATAGGGCCCAGTGTATGTGAACTAGAAGGCCCAATGCCAATTTTAAAAAGCTCAAGTACACTAATAAACATTTTTATCACAACTCACAGAAATGAATAAGAAAGTAATAATAACATTACTGCGTTGAATCACTTCTATCAAGCTACAAGTTATGGGGTTTTAATACGAATATTTATCCACATTAATTTAATGAAGTTCAATCAATTGTCGATTGTTGCGCCAACTGCTAACCAGGTTAATAGTGCGGTAACATCTCGGGAACTACCGTCTTGAAAAGTACCCGTTGCTTTTAATTGGAGGCTTTCCCCTGCTTTAACAATAGCAAATTGTGGCGTTATTGAAACAGCGGTTATGCCAGAAAGATCGCTTAAGTTAGTCGTAGTTGGAACATTCTCTTCAGCAAAGCTGTAAGGACTCAAACTTGAGAAAACGAAAAATAGAGAAAAGAAGGTAATTGGTAAAAAACGAGAGTGGATTCGTTCTAACATCTGGTGCTCCCTAAGAATAATGTTCCATGTAATAAGGAGCATAAAGCATCAGCGCAAGTATGTAAAAATAAAAACATATAAAAAGTGTGAGCTAGCGAATACATTTAACTGCTTTGAAAAGAAGCACTCAATAAGGTTAGTACATCCATAAATTATCTTAGTTTAATAATAGTAAAATTAAATCACGCCGAAAACATCTTTCTCCTTAATTTATATTTTTTATAATCCAAAATTTTAGCCAAAACATGAACCTGTACTCATTAATAAATTATTATCATTAAATTTTGTGATGCACCTGAATGTTAATTCTCGATGTGTCGCCTACTGTTACATATAGCAACAGGATAATTTTTTGCATTTTAGATTACAGGTGACAGTCATGAACTATTTCATTAAGTTTGTATTAATCGGTTTTTCATTTTTATGCACAAGCCTTTCAATTGCTGAACCTGTTATTCTAAAATCAATGTCAGCTCCCGCAGCAACTGAATTTAGCACCGTTAATGGCATTATAGGTTTGAATTCAGAGTCTTTATCCGGTGGGACTATTTCTGTTGAAACTGGAAGTTATTCCCAGGAAACACCGCTTGAAGCTAATGGCAACTTTAATCTCACAGTAGCGGCAAATAGTCTCTATACCATTAAGGCAACCTTAGGACTAAATGCAGCACTTCCTGATGTAACCGCATCATTCAAAAATTACCCTGCTTTATTACAAGGTGAAACTCGAACACTTGACTTAAGACGTCCATCTGGCCAGCTATTGGGCCAAGTCAATGTCATTGGCGGTACTGCACAAAATATTTCGTTATTTATCACGGCAACCTCAACAACGGCGGGCATTACTGAACAATATAATGCCAATAGCGAGGTAAACCTGGTGGGTAGCCAATCACCCGAGGTTTTATTCGCCTTTCCCGCAAATATAGTGAGCATCGTTTCTGGTCGAATACAAATTACCAGTACAAATGGATGTATATTGAATGAAACGTTACCACCCAAATCAATCATTCTGACTGACAAGGCATCAGGGACAACACTCCCTGATGTGCAAAACTGGACTGTTGATGTAACGAGTGCCAGCTGCAATGCAGGCAGTATTAGTGGAGAAATTCATCTTAGTGGACTCGATACATCTGCCACATTAAGTGAACACCAATTAACCTTTATTGGTAGTGAATTTATTAACCTTAACCTCACTTCATTTGGTACTTATAAAGTAGATCCCATTACTGAAGGAGAATATTCCACATCACAAACCAGTTTCTTTGATGAGCCCTATTCAAGTTTACGTTATCCCAACGAAAACGTTATCGTGAAGGGCGACACTATTTTCAATACAAGCTATCCCGTTGGTACTTCACATGGCGTAGTTAAACTTAACGGTGACTGGAATTTTTCACAAACCATAGCAGCCAATATAGAAGCAAGTGGTTCTCTACCAGGTTCAACATCTGACTCATTATCCGCAAATGATATTATTAACCCGGTTGACGGCAGTTTTGATTTCATACTGATAAACGGAAACTGGCAAGCAAATAGTTACGACTTTAACTTCGAATCTGTAGTAAATACACGGAAGGACAAAGAAACGTTGAACGTCGAACTACTACAAGATAGTTTGACGAATAATCATAGTATAAGTGAAGGTAGTTCTGTAAACCTGGCACCGGTATCACTAAATACGGCCATGGCTGAGATTGTGTTGCTTGTTGAGCAAACGCCCGGACAAGCACTGAATACGATTGAGAAGCTATTCATTAATGGCAACAGCAATATCATCGATCCTGGCAGCAATGTTGTCATTGGTAAAAGTTCAATCCGTGCAGACAGCACCGGTACGCCAGAAAGTGAGTTTAAATTTACCTTGTATGGTTTACCGGGTATATACACATTAACCGCAAGTGGAACAGGATCGGATGGCCGCATATATTCAGCCACCTTTAACGTCACACTCGGTACTATCCCTCCTCCTGACAATGAAGATGATAAGGGAACCATGGCTTGCTTTGGCATTAATAAAGTAAAACTGCATCAGCATGATGAACACAATAAATATGAATTCAGTAAAGACAAACTTTATATTAAATATGCTGGATTCAGATTGCCTGATGATGCCATTGTCGATTTAACACAGGATAATGTCTCGATCACCATTGACGGCAAGGTTTATGATTTCCCTGTAGGTACATTTAAGCAACATAATAATAAACAACACTACCATTACAAGTCTGCAAAAGGTCAACTACCTAACGTTAAAGTTGATATCGATTTTAAAAAAGCGAAATGGAGCATAAAGCTTAATAAGGAAGACACCAGTTACATCGACAATTCAGATGGTGTTGATATTTCTTTATCTATAGCAGGTTATACAGGTAATGAAAACGTAATACTGAAAAGTAAAAATAAACACCATGATAAGCTTATATATAAACGCAAACCCAAACTCGATTGCCGTATTAAGAACAAAGAAAAACATGAAGATGATGATAAAGATGAAGATGAAGATGATAAAGAAAGTAATGACGTAGACAACGATGACCAGTAAGAATTGGTGTCAAAGAGTTATATTTTCTAATGGTTAGGAACAATGACTCTCTGGCACTATTATATTTTAAAAAATAATTAAGAGCTCAGCTCTCCTATAATTATTTTATAAATTTATTCTGGCAACAGCACGTGCGCTCGCAACGTGCTCACCTTCGGGGTTCAGTTTAATAGATTCGTCATACAATAAAACATCAAGTTCTGAAATGGCTCCACGTAATTTACCCGATGCGACTCGAAAGCTTGGGTTTTTAGGACCTGTTACTTGCTGATCGGTAATCAAATGTTCCTCACAGATCAAATACCCGCCTGGTGCCAAGCAGTCACACAACCGACTGATGAGTGCAAGGTCAACATACCACATTACAATGATCACATTATAATCTGAATCAAACTGATAAGGCTCATCCAGATCATGTTCTATCCAGTTAATGTCGAGCCCCTGTTCTTCTGCTTTTTGTCTGGCCTGGCTCAGACCACTATGAGAAATATCAATCGCATCAACATGGAATCCAGCCTGCGCCAGCAGTAGTGATGCACGTCCAGCACCACAGGCCACATCCAGAGCTTTACCAACAGGTAGTTTCGGTAACCACTCTTCTACTAGAGTTACAGGATTTAGTGTTACAGGATTATTTTTATGATAGCTATTTTCAGCGTATCGTTTATTCCACTTGTCACGATCTTGCTTGCTCATAGTCAGTAAAACATCACTCTGTTAGAAAGCAGGTTGGTCGCAATTTTATAAAATTTTTGCTCTGCACTCATATATTACATAGTCTCAAATTTATTGCTCAGCTCAATTTCATTAAGCTCAAGTTCCTGACAATGTACATTAGCAACAGATGAATATTCAGATCCCGTCCATAACCACTCAGACAATTTATCAATATTAGTTTCTGAACCACATATAACTACTTCAACCCGTCCATCTGCTAAATTTTTTGCATAACCAACAAGTTGAAGTTTTTCAGCTTTTTGCCGTGTTGTATCACGATAAAAAACACCTTGCACTCGACCAGAAACAAAACATTGTTTACAAATAGTCATATCCCGTACCTGTTCAGTTTTATCTATCGACTCTTACATTCATAGCCGTAGGTAATATTTAAATCAGATTATCCAGCACCTTGTGCTTTGCCTTGATAAAGTCTTGATGCTCTACATATAAAAGATCTGTAATGCGCCGAACCATGTGTTCCTCATAAATATCAAGATGATTATCCGCATAAGCAATTGTCCAGAGGTATTCGACTATTTTTATTTTTTTCTCCATGGAAAAATGTTCGTTGATCAAACTGGTGAACTGGTGAAAATCCACAGCGTCCCTGGCTTCATCATGGGCCAACTCAAAGAGTTGATCTGTCTCTGTTTCACTCAAGGCAAACTTAGTTTGCAGGACATCTTTTACTGTTTTTACTTCACTGTCTGTCTTCTTAGCATCTTGTTGCATCATTTCGATAAACAATGCCGCAGTGGCCAATTTAAGACGATGTTCAACATTACCCGTGTTATCCAGCTTGCTATCGGATGACATACTCTCTTCAAAAAACTGCTTAATGGCTTTTAACATACGAAACTCTATTTCAAAGAATAATCTTGCATTTCGTTACGTGGATACGACACGATGACGACAACACGTTTAAGTACATTATCAATGGTCAACTCATCAAGGCGGATAAGACTGCCATCTTTTTTTGATTCGTCACTGATTTTTATACCCATTTTATTTATGTTAACGAAAACAGGTTCCAGCCGAATGAATTCTTCAGGATGTTCCAAAATATTTTTGACTTGATCAATATAATAGTGAGGTAATTCCCACTGCGGGGCTATTTTATTTAACTTATCCTCAGTTTCTGCAATTTGTTCAAGCATATCTTTAGATTCGCTATCGACGTTATGCGTACTAATCAAGAGTTTGCTCAGTCCACCACCCCGAGCCTGGCGTGAACGAAGTCGTGATTGAAGTGAGTGCTGTTGCTCCTGCAATTCTCGATACTGACTTTTAAGGCCGATTAGTTTTTTCAGAGCATGGGTTATCAAACCATCAAAAATACATTTTTTGATACCATCCCTGGTTTCAGTTTCTGTGGCTGTGGGAGACATGACTTTGTGTTCTGAAAAGTTAACGGCTGTTTGCATCACATCACGACATAGAATGTTATTCTGCAGTTCCACACCCAGAACAGTTTTATCAACATGATTCATACACAGAAGTGCATAGGCTTGTTTATGTTCAGTATTATCAAAGAATGATTTCAGCTCATCACTGATATTAAAAATTTCTTCTATTTCTTTGGTTGAGGAAAAGTAGGCATGTACCTGTGGGTCAATGGCAAAATTCTTGTGGCTTATGTCAATGGCGCCGGGGATATTGTTTACAAGCTCATATATATATAGGAGCGATGTAATGACAGATTTTTCCAGCAGTTTTTTATACGTGGAGACGTATCTAATTTTAGGTTCAGTGCCATCAACAACAGACTCAATCGCCTCAAGTACAGCTTTGCGTGAAAGCTTGCTGGACTCCATACGCTCGGCCATGTCTTTATCTATGTGTAAATCATAGCTGCCCAGTAAATTTCTGATAGCACTGTAAATGTTCTTGAGCCCGATATTCATATCATCACGCTTAAAGTGCGCGGTCTCCTTTTATGAACAATGTTTTTCTCCACTGCTCCAGAAAGCATGTTCTTTATTAAGGAATTCATCGTAAGGTATATAATGAGAACCATCACATGAAAAGTTAAGACTGATGATACCGTTAAAAATATTCAGTGCACCCGAGCGTAAATACAA
>JAPHTF010000090.1 GCA_026197095.1 Gammaproteobacteria bacterium
AGCCCAGGTGGCGAAATTGGTAGACGCAAGGGACTTAAAATCCCTCGGTGGCAACACCGTGCCGGTTCGATTCCGGCCCTGGGCACCATTTTTTCTTTATATTTCAACAGGTTACGTCGCTTCGTCGGGGTTCCGTGCCCATCTTTTATCCTCAATATATCTAGAAATTCATCTTATGTACTGCATTTTTTGCATAAAACAAATGTCGTTTAGTCCAAGCTGTAAAAGCAAAAAGTTTTATTTCTATATAAAAATATATGAAAAACAATGAATTTAATGTTTTAACTTTTTTGTAAGCTTATTTATACCATTAAATATTGGTTCATTTATCTCACTAGGAAAATCATCAGGAAGACGTAACGAAACATTAGCAATAACAGAATCAACATTATTTATTGTTTGATGAATAATTGATTGCATTTCAGCCTCAGGAAAATCAACTTTCTTCGCTTCAGCAAACCAATGACGCGTCATAATTTCATGCCATGCGTAATGTGTATTTTTACCATGGAGTGCCATAGCCATATTGAGTTTTCGATACTCAAGTTGACGCTTCTCCGCAAGCGGGTAGGCAGAGATAACATCATAAACAGGCGTTAACCGGAAACGTCCACCTTGTTTTAGGAAAACACTAAAGTTCTTCGCATGTCCATCAATGGCACCAAGTAACCAAAACAAAAATACCATGGTCATAAATTGTTTACGATCTTCTTCAGGATAAGTTGAAGATTTTAGAAGCTCCATTATTTGAGCAATCCCAGGGCCACCTTCATTTTCATATTTCAATGCGGGTGCAATACCATTTGCTTGGCACATATCTTCTTGTGGATGGCGAATGATCCATGTTTTGTCATCAGATAGTTCTCTATCAAATCGCTTAACAACAAGAACCTTCATATCTTCAAAGTTTTCTATACTAACGGAAGGCACGGGGAGTCCGAATTCCCTAAGTATCTCTAAGCATAGCCATTCATTTTCAACGCTATCAGATAGATCAATGCCTGCATGTTCAATCTTACCAATAGGCAGCTTGAATATATGGGTAGTAGGTGTCGTGCCAATAGGGCGTTGCCATTGTTCGTTATGCCAAAGTAGAGCGGTCTTTTCTTGAGCACCAGCAATAGATATACGAAATTCCTGATCTCTTGACATACCAAGTGGTAAGGTTTGATAGTTTCTTAAGCTTTCTGCAATTTCACTCTCGTTTAAAGGCTCACCTTTAATTGTTTTAACATCAACCTCAGCTCGATCACTCATAAGCTGTATTGCACCAACACAATCCATTCCAATTTGTGCAAGCAAATCAAAAGGGCGATTTGTTTTAGCATCAAATCTTGATTGAATACGCTTTCTTATTTCAAGACTGTCAGGTAGAAGGTTATCGAAATAATTATAAACGTTATCGCCTTTATGGATTTTGTCAGTAAGAGGCAATGAAAGAGATAATGGAACTGCACTTTTATTTTTGAGCCAGTCATCACAATAAATAAATTCCTGCGCACCACTACGATGTTGGATATATTCACCCACTTCATAACCATTCATATATATGAAGAGTGATGCCATTACCAAAGTACCTCATCGTTCTTGGATTGATTGCGATCTTCAAGGTGCATTTCTAATTTTAAGGCAGACATCATCTTAAATAACGTGCCTAACTGTACGCCAGGTTTACCTGACTCGATCTGAGATACAGTTGTTTGTGTCATGTTGAATTTTTCTCCAGCTTCAACCTGAGTTAAACCGAGATCTTTTCGGTAACGCCGTAAGACCTTACCCAGAGTTTCTGGAGATGTAATAGGTAACATGATTGCCTCAACTATGTATTTAAGTAGATATATAATATATCTGTACGTATATATTATCTAAATATATACGTATATATATAAAAGTCAAATATATATGTACATATATATTGAAAAGTATGAGATCAACAACGTATTAAGTTATCTAAATGATGGAAAACGTGAGTAAATGGGCCTCTAAGCCCTATGAAGGGTGTAGAGTTAATTAATTGTTTCGGTAATTTTAAAATGTGAAGGGAACAACATAGTGCATTTTTAGTAGAGATAAAATATCCGAAAACTGTGCCCAAATTGTGCCCATTGAAAGAGCATTTTAGAGGAAATTAGGGAATTTGATTGGTAAGCCAAAATATTAAGTTATTGTTTTTATTTCTCTTAGTTTCTCTGTGATCCTCAAAAATAAGCAAAGTGATAGTTCGATTCCGGCCCTGGGCACCATTATTCTGTTTAAGGACATCCACTAACGTCCTAAACCTCCAATAAAGCTAGATAAAACCTTATTTTTAAGCCTTTTTAATCTAGCTTAAGTCTGGGTTAATCCTCTGTTATCGAACATCTGTGTTGGTACATATGTTGGTATATTTTAACTTGTTTGAAAATGAAGTATGCATGATGGCAAATATCCTACCTGAAATAGCTTTCTGTGCTGTGTAAAATTAAGTTGAGCACGCAAAATACACGTAATTTAAATCGATTCGTTATAGCCTTTATGATTGATTCTTCCTTCTAATTTTTAAGTCACTAGCGAGTTAAATGTATGAGTTATGTATCTATTAGCACATATAAAATGCATCTATTTTGTTAAAGTTTTTCATTTGTGTGCCGATAGTCAAGCTAGATGTAATCATAAAGTGAAAATTTAAATTAAATAGCGTATTTAACTGGCTGATTCTATTGTATTATTTATATAAGTTTGATTAAATTTATCATACTTTTATAAATCACGCCGTGATTTAAGATTATCTTGTGTAAGTCTCTTGTTGGAGCAGATTTATATAAACTAAGGGGAAAAATAATGAAAATCCGCGTCATTAATATTATTACAGGGGTGTTAGTTCTATTCAGCCCTCTGAGCTACGCTGAAATTGACATCAGTGGTTATGCGTCTTTTAAAGCAATAGCAAACAGCAATGATCAGAAAGTTTCTTATTACAATGGTTTGGCTCCTGAAGGCGAGATTAATACTGACTCGCGTGAAAGTAATTTAGGGATTCAATTTTCGACAGATATTTCACCTAAAATGGACATGACCGTGGTTATGTCGGCACGTGGTGGTCCTTCGCAAAAGTACAACTTTGAAACAGAGTGGGCATACGCAAACTATAAGTTTAATGACGATCTTTCATTACGTATTGGTAAAGTAAAAGGCCCCTTTTATATGGTGTCGGATTATAAGGACGTGGGTTATGCCTATCCGTGGGCTTCCGTTCCTGATGAAGTGTACAGCACCAATCCAATACGTTCAGTAAACGGTCTTGATCTGGTTTATCAAAAAACCATTAATAATGTGACCTACCTCGGTGAGCTTTATTATGGCAGTGGTAACAATACTTCATTTATTCTTCCTACTTCGTTGACTGATTTAAATGCCGCATTTAGTAGTAGTTACACTACTACTTCACAAGTTTCTTTTAAAACGCATGACATGCTTGGATTTAATGCCAGTGTTTCTTTTGATGGAATGTCCTTTCGATTAGGTTATTTCGATACAAAAGTTGATGCCTTTGGTCAAACTGATCTTGAAGGTTCATTTGGCGGTATAGGTATGACCATCGATAAAAATAATTTTGTGGTTTATGCAGAATACATAGCTCGCGATACAGGGCCAGGACTGGAAATGGCTTTCCCAGATGCTAATGCTGGTTATTTAACATTAGGGTATCGTATGGGTGACTTCTTACCCTATGTAACCGCTGCTTCAATTGGCGAAGGTGCCGACAAAAGTATCTATACACCAAAACAAACCTCTACAACCCTTGGGTTAAGGTATGAATTGGATGATGCAGCAGCACTCAAAATTGAAGCGAAAAATATAAAGCCTGATACATATAATCCTACGCCAGACGCGGGTGGTTTATTTGATGGCAATATTACAGAAAACGTAACTATTGTTACAGTTGCTATAGACGTTCTTTTCTAGGGGTTGACGATGAAAAAGTTATTTAAATTATTCTCACTTTCAATAGTGATCTCATCGCTATACCTTGTTGCTCCGATAGCAAATGCAGGTGTTGCGGTTATTACACATCCAGGGGTTAAAGAGATTGGTTTATCTAAAGATAAACTGGCTCAAATATATTTGGGGAAAATTAAAAATTATTCAAATGGTAGAACAATCAATGCAGTTGACTTGCCAAATGATTCTGATGCTCATAAGAAATTTTATAAATCGGTAGTACAAAAATCTGATAGTGCCATGAACCGTTATTGGTCTAAATTAAAATTTACGGGTAAAGGAAACCCACCTAAAGAGCTTGGAAGTGATAGTGAAGTTGTTAAGTGGGTTGCTAACACTGAAGGTGCTATAGGTTACATTGATGGCAAGTATCTAAATAAGTCAGTTAAAGTTGTTTTAATTTTACCTTAATTGTTAAGTGTTTTATTCAACCCGATTCTCCTTATTTGGTGAAATAATATGATTAATAGAAATTTATCACTGGTAATTGCCATATTAATAGCAACGTTATCTGCTGCGCATGCAGCAGGTGACCCTATGAAGAGCCTATTTTTGTTTCAGCAAAAAATGGCTGATAAGGGTAATTCATCAGCAATGATGAAAATGGGCGAAATGTATGAGCGTGGAGAAGGTGTTGAAAAAAGCAGTGAAAACGCATTGAAGATGTATGAGCAAGCGAAAGCAAAAGGGAATGAAAAAGCTAATGCTGCTATTGAACGCATAAAAAACTCACAAAGTAAATCTGCGAGTAAATCTAACCAGGCGGCTCAAGAAAATGCTCGACAACGTGCTTTAGCAGAAGAAAAAATACGTCAACAGCAAGAAGCTCAGGCACAAAATAAAGCAGCAAATGATGCCGCACTAGCAGCAGCGAAAGAAAAAGCGTTACGTGAAAAGCAAGAGAATGCTGCTAAGGCGCAAGCAGAAAAAGAAGCTAAAGCAAAAGCTAATGCGGCTAAAGAAGCACAAGCTGCAAAAGCAAAGGCAGCAAGAGAAGCTAAAGCCAAAGCGGAAAGAGAAGCTAAAGAGGCTAAAGCAAAGGCTAATGCGGCTAAAGAAGCGCAAGCTGCAAAAGCAAAAGCAACACGAATTGCTGCTGAGAAAAAGAGGCAAGAGTCTAAGAGTGCAAATGAAGGTTTTAAGTCTGATCCTTGTAAAGGTAAGGCAGCTCGTTTGTTATCAATTTGTAAATAATTAAATATCAAAGTTTAAGTTTGGAATAGTTTTATGAAAAAATTAGTATTTTTAGCTGGCTTATTATTCTCGTTATCTGCCCATGCTGCAACCAGTCAACTAAAGCTTGATTTATTATTCGCTAAACGTGGTGATGTATCAGCTCAATTTAGTGTTGCAACAGCGTATGAATTTGGTACGGATGTGGAAAAAGATTTAAAGCAAGCTTTTGAATGGTATTTAAAAGCAGCAAATCAATCACATGCTCCATCTCAGTTTAAAGTTGCTCACTTTTATGAAAACGGCTTAGGGGTTGCTAAAAATATTGATACTGCAATGTCGTGGTATAACAAAGCTAAAGCTAACGGTAGTGACCAAGCAAGCAAACGCTTAAATAAAACAGCGTATGAACAAAATGAAAAAGCAGCTAAAGAGCAAAGAGCAGAGTTGCAAGCTAAGCTAGAAAAAGAAGAAAATGAACGTCAGACTCAAAAAGCTGCACAGGAGAAGTTAGCGAAGGAACGTGCTGAAATAAAGAAACAAGCAGTTGTTAAACCGGCGAATAAACCTACACCAAAAGAAGTTGTTAAAAAGAAAGCTGCTCCTGTTCAAATTCCAGATATTATGAATGTGGTATTAACAAATAAATGGAAAAATAAAAATGGTGCTGCAGATTTCTTGCCATCTGCATCAACAACTTGTCTTGAATCTGGCGAGAAAGAGCTTACGTGTTTCTCTAGTGAAAAATCACGTAAAGTAAATGCAGCAAATGTCACGTATACAGCTAAATCGACTATTGTTGGCTTTCAATCAAATGGTAGTTTTAAAGTTATTTATCATTATAACGGCATAAATATTGAAGGTGTTAAGTCAACTGGTGCAGATATTTATGGTTTAACGTTGAAAGAAGGCTGGCAGGAACCTGCCATTGCTGCAAAATGTAAGGCAAGTGATCGCAATAATATTACATGTTATCGTGGAAGTAATCAGATTAAGTTCACTCGTTAAAATCAGACGAAGCTAAGAATAAATAGTTAACTTGTGCAAATCTAGTTTTAAAAATTATCAAGACTTCTGTGCATGGCTTATTATTAATTACAGTTTTCGTATTTTAGATAGAGTTCTTTATCAAATCGACCCTCTATCCAGAATAATATCTAATAATATATTTAAAGAATAATACTGGTATGGTTCATAAATTGAACCATACCACATACAATATTAGAGCTATACGCAATACAAAATGAAAGATTTCTTATGCAGGAATTTTTTCGGCAATTTTATTTAGAAATCCAGTTTGTAAGTTCCTTCTTTTTAAATCTTCTGGATCAACTTTAGCTGAATTACTTGCTTTCGCCGTTGCATTTTCTTGTGCAAATTGCTCAATTTCTTCATCAGTAAACGTCAATTCTTCTCCTTTTTGTACAACAGCTCGTTCATAACCCAGGGTATCCATTACTTCCCCTGTAATAGACTCGATTATTCTTATTTCATCTGTTGTGAATTCGTTCAGGAATTTTTTAGAGTTGTTTGACTTGATAGGTTGACTAAGATTTTCCCAAAGTGAACTCGACTTTGCACTGCGCTCTGCTTCTTTTGAAGTATGAAAATCCAGCATATTTTTAGAAAATTCGATATCCAGAAATTGGCAAAGATCTTTAACCATATTTTCAGGATCTGCGAGTAAATTTTCATAACTAAGCGGGAATATTGTTTCTTTATGTTCATTGAGTTGTGCAATACAGAGATTTTGTAACTCATTCCATTGCCTGGCAATGAAGTAGGGGTGTTTTTCACCAATGACCGCTTTTGTAAAAGATAAAGTGACATCACGAGGATCACGATAGAGATAAATATATTTTGGATTATTAAAATAACGATTAATATCCTCTGCCCATTGGATATTTTGCATACTTTTACACATCCATGCTGTTGCATTATGTGCTTCTGCATATAAGTCCATTACTGCTCCGTATACAGCAATTAATGATTTTTCCTGGCAACGATTTAATATTTCTTTACGATCCAATTTTACTTTATCCCAGGGAACAGGGTTGAGCTCAACAAGGCGACAGACATCTTCTATAAGCTTTTTGAATGCTCCCTGGTTATTTAGATCGCCATATACAGGCAGTAAAGGCATAAAGCGTTGTAATATGTGTGGGGGATGTGGGGCAGCTATACTTGAAGATTCATTAAGTATTAGTCTTAATAAATTTGATCCAGATCGTTGTTCTCCGACCATAAAAATAGCTTGCATGTTTATCTCCTAGATGTGAATTATAAAAATAGATAACCGATTAAGCCTGCAGGCGGTATTATCCATACCACATCAAGGTTATATCGGATTAACCCAATTAAAGATGCCAAAAATATTGCAATTAAAGGCCAGCTAATTAAAATTTCTGAAATATTCACTGTGTTAAATGATGATTGTAAAATGATAAATGCAGCGACACCTATCATTCCAATAACTGCGCAATGAATGCCGTGCATAACAGCTTTTGTAGCCGAAGATTTACTTATAAAATCAAACCAACGTGAAACAACTACCATTAAAATAGCCGGAATACCAAATATACCAATAGTTGAACAGAGCGCTCCCCAGAAGCCGGCAACTTTGTAACCAATGAATGTGGCGCTGATTAAAATTGGGCCCGGTGTGACCTGGCCTAAAGCTATACCGTCAGTAAATTCCTGAGATGTTAGCCAGCCATTTTCTAAAATCACTATACTACCAATTATTGGAATAAAGACATAACCGCCACCAAATAGCATAAGACTCATACTGGCAAAAGTTAATGTTAGATATAAAATGCTATTTTTTTCTATTGGTAATGGAATAAACCAAAGTGCTATTAGAGAAAGAAATAAAAGCAAGATGATCGCAGTATTTTTTATTGAGAAATTTGAAGTGACATTATTACCTTTAGACTCATCTGTCGGAGAAGAACTGAACACATAATAACCAAGAACAGCAGATGCAAAGATTAAAGCAATGGGTGTGTAAACCTTATATTCTAATGGTATGAAAAATAAAATTAGTGTTGCCACTATGGCTATTGCGACTTCAGTTTTTCCTGTTATCGTTTTTTTGCCTAAGCGCCAGGCTACACTAAATACAATTGCAGCAACAGCAGGCATAAATCCAAGAAAGATAGATTTAAAGTCGACTACTTCACCAAAATTAAAATATACATAACTGAGACCAAGAATAAGTAGAAAAGAGGGGAGAATGACTGCGGTAGTCGTCACTAGAGCACCTAATCGGCCTCTAATTTTATAGCCAACAAAAGCAACCACATTAACCGCCATAGGACCCGGCAACAGGTTAGCAAGTGAAACGCCGTCAAGCATGTCATTGTGATTTATTAAATTAAGTTTTTTTACAACAGTATTTTCAATGACAGATATTAAAGCCATATATCCGCCAAAAGCTAAACTGCCAATTTTAAGAAATGTTAAAAATAAAGAAAATAAAGATATTTCTTTATGGGCATTACCCGGCAGGTCAGCATATTCCTGCGCGACAGATGTTTCAGACATATTAAACTACCAACTGCAAAAGTATCTTAAAGTGTAAAGTTTGATTTTATGAATGAAACCAGTTGCATTGTACATTCGGCTATGCTGTTTCCGGAGGTATTAATCGTCAAATCTGCTTGTTGAGGCTTTTCATAATCTTGTCCAACACCAGTAAAATTTTCTATCCCTCCAAACATGGCTTTTTTATAAAGGCCCTTTGGATCTCTTGAGATACAGTCATCAATATCTGCATCGACATGAGCAAGGTAAAAGTTTTCACCAATAATGTTTTTAACAGATTCTCTTCCTTTGTGGTGAGGCGAAATAAATGATGCTAAAACGATGTGGCCTGATTTAGCAAATAAAGCCGCGACTTCACCTGTGCGTCTTAAATTCTCTTCGCGTCCTTCTTTTGTGAAATCAAGATCTTTATTTAAGCCTGTACGAAGTGTATCGCCATCTAAAATTGATACGGTAAAACCCTGTTGAAATAACATTCTTTCAACCTGATTTGCGATAGTAGATTTACCTGAGCCTGAGAGGCCTGTTAACCAAATTACGCCACTTTTGTGGCCCAGTTCAGTATTACGTTTATCGCGAGTAATAAAGCCATGATGAGGGTGTATATCGTCCTCAACTGAGTTACTTAATTTTGGTAATTCATTGATAGCAGGTTTCATAATATACATCTCTCTTTAACAACAAATGTAAGTTGGCAATAATGTAATTAACTCTCTATTACCCTGTGTACGCACTTAAGAATAGACGTATAATCATAGGCTCATCCACCGGAATTTTGTGATCAACCTAGCAGTTTTTGTATGTGAATCTGTTAATAAATGTTAACTAATAAGGCTATCTAAAAACATATTGCACATGTAGTATTTAGGCTAATTATCTATGTTTGTAACCTAAGTATAAATAAATTAGTTTACAGGTTAATACAGATATTTGAGACAGTATATTCACTAAAGATTGAGAGAAAAGAATGCCACTTGTTATTAATGACAAAATTACATCAAAGATCCCCCCTTTAAGTAATGAAACATTAAACCACTTTTTATCGTTTTGTAAAAAACGAAAATTTCCAAAAAAAGGGGTTGTTTTCAGAGAAGGTGATCCAGCAAATAACTTTTATTATATTCTTGATGGTTCAGTATCCGTTACGAGTGTCGATGAAGACGGTAGTGAAATTGTGTTCACCTATTTACATGCCGGAGAATTTATTGGTGAGGTAGGTCTCTTTATTTTACATTCTGAGCGCTCCGCCATGGTCAGAGCACGCACTGAAGTTGAACTGGCAGAAATTAGTTATGAACAATTTGAGTTACTAACAAAAAATGAACTGAGAGAACAACATGCTGAAATTTTAAATGCAGTCGGTTTTCAGATTTCTGCACGCCTTCTCAAGACAAGCGCAAGAATTAGTTTGTTAACATCTACGGATGTTGCCGGTCGTATTGCAAAAACATTGCTCGATTTATGTCAGGAGCCGAATGCTTTATCTCATCCTGAAGGAACGCAGATTCATATTTCACGGCAGGAAATTGGCCGAATTGTCAGTTGCTCACGTGAAACAGTTGGACGTGTATTAAAGCAAATGACAATAGATGGCATGATCGAAGTTAAAGGAATGGATATTGTTGTTTATCATAGTCGTTAAAGTATTACGATTTGATATTCAGTGCTCGTACATCATCCCATTCTTTATCAATACCTTTTTCGATACCTATTAATCGAATATCTTTAAGCAAAGCCTTTCCTTGAGGAGAATTCTCCATTTCTAAAAGAGCTTTTTGAAGCTTATCAACAACATCTTGAGGTATACGAGGATGTGCCGCAAATGCGTGTGGAGTATAACCATCAGATGTCCATAATATGCGTAATTTATCGCGGTATTCAGGAGAAGTGTTGTTGAATGTACGCATGACGCCGCCACCTGCCGGGTATCGTCCACGAGCAATATTGCGATATACAGAATCATGCGAAGAAACATATTTGGAAGTGTAGTCGAGACTATTTTTTGTTAATACAGCTCTTGGCACCAGGTTAGCGGCAAAAGCATTTGATGGAAATGCGAGTTCGGCGTTATTTAAATCATTAAGCGAACGGTAAGGACTGTCTTTTAATACAACCACAATACCTTTCAGTCTTTTCTTTTTCGCTTTAGCAAATGCATTATAACCTTGCTTATCATGAAACAGAGTATAGTGATAAGGATTCATATAGACGAAATCATATTTACCTGACTCAACACGTTTTTCAAATGTTGAAATATTACGGGCTGTGGAAAAACGAAGATCTATCCCAGAGTTCTTTTCCAGGTATTGTAAGATAGGAGACCATAGCTGCGATAATTTGCTGCCATTTGTCTGAGGCACAACACCAAATGAATATTCTTGTGCAGCATAATTTGTTGTTGGATAAAGTATAATCGCTAACGTAGTACTTAAAGCGAAACTATAAATGGCCTTCTTGTTCATGTTGTATCTCCACGGTTATAACATTGCAGCAGAAATTAAATTATTTTAATTAGCTGCTAATAACAATAAATTTTGAATATTTTCTAATAATTCATCTTCAGCAAAAGGTTTGGTCAGGTAATTATTGACTCCGGCAGCATCTGCCATTTCACGATGCTTCTCAGTCGATCTTGATGTAATCATGATAACGGGAATATCTTTTGTGGCTGATTTACTGCGTATATGTGAGGTTAATTCAAGTCCATTCATCCGAGGCATTTCGAGATCAACAAGTATGATATCTGGTATTTTAGTCTCAATAACCTCGAGTGCTTCTATTCCATCTCGCGCCATACGCACGTCATACCCAATATCCTTCACAAATTCAGCAAGTGAGCGGCGAGCACTTAATGAATCATCAACCACTAAGGCGACAAGATTATCTTTAATATTTTCAGCTTCTGCTAAGCGCTGTTCAATTAATGGGCTAATTTCACTCGTTGCTGCTGTTCTAATCAGACCAGGAATATCCAGTACGGGGGCTACACTACCATCACCAAGGATAGTGGCACCTTCAATACCAATTATGTCCGGGATAAAAGCGCCTAGTTGCTTAACAATTAAATCTTGATTAGCAATAATATGCTCAACAGTAACAGCGTATTGTCGTCCGGTTTCATCATTGACTATTAGCACAGAACGTTCTTCTCGATCGTTATTACGTTGATCTCGTGGCTGGTGTAATAATGTTTCTATATCGAAGGCGTTATAAACCTCATCTTTCAGATGATAAGTGTATTCATTATTTTCCTGCTTTAGCTGACCGTCACCTGGAGAGAGTATTTGCCCAATGCCGCGATTAGATACAGCGATTGTTTGTTTGCGGAGCTTAACTAAAATAGCATGAACAGAAATGAGGGTAACAGGAAGTCTGAGTTCAACAGTACATCCTTTATTTTTCTCTGAATTAATACTTATTGTACCTTTCATGGCTGCGATCTGATTGTAAACTGCATCCATTCCAATACCGCGACCAGAAACCTGAGTAGTTGTATCACGAGTTGTAAATCCAGCCAGCCAAATTAGGCGTGTAAGCTCATCATCAGATAATTTTTGCTCGCTGGTAATAAAGTTCTTTTTAATCGCTGTTTTTCTTATGGAATCAAAATCCAGACCTGCACCATCATCAACACACCTGACAACGATATGATCTCCATCTCTAAAAAATGATAAGGTAATATTACCGTTTGCATTTTTTCCTTTTGCTGCCCTGATATTTTCTGGCTCAATACCGTGATCGATTGCATTACGCAGTACATGCATAATTGGATCGACAAGATCGTTAAGTACATCACTATCCATTAATGTTTCACTTCCTTCTACATCAAGTGTTACATTTTTATTTGTGGAACGGGATGTTTGTCGAATACTTCTTTGTAATCTCGGTACAATATTCTGTACAGGAACCATTCGTGTTTGCATGACGACATTTTGGTTTTCTTTGTGTAAACGACTTTGATCAACCAATAATGTATCAAGATTATTGAGCTCATCTTCAATTGCATGAGTTAATTCTTTTGAGTCGGTAGCCGCTTCTACAAGTCTATGTGTTACCGTGTGTAATTCGTTATACTGTTCCAATTCAAGGGAATCAAATACTTCATTTTCTTTTGAGTCATGTCTGTTTGCTGACAGGCCCTGGACATCTACTATTTGCTCAAGCTCAAAAACAAGCTGTTGGTAAAGTGTGTTTTGTTCATGTACGAGTTGAGTCTGCTGAGTAGCCATGCGCAATCGTTCCTGCAACTGACCGCCTAAAATAATTGATTCTCCTGCAATACGTAACAACTCATCCATTAAAGATGCTGGAACCCGCAACATAGTTGGTGCAGCAACTTCATTTAAGTGACTAGTATCACTGGCGGATGCTGAAGTTTCGCTTGGCTGGCTTAATTCAATCTGTGCGTCGTCTTCAGGTATACCTTCTTGATCAATTAAATTTGCCCAATCAAGAATTTGTTGCAATACGGTTTGTGCGTTTTCTGGTTCATCCCCCAGCCCTAATAACGATTCACTCATCATTTCAAGAACATCTGCCGCATTCATCAAAATGTCAGCCAGATTTTTACCAGGTAACCTTTTATTATTCGTAAATACATCAAATATGTCTTCAATATGATGTGTTAATGTAGCTATACCCACCACACCCACAGTATTCGCTGCGCCTTTTAATGTGTGGGCGATACGTTGTGCCTTTTCTACATCTTTTAAACTTGCATTTCCTTCAACTATCTGTGTTATAGCCTGAGTGAATTCTTCTGTCTGAATAGGTAACTCTTGAAGTAATGTATTGAGTAACTGCTGGTTAACATCATCAGGTAATTTAAGTGATATATCATCTAAAGTCGCTTCTGTAGCACGTATTTCAATGTCATCTTCGATTAACAGGCGAGGGGAGAGTAGTTCCTTCTCAAGTAAAGCTTTTTCCGTGCCGAGTTCTTCATACCAGCCTTCTATATATAATGGCGATACTAGCTGATTTATTAATTCCGCATCATCCATATCATTTAAATAGTTTAAAGATAGCTTGGAAAAACATTTTAGATATTGAACGATATCTTTGCTTAACGCATCGGTATTATTGTTACTGATTTTGACTGTAAGATTTTTAACGATGTGGGCTAATGTTTTGTTTAATCCAGTCAAGCCGATTGATTCAGTAGCCAGAGAGAAACGCTCTATCATGCTATTGAATTGTGAGAGGTGTTCAATGTCACTTTCGTTTAGTATTTTATCTGCTTCAATATTCTGGATTTCTTCATCTAGTGAAGGCTGCTCTAACTGGAATTCATCATGTATGAGTTGAATGAGCTCCTGCCCAAGAAAATACATGTCTTCAGATACTGATATGTCTTCTAGTCCATCATCATTATCTATTTCATATATTAATTCGTCTTCTTGTACAGAATCGTTATTCTTATCTGCTGCTATTGAAGAGCTGAAGTTATCTGAAAAATCAAGATCTATTGAATCATCATAAGGTGCCGTTACTTCAATATCTTCTGGTATGAGCATTAATCGTAATGTCATCACTTCATCTTCTGACATTGCCTCTAACCATGGGATATTATTCAGGTAATTAACTAATTGGTCTACAATATCATGATCGGTGGGTGAGCTGAGATATGCAATTAAATGTGAAGTCCATTCTTCAATAATTATTTGCTCATCATCGCTAAGTTGTTTTTCTCGATTAGCCAGGTTTCTTAATCCGGACTGAAAGATCATGCAGACATCCATCAATCCCATTAAGCCTGCAGTTGCAATAGACATACCTAGTAATTCGATACGATCTGCACATAAATTAAAGGCATGGTTAAGCCCGAAGTCATCATCAGCATCAGTTGAAGCCAGATCTGATATAAGAGAAGTCATCGCTTCCAGAATCTCTTCTTGAATTGACTCAAAGACAGCACCATCAAATGCGCCTGTCATTGAACTATCAAAATCTAACTCATCATCATTATTTTCCCTGTCATCATTTGACTTGCTAGCGGTTTCAATTTCTTCAGCAGGTACATCTGTTTCAGTTTTAATACCTGCTTCAGGAGCAGTGACATTTTTATAAAATGCGTCTTTTAGCTGGGATAAATCACCCTGATCAATTTGATAGTTCCATACAGGTTGTTGTAAGAAATTTAACAGGTTTTCTATATTATTAACGTTTTCAGGTTCAGTAATATAAGAAAGTATCAAAGTAGGCCATACTTCAAATTGTTGTAGATGCTCGCCAGTAATGATCGTATTATTTTTGTTTAAAGTGTCCAGAATTTCGTGAAAAATCACACATGAATCACGTAAACCTGAGAATTTAGATTTTGCTAAGCGAAACCCGATGCGAGTAACACGCTTAATATAGCTGTCTATAAAGCCATGAACTTGAGGTAAATCTTGATTGGCCTGATAAAGAGAAATATTGTCGTAAAGTTCTACAACAATATTTGATATCTCTTCTTCAATTACACTCGTATTTTCAGTAACTATTGTCATATATTATTTTATGAAGCTTTTTGTTGAGTAGTAGACATTATAATCTCTGGAAGTTTTTCATTAACTACGATTTCAGATTTTACCGCTTCAGCCTTAATGACTTCTGCTGGAGCAACACCAGGTAATTTGAATACCTGTACTGCTTTTAACAGACCTTTTGCATACTCAACTAATCGTTTAGTTTGAATGGTTTGTTTCTGTAATTGTTCACTTGTTTTTTGATTAGAGCTTAATATTTGGCTTGCATTACTCTGTAATTTTTTGGTAATTATTACCTGATCCGCTGAACTGGTTGCAATCTGTTTTACCGAAGCTACCAAACCCTCTGTACTATCCTGAGTAAGTCGCATTTGTTCACCCGCTTTTTCTGCCAATTGACTACCTTCAACAACCTGGGTGATTACATTATTCATAGTATCTACAGTATCAACAGTTTCAATCTGAATATTTGATACCAGGGTTGATATTTGAGATGTTGCATCACGCGCATTTTCTGCCAAACGTTGTACTTCATCTGCTACCACGGCAAATCCACGACCAGCTTCACCAGCAGAGGCTGCATGCATACTCGCGTTTAGGGCCAGGATATGTGTTCTTTCCGAGATACTGTTGATAAGATTTACAGCACGACTGATTTCTTGAGAACGTTCACCAAGACGCTTGATTCGTTTTTCAGCTTTATGAATTGTTTCACGAATAGTATTCATACCTTCAGATGATCTGGTTACTGTTTCCATCGCAGTATGGGTTGTTTTAATTGCGTTTTCTGCTTCCTGGTTACATGATCTTGCCAGGTCAGCAATATGTTCCATCGCATGACTCGCGTTTTGCAGTTCTTTAGTTGTATTTAATACAGAAGATTGTTCTTTTATTGCTACGGCAATTACGATGTCAGATTGATTTTTTACTAGGTTAGTTGCCCGTGCAACTTCTTCGGATATAACGCGTACACCTTTAAGAACTTTAGATGTTTCTGCGGTGAACAAATTTAACGCATCGGCTACAGGACCTGTTACATCTTCTGTAACAGGTACACGTATAGTCAGATCTCTTTGGCTAAGTTTGGATACTGCTTCAAGCAAGGTAATTACTGAGGTATTCAACTCTTCATTAGCTTGTTCTGCTTGCACTAGCGTGGATACTTTTTCTGCTAACAAGCCATCAAACGCTGAGCCAAGTTCACATAATTCATCTTTTCCGCTTAGCCCTGTACGAGCATAGTAGTCACCTTCAGATACTTTATGCACCGTGTCGGAGATACTTTCAATACGTAAATAGATAGAGCGGTAGATAATATAACCTAATAGAATAGCGAAAATCAGACCTATCGCCATAATTGCCGCACTGGCATTAAAGAATAATTTATTAGTGTTGATTGACTCTTCAAATAATGCTTCAGATATAAGCTGGTATTCATTTACACGTTCATTCAACTCAGTCAAAAATGGAAGTATTATTTTTTGTGAACGTGTTTCAAGAAATTCGTTCACGCCAACCTTATCTTGAACCGCGAAAAGTGTTTCTAATTCAGTGAATGCTGTAAGAATATTACGATATTCATTGCCTAATGAAGCCTCTATTTCCTTCTTTTCTTCATCAGATTTATCTTCTTTATATTCATCCCAGTTATTTACAAAGATATTTTTAGCGGCTAATAAGTTGTCACTACCCTGTGTAAAATCAATTTTTCCATTTGCTACACGCGTTACCATTTCTAAAATGTCAGTTCGAACTGTGCCATTTAGTTGGTTTAGGGTTACCTGTTCAATAACGTTCTTATTTAATGATTGTGTAGTATCTGTTGCGAAATTTAACCCTAACACAGCAGTTACACCAATAATGCCGAGTACAATTGTTTGTACTGCAATTAGCAGTACAAGCCTTGGTCCAATTCTCATATTATTAAGCATTTTTATATAGCCTCTTGTATTTCTGTAATTAGACCAATGATTAATCGATAACTTTATTAGCTAATTTTTTAAATAAATCTTGCGGGTTAAATTCTATCCAATCAACATTGTTCTGATTAAAACCATCATTAATATAGTCTCGCAATATTTCAGGATATTCACTTGCAGTTGTTTTGCTTTCACCAATCTCTAGTGAAATAGGTAGATCACTTATCAAGATAGCAATTGCAGTTTTGGAATCAGTTTTGTTAAGTACAAGTATGCTTTTTAACTTATCGCCACTGAGATTTTTTAATAATTTATCAATATTCATGACGGGAATGATATTGCCACGAATATTAATTAATCCCTCTATCCAGGCAGGGGAGTTCGGTAAACTGAATATCTTTGGATTTTGAATTACTTCACTTACTGTTTGCTCCGGCACAAGAAAATTCATGTTAGATATTTTATAACCATACCGTGTATATGGGCGGTCAATACTTTCATCTGGGAAAATAATTTCACCAGCTGAAAATAGTGGCCCATGATTATCCATCATATCTAATGATTCTTTGTCTGATTTCACAGAGTCATTCATCTTTTCTGCTACATCATTTGCAAAGGCTTGCATCGGATTTCCTGTTTGAAATTATAAAATCTTAGTTAAAAGACTTTAGTTGGCTAAGGATTTTGTCAGCAGTATAAGGTTTAGTAACGTAACCTTTGCCACCTTGCATTTGTGCCCAAAGCTTGTCTGCTTTTTGGCTTTTGCTGCTAACAAAAACAATAGGGATATCACGTGTACTTGCATCATTATTGAGTTTTCTGGTTGCTTCATAACCATCCATATCAGGCATAATAATGTCCATAAAAATGATGTCAGGCTGTTCTTTTTTTGCAATTTCAACCGCCTCTAAACCACTTGATGCGCTTAGAACGATACATCCTGTATTACCTACAATACTTTTAATATTTGATAATTCAGTATCAGAATCATCGACAACGAGCACTTTATTGATAGCCATTTTTTATATCTCCTTAAGTTCTACTTACTTTACGCTTCAACAGCTTTGTGGGTGTTTTTTATTGATATGTAATTTTTTACTGCATTCTGGAATGTTATTCTTCCAACGGGTTTAATCAGGTAATCATCGCAACCTGCTAGTGAACCTTTTATTTTGTCTGTCTGTGTTGCTTTGCCTGTTAACATAATAGCAACAGTCTCTTTAGTGGTGCTTTTTATATGTTTGCATATTTGGAAGCCATCCTTATCCGGTAAAACAACATCTAACAGAGCCAATCCATAAGTATTTGCTTTTAATAAATCAAATGCTGCTGCAGCTGAGTCTGCAAAATCAACGGTAACGTCAAATAAATCAAGCTCTAATTCAAGCTGTTTTCTTACAGATTGACTATCATCAACAACAAGCACCCTATGCGAATCTGCTTTATGAATTGTTTTAGGTGAATCATTTTTAACCAGTGTTAGTTCTATATTACCTGGTGCAATGTGCTCTTCTTTATTGGCCGGGTTTTCTAAAATTTCATCGTGAACGATGGCTAATTCAGAGGCTTCTTCTTCGGTAATATTAAATTCTATTGAGTTATCTTCATCAGCAGATGATTCTAGTGCAGCACTTTCCGCTATCATTTCTTTTGCATCGCTAGTGATTACAGTGTTTTCAAGTAAATTATCAAGAGTATGTAATACGCGTGTTGCGATTAAAGGTCGAGCTATTGAATTTTCTAAGTTATCTGCTTTATCTGACACCCAGACATTTACCTGGCTCCCCGTTTGAATATCATCAGTTTGTTTGTTTTTTATATCTTTAATATTGATATCTGAATTTTTACTATCAGTGGTTAACGTATACGCATTTGTTCTGTTTTTTGTTCTCTCTGAAACAGAACAAATTAATTTAAAAATAATGCTTTCGTGCCCAAGCAGGCCATCAAGTGAGATAGTATATTTTTTAAGTGTCATTTTGTAAGGTTAACTCTTTTTAAAAATTGTCTTAAATGTTGCTCGAGTTCTGGCTAAAATTATGTTTCATAACTAGTATCGACACTTTGAAAAGTTACGCGATGTTTCAAAAATGAATATGTGATTAACCTCACAAAAATACACCGCTTAAAATTGTTATTTTTATTAAAGCCAACGGTTTAAATACGTAAAACTATAGTCGCTTAAGATGTTGTATTTGTTACACAATGTTAAATAATTCATTATTTATTTTTGCATATATACAAGTAAGATAAGTGTGGTATTTGCCACATATTAGAAATAGAAAATGTAGTGTTTTAACTAATGCAGTATGCTGAGGCTAAGTGCAGAGTAGTATGAATAAAATCTGTAATAAATTAAGAGTAGTAGTGAACAAGTATGGGAAACTAAGTTTTTATATTAAGAGGTGGGACAGGGCAGTCTAAGTTAGTTGAAATGGTGCGGAATATTTCAACACCTTTACGAGTGGCATTTCCATCGGCAAGGATAATTTTTGCACAAGCTTTAAGGATTCTAGGTTTTAACAATGGTTTAAGTTCCATTAAATGATCAACTGCAGTATTTAATGTATTTAGAGAAAGTTCTTCTTTTGGAATAATATTAAATGCATTTGCCCCAATTTCTTTTTTACCGAGTTCAAATGCTTCTTTAGCATGTATTTCATTATCCTTATGCTCAATGTATGCAAGTAGTGATAATAATATTTCAGCATCTTTTTTTACTGCACCCAGGTAAGCATATTTTGCTTTAGCAGGTTTTCGTAATGAAAAATGCTCATCGAGTTGTTGTAAAACAAGTCTTTGAATAACCCATTCATTTAAATCAATTGTTTTATCTGCTTTAACAATCATCTCAATAGTATATTTGAACTGTTTATATTGGTTTTCAGATAGTTCACGTAAGGCATTAACGCATAGCTCAAGCAAGGGTAAAATTAGCGTCTCATCCAGCGTCATTGAGTCTGTATAGTATTTTTTTGTTTCATCTGGCATTGCCGGATCTGCAAATTCGTTTATTAATTTCCAGGTATTTTCTTTGTCGACTTGCTCCCTGATCAAAAGAGAATAAATCACTGCACGTGCAGAGTAAGCGCTCTGTGATGCGAATCTAAGATTATCAGGTAAACTTAAAATAAGTTGTTGTGCATATTCTATGTTTGTTTCGTTAAGCGTTCCAATTTGACTAATGGCCTGTTCAGCAGAGGTTAAGATTGCGGCAGTAACCGCTATTCCTGCTGCTGTAGTATGATTCTTTGTGGCAACTTCTGGTTCGCTTTCTTTAATGGGCTTTGGAGCAATAAATTGTCCATTCCAGCCCGGGTCAATTTGCTTTATTCGATTTGTTAAAGGGGGATGAGTTGAAAACATGGAGTCCAGAAAAAAACTGACACCATTCGAAAAATAGGCATGACTATATTCTGAGGCGGAAGGCGTTTCTAATAGTGAGCCTTCAGAGAGACCACCAATTTTTTTTAATGCACCGGCAATCGTATCTTTGTCCCGGGTAAACTGTACAGCAGAAGCGTCAGCTAGATACTCACGTTGACGACTAACGGAGGCTTTGATCCATTTACCAAAAAAGGTACCTGCATAGCCAATAACTAACAAACCAATGCCAATAAAGATTATCGCGCCACCATTATCTTTTTTTCCACTCGAACGGTAACGAAAAGAGCGGAGAATATGCTCTCCGATTATGCCAATTAATAAAATACCATGGAGTATCCCGATAAGGCGTAAATTTAGCCGCATGTCACCATTAAGGATATGACTAAATTCATGCGCGATTACTCCCTGTAACTCATCTCGTGTAAGTTGCGTTAAGGCGCCACGTGTTACACCAATGACCGCATTACTATTTGATTGACCAGCAGCAAAAGCATTAATAGATGATTCATTTAAAATATACGCTTTAGGTATAGGCATTCCGGCTGCGATGGACATTTCTTCAATAACATTAAGAAGTTTTCTTTCTTGATGATCTGTTGTGCTTTGAGGAACAAGTTGGCCACCCAGCATTTCAGCAATCGCTGGCCCGCCTTTAGATAAGGAGAGTGTTTTATATATACTGCCAATAATTATTAACAGGCTCACACCAACAGACACAACAATGATGATGTCTCGATCAATAGCATGGGTAAATGCATATATAAAGGAATCATTTTCATTCGTTCCCATGTAGGCGAATGTGCCAATAAAGAGCAGGTTTGTTAATAAAACCAAAGAAACAATGGCTAAAGCAAACAGAACCACAAGTCGTGTTGTGTTTTGACGTGCTTTATCCTGAGCTTTAAAAAAGTTCATGAAAATAGAGAATTAGAATGAGACTTTAGGAGCGGCCTGTATTTGTGCGCTATCTTGAAATTCAAGTAATGAAGCATCTTTAATATGACCAAACATGCCGGCTAAAATATTTTGCGGGAATGATTGTTTGTAAGTATTGTATTCCATCACCTGGTCATTAAAGGCCTGACGAGCAAAAGCAACTTTATTTTCTGTACTGGTTAATTCTTCTGTCAGCTGCATCATGTTTTCATTCCCTTTTAACTCAGGGTAGGCTTCAACGACTACATTAAATTTCCCCATCGCGCCTGCAAGATTGCCTTCTGCTTGTCCTAATCCCTGCATAGTCGAGGCATCACCCGGATTATTATGTGCTGCGGATAAACTATTTGAAGCACTATTACGTGCCTGAATAACAGCATCTAATGTTTCGCGTTCATGCTTGAGATAACCTTTAGCCGTTTCGACCAGGTTAGGAATTAAATCGTATCGACGTTTAAGTTGTACTTCAATCTGAGAAAATGCATTTTTAAACCGGTTTCGCAGAGCAACAAGGGTATTAAAGATTGAAATTACATAAAGAATAATTGCGCCAATAATGACTAATGTAATGATGCCTGAAATTTCCATATTGTCTCCATATAAA
>JAPHTF010000069.1 GCA_026197095.1 Gammaproteobacteria bacterium
CAAATTGCCTGTACCATCGGCGGCAATGTTGCAGAAAATGCAGGCGGTGTGCATTGTTTAAAGTATGGTTTAACCGTTCATAATATTTCCCAACTTAAAGTAATCACCATTGATGGTGAACTCATTACCATTGGCAGCCAGGCACTAGATAGTCCCGGTTATGATTTGCTTGCCTTAATGACCGGCTCAGAAGGTATGTTAGGCGTAATAGTCGAAGTTACTGTTAAACTTTTGCCACGTCCTCAGCAAGCACAGGTTATTCTTGCTGCATTTGATAATGTCGTAAAAGCGGGTGAGGCCGTTGGCGCTATTATTGCCGAAGGCATTATTCCTGCAGGTTTAGAAATGATGGATAACCTGGCAATTCGTGCGGCAGAAGATTATGCGCATGCCGGTTATCCGCTTGATGCTGAAGCAATATTATTATGTGAACTCGATGGTACACATGAAGAGGTCAGCGAACAAATTCAATTCGTCCAGCATTTATTGCAAAAAAAAGGGGCTACAAGTTTACGCACTTCTGAAAATGAAGATGACCGCTTAAACATTTGGTTAGGACGTAAATCTGCTTTCCCTGCAGTGGGGCGTATCTCACCTGATTATTATTGTATGGACGGTACTATTCCGAGAAAACAGCTGCCTTTTATTTTGCAAAAAATCAGCGAGTTATCAAAAGAATATAATTTATTAGTGGCAAATGTTTTTCATGCTGGTGACGGTAACTTACATCCATTGATTCTTTATGATGCAAATATTAAAGGTGAGTTAGAACGTACTGAAGAGTTTGGAGGAAAAATTCTTGAACTCTGCGTAAAAGCTGGTGGTGCAATTACCGGTGAACATGGTGTAGGTAAAGAAAAAATAGACCAAATGTGTGTACAGTTTAAGTCACTTGAGCTGCAAATGTTTCATGACATTAAACATTCATTTGATCCTCTTGAATTACTTAACCCGGGAAAAGCAGTACCAACATTACATCGCTGTGCGGAACTCGGTGGTATGCATGTACATGATGGATTACTTTCGCATCCAGGACTGGAACGTTTTTAATTATGGCAGTTAATCGAACCCAGGAATTACAGGATCGTGTGCGTGCAGCTCTAAATGATAAAACTATGTTAAAAATTGTTGGAGGTAATAGTAAACAATTTTATGGCAACCGCATTCATAATACTTCTGCAAGCAAAACCGAAATCATAGAAACACGTATTCATCAGGGCATCATTAGTTACGAACCAAGTGAGCTGGTTATTACAGCTCGTGCCGGAACACCTTTAAAAGACATTGAAGAGTTACTGGCAAAAAACAATCAAATGTTACCTTTTGAACCACCTCACTTTGGCAAACATGCCACCTTAGGTGGCGCAATCGCAACAGGGTTATCAGGTTCTCGTCGTCCCTTTACCGGCTCGGTACGTGACTTTGTTTTAGGCACCAAAATTATCACTGGCAAAGGTGACATTATGTCCTTTGGTGGTCAGGTGATGAAAAATGTTGCTGGCTACGATGTGTCACGTTTAATGGCAGGAGCTTTAGGTACATTAGGTCTGTTGCTAGAAATTTCAATTAAAGTTTTACCGCGCCCCCATACTGAACATACCCAATGTATTGCGATGTCACAGCAAAATGCATTGGTGATGATGCGGCAGCTTCACCAGACCTCATTACCTCTTTCTGCATTAGCCTATAAAAATGAAAAATTATATGTTCGCTTAAGTGGTGCTTTAAGTGCAGTAACATCCGCGCAAAAAAAAGTAGGTGGAGAAACGATGCTGCACGCTGAAAAATTTTGGCAACAAGTTAATGAACAGACGTTACCTTTTTTTGATAACAAAAAACCATTATGGCGATTATCTGTTCCATATATCGCCAGTATTAATCTGGAAAAAGACAGTTTTATTGACTGGGCCGGCGCACAGTACTGGATTCACAGTGATAAAGAAGCCGAGGAAATCCAGCAACATGCAATCGAACAAGGTGGCTCAGCAACATTATTTAAAGTAGAAAATAATGAAAATAAATTTGAAGAACGTTTTATGCCACTTGAAGCTAAAATAAAACAATTCCACATTAATTTAAAAATGCGCTTTGATCCTTATGGCATCTTTAACTACGGCCGACTTTATTCAGATTTATAATTTAGCTTATTCCTTATGCAAACTAATCTAGAACACAATTTTTTACTGTCTGCTAAAGGCCAACTCGCCGATAAAATTTTACGTAGTTGTGTTCACTGTGGTTTTTGTACTGCTACCTGTCCAACCTACCAGATATTAGGTGATGAACTCGATGGGCCACGTGGACGTATTTATCAGATAAAACAAATGCTGGAAGGCCAGCCTGTGACTAAAGCTACCCTGTCACACCTTGATCGTTGTCTCGCTTGTCGAGCTTGCGAAACAACCTGCCCTTCTGGTGTTGAATATAGCCATCTACTTGAGATCGGACGAAGTGAAGCCGAGAAACGCGTTAAACGACCCTGGTCACAAACCTTGTTGCGTAAAACATTATTAGCCATTTTACCTTTTTCAGCACGTTTTGATTCTCTTTTAAAAGTCGCTCGCTTGTTTCGACCAGTCTTACCTTATTCATTAAAAAAGAAAATCCCAGAAAAAATAGCTTTATCTAAATTAACATTAAAAAATCACAGTAAGAAAATGTTAATTCTTGATGGCTGTGTACAACCCTCTCTCTCTCCTGAAATAAATCATGCCGCAAGACAGGTACTTGATGCTATCGATATTGAACCTGTTTCTTTTAGTGGCTGCTGTGGTGCTATAAATCAACATTTATCCGATGAAGATAACGCGTTAATTTTAATAAAAAATAATATTGATCGCTTGATCACTGAATTTGATAACGGAATAGACGGTATTGTAATGACCGCCACTGGCTGTGGTGCCATGTTTAAAGAATATCCTTTTTTATTACAATATGATGATGCATATAAAGATAAAGCTGAACAAGTGGCAAGTAAAACATTTGATCTCAGCGAAGTGATAGACACTAAAGTATTAAAGACAAAGTTAGACCTCACCAAAGACTGTATTGCCGTACATACTCCTTGTACCTTACAGCACGCGCAAAAGCAGCCTTCCAGTATAGAAAATATCCTGACCGCCTGCGGCTATCAGTTAAGTGTCATTAAAGATAAACATTTATGTTGTGGTTCTGCAGGGACATACTCCATTACTCAGCCCAAATTATCTCAACAGCTTCTACAACAAAGACTAACAGGCTTAATGGTTGACTCACCTGATCTTATTGTTACCGCTAATATTGGTTGTTTGCTTCACCTTAATTCAGAAAGCACAGTTCCTGTTAAACACTGGATAGAAATTATTTCAGATAACTTGAAACCTTAAGCATCAATCCAACACTCATTGCAAATAACAAAAATTAACGTTTACATCCACTGAGCCGATGAAAAATCACCAATCAATGTGTATAATTAACTAACTCTACAACCAACGTAACTTATTCCTATGACTATGAATTTTAGCCCAGCTCCCGGCCCAAATGAGCGACATTTAAAACGTCGATTACTCAATCCTTTATTTCCCAAACCTGAGCAAGACATCACTCAGCAAGATATTGATGATGCTCAAAGGAAAGATGAGGAAAACTTATTAAGCTTTATGAGCTATTTTCAATCTGTCGTACAAAAAACTACTGAGCTTGGTCTTAATAGTGAAAGTGATGTGGTATTAGAAATAAAGGAACAACTTGATGAGTGTTATGCGATTAGTTGTGCCATGCCAGGCGATCACAGCAATTTAAAAATCGCGATAAAAAAACTCATTGCTGCAATTATGGCTGCAATACGAAAAGGTGCAGCAGATGATCCTGTTGCATTAAAAAAACTTGACGAAGAAGATGTTGCCCGGGAAATGCATAATGAACTACATGAAATCAAACTAATTGCTGATCTCATGCTGGAAAACTCACCTATACTTGAAAAAGAGTTAACACCAACATTACTCAATGAAGATACTCAAGATCTCGATGCTGCCTTACAATTATTCAGCGCTGAACAACTTGATTTAATTGTTAAAGATGCACAGAAGTTACTTGAACACGTGCGTAATGAAGGCCATGAAATACCCCATGCATGGGAACGTTTTCAACAAATAAAGCATGCCTTAAATACCAACACACCACAGTAAATAGTGAATGGATACTACTTATGCCAACTAATGAAACATCTAATACCGAAATGGAATGCGTGGTTTATAAAAGTCTGAAAAAAGATGAGACTTATATTTTCCTTCCAGCAGAAAAACCTTTATCTGATTTACCAAATGTACTGATGGTCGCACTAGGTCAAACCGAAATGGTGATGACGTTAAACTTAACAGCGGATAAAAAAATGGCGCGCGGCAATGCTTCAGAAATAATGATAAGTATAGAGAAACAAGGTTTTCATTTACAAATCCCTGAAAATCCTCATATTAAGAACAATCCTCTGCCTACACATAATGAACGGTTTTTAGACAAAAATCTTTAGAAAAACTGATTCCCCCAAATTTACAAAAATATCTTTATAAAAATCTTAATAAAATTTCACGCTAAATAAAATTACTAAATAATATTACAAGAATCAGTACATTATTCAGTCAAACTATTGATTTTTTTCTGGTGACATTTCTAACTCAATCCAAAAGGTGCTACCTTCACCAGGCTGACTCTTAAAGCCAACTGTGCCTCCCATAAGTTCAACCATATATCTGGTTATAACTAAACCAATACCTGTGCCTTCAATATTTTTTTTCGCATTCAGGCGTTCAAATGGTATAAATATATCTTTAGCTTCAACTTCATTAAACCCTTCTCCTGTATCGCTAACCGATATGCGTAGATAATGCTTATCAATAATTTCACTATAAATGTCGATACTGCCATTTTCACAGTTATATTTAACCGCATTAGATAAAATATTGGTTAATGCCTGCTTAAATCGAGTGGGATCAGCCAGTACCATATGATTTATGTCACTAATCTGGTTATTTAGTTCTATTTGACGTTTTTTAGCCTGGGGATAAATCAGGGATATACTTTGCTGCACTATTTCATTTACAGGAACTTGCTCCATGTGAACGTCTAGTTTCCCTGCTTCAATCCGGGATAAATCCAGTACATCATTTATGAGATTTAGAAGGTGATATCCTGCATCTAATATTTCTTTAATATGGCTTATATTAGGATTATTTATTTCATCATTTTTTATTTCGAGTATCTGTCCAAAGCCTAATATGGCATTCAGAGGAGTGCGTAGTTCATGACTCATATTAGAAAGAAATTCAGATTTGGCTTTATTTGCCTTTTCTGCCTCATCTAATGCCTTTTTATAATCATCAGTACGGTTGCGCACTAAAAGTTCGAGGTTATTGCGGTGTTGATTAAGTTCGGATTCAATTTTCTTTTGCTCGGTGATGTCATACAAATTAATAATAGCTAAACGTTGCTCACTATCTGCATTACCAATCATACTAAGCGTAACTGTGAAGTTACGATCATTATTGATTAAATTTTTTGCCACACCTGGTTTATTATATAACTCGTCAATAAAAGCCTTATCACAGCCACAGACTGTAGTTATAGGATTATCGTATATATTATTTTTGGCTCTATTGGGGAAAAAATTATTTTTTGCATTCTGATTAAAATCTTTTACGCACATATTCTGGTCAACTACTAAAATAGATGCATTGATTGAGTCAAAAACAGTACGAATTTCGTTTTTTGCAAATTCTAATTCCTTTATAGTTGACTCATGATGTTTTAAAATTTGTTTAAATGAGTCAGAAATTATTCCAATAGGATCAAGTTCAATTAAAGTTTTATCATCCAGCTCCTCTGGCTTCAGTGGGAACGTACCCATGACATCTAATAATTGATTGATTTTATCTCTGATATAAATAAAGGCTTCAGAGTTATTCTTTTCAGACGACATAAATCAATAACCTGTTATTTTTTATTAATAAGTATTTCATAACCATCATCAGTTTTACTAATTGTAGTTGAGAAACCCATGCTATGAACTGCATCTGGTATTGTTGCAGTTGCATGTCGATCATCTGAAAGTATTAGAATACTCATTTCTTTATTGTTGAGTTTATCTGCATTTATCGTCACTTCTTTAAGTGCTATTAACAAACAAGATGGACAGATTTGACCTCTTATATCTAAAACAAGTTGTTGCTTATTATTATTCATATTAATTTTTCACTAATGGGTAATAATATATTTTGCCAAAAATTTACTGCCTAGCCATGTACCGGGTAATAATGCAATGGCATATATCAGGCTTTGCATTGAGAGGATAGGTACTCCCCCCCATAGATGCCATATATTACAGCCAGGTACCATTCTTGCTGCCAGGCCAAGAAAAAAACCACCAACCAAAACGGTGACATACTGCTTAAGTGGCAAACGGTAATGTATCTTGAATTCTTTTAAGATAACGGCTGATAACGTTGCACCTAATGTAATAAATAAAACTAGCGGATATTGTATTGCTGCAACTGCATCGAGTTTTGGACCTGCTCCACCCGTAATTAGTGTATCAGTAAAAGGCGGGATATAACTCAAAGGCAAACCGGTAAAGTAAGGCAAGGAAAATACATGTTCCCTGGCAAAAATCATTTCAACTGAAGCGCCAAGCTTTGCATAAGACGTCGTTATTCCCAAAGGCATGCCAACAAACAGATATGAAACACTGCCAAGTAAAGCGAGAATTATTGCGACTTTCCATGGCTGGATATAACCATCTACAGAACTGGGCCTGGTTAATTTATCTTTTACTTTAAATAAATAAAGTCCAGCAACAATAGCTATTGGAAAAGTTAACAGATAAGAAGGAGTATTAAATAGTTGTGGCAGTGTTATCTGACCTGATGTAAAACTTGTCGACTTGGCTAATGCTGACCATAAATGATGAATCTCAGCATAAAATGCACTTCCAGCTAATAAACCAATAAAAGCAATGACGCTAAGCACGCTACCAGAACCCATTTTGTATAATGTGCCAACGACGCAACCACCCGCAAGCACCATAGCAAAACCAAAAAGTACTCCTCCCAGAATTGTTGCCAGAGAAGGAGGCCCAAGTAGTGGAAACGGGTTAGCAGAAAGCAAACCGAATATTGTTCCAACTTCAAAAATAGCCATACTGACGACAATTAAGAGAATCAACATTCGCATCATATAATAATTTTTAAACAGGAACATGTCGCGAAACATTCCGGTAACGCAAAAGCTTGAACGGTGCATTACAAAACCGGCAATGAGGCCACACATTGAAGAGGTAACTATTATCAGCAAGTAAGGGTTAGACATAGAGCTTATAATATTATATTTAAACTATTTGTATACCTTTTCTATTATAAACATGCGGAGAAACATATCTTTCAATCCAGAACATTAGTGTGTGCTTATAACAAGTTGAATGAGTTAACGGTAAAAACTAAATTTACTGAATAGTTTATAGGTGAAAGTGTGTATAAGTGATTTTATTGTTCTTAATTTTATTATTCTTAATTTTATTTTGATATAACACTTATCATGACAGTTCTTTTACATCATTAACTAATAAAAATTCAAGAAAAAAAATAATCTCTCCATTTCGAATGCTTTCAACAGCAATTGTACCATCCATTTGTTCAACCATATGTTTGGCAATCACAAGCCCTATTCCTGTTCCTTCAGTATCTTTCTTTGAATCAAAACGCTCAAAGGGTGTAAATAACTTTGATATTTCTTTACGGCTCAAAACAGAACCTGTGTTGGTGACACGTATTTGAAGGCGATCTTTACTCACCTGCTTACAATCAAACATAATCTGTCCTTTCTCACAAATGTATTTGACCGCATTTGAAAGAAGATTTAACAGCACTTTTTTCAGTCGCAAATGATCTGCCTGTATTTTACATTTAGTATCTTTAATATTATTAATAATTTCTATTTTTTTATTTGCTGCTTGAGGATGAATCATAGTAATACATTCTTCTACTATACTTTTTACCGGGATGATATTTTTAGTTATGTCTGTCTTTCCTGACTGGATTGTTGCTAAATCAAGCAATTCATTTACAAGATGGCGCAGGTGTTCTCCCGCTTCCATAATATACCTAATATTTTCTTGTTGATTTGAATTAAGCATACTTGAATCCAGGTCCAGCAATTCTCCAAAGCCTACGATAGCATTGAGAGGAGTACGTAATTCATGACTCATTCTTGACAAAAAATCTGATTTATCCTGGTTGGAACGTTCAGCCTCTTCACGTGCTTCAATAATCATTTGTTCAGCCTGCTGTATTTCAGAAGACATACGGTCAGAAAAATATAAAGCAGAAACTATCATAACTAAAATAAGAATAACGGCCAGTGCGGTCACAATATTTTGATCATAAAGAGTGCTGCCTAATAATTTTGACGTATCAGTTATGTGCTCTGTGTGATAGTCCGACAAAGTCAAAAAACTCTCATTGAGCTGTTGTGATGCTTTGCTCACATAGATCAATTCTTTTATCGCTCGCTGGGAATTAACACTAGAGAGTTCTATCGCACGAATGCTGGATTCCTGATAATAAATAAACGCAAGCCGAATTTTTTCCAGGATAGTGTCGTATTGAACAATACCTCTATGAGCCAGGTGAATATTTTCAAGCAGTTCAACTTCAATTTGATGAAGCTGGTTTAATACAGCTCTTCCTTGAATATATATTTTTTCTTCATCAGGATTACTAATAGCTGCAACTAATGTATCAGTTAAAGCATTATGATTGTTTGCCAGCAATGTAATGCTTCGGCTAATGGCGCTTATTTGAGGTAAATTATTATCATGCAGTTTTTGAAACAAATCTGCATGTGAACGAATAACGGCATTACTGGCAAAATATAAAATAAGCGTTAAGATAATACCAATGATGGGTGTTATTAAAAAACGTCCACGTAAAGAAAGAGAATTAAACATCTAGAATTTACTCAAGTTTTAATTACAAGCATATTATTTCGGCCATGCATCAGGCGTAATCATTCCTTTGTAAATAATGTCCTTTCCTTTTTTCTTAAAAACAACCATCACCCCTTCAGGCTTAGGCCAAATACCTAATCCGTCTTTCAGGTTTGCTGTATGACCAACAAAAACTCTATTACTCGCGTCGACACCTGAATTCATCATCATTTTGTGCAGTTGTTGACCCAGCTGTTTTGCTTTTTCTTCATTTTTACTGATTGAAAATTGTAAGCCAGGCTCAACCTGAAAATGACCAAAAATAAGTTTTGCCGTATCTTTACACCGGCAATATGGACTAGATAATACGTCACCAACAGGAATCTTTAGTGCGCGAACAGTCGCACCTATTTTTGTAACAATGGCTCGCCCTTGTTTTGATAAATTTCTTTGACTGGAACAATTTTCAAAATCGTCACTATATCGATCTTTTTCATTATGGTTAGTCGGGCCATGCCTTACATAAATAATATGGCCACCCGATTGTAAGGCCTTAATGAGTTTATGTGCAGGTAATATTTCTGAGGTTACCTCTTTAGATAGCGTATGAGGAGACCAAAATAAAACGGTAAAGAGTGTATTTAATGCCAAAATATAAAAAAGTTTCATACAGCTACCTTTACAGAACATTTGAACTTTTAGACAACAAATATTAGTCAATATTTTTACCCATCAAAACTATATTACTATTTTCCTCCACCAAGGCAAGGCGGTGACATCGGCGCACCACCTGACGTTTCGTTCCATTCGTCTTCAGTGTATGCATGTATCGCTAAGGCATGAATACTATTTTTTAACTCATCAGCTAACGTTGTATTAATTAAACGATGGCGGGACAGTAAATTTTTTCCGGCAAAAGCAGGCGAAACAACAACAACTTTAAAATGCGATTCTGATCCTTCAGGCACATTATGATTGTTACTTTCATTAATAACGTCTAAATGCAACGGATTAAAATTGTCGGCTAATTTTTTTTCAATAATTTCTTGTACAGTCATATTAATCACTCACTTATCTTTTTTTGATTCTTTCGATTCTTCATGACAAGCATTTTCGTGTTCATGCTCATCTTTATGTTGATCTTCATGTTTTAACTCAGCCATTTCTAGTAAACGTTGCTCAACTTTATAATTAACTGATTCTTCCGGAAATTCACCTTCTGCGTTACGCTCTCCAGCGGGTAAACCTGTTAATAATGAAATTGCCTCGTCGACTATATTTACGGGATAAATGGAGAATTGCTTGTTCTCTATAGCATCAACAACATCATCCCTTAATATTAGATGTGCAACGTTTGAAGCAGGAATAATGACACCTTGCTCTCCTGTTAAACCTTTTAATTTGCAGACATCAAAGAAACCTTCAATTTTTTCGTTAATGCCACCTATCGCCTGAACATTACCATGTTGATCTGCAGAGCCGGTAATAGCGAAGGACTGCTTAACAGGAATTTTTGAAATGGCTGACACTAGCGCACATAACTCTCCCACAGTTGCACTGTCTCCATCAACATTGCCATAGGATTGCTCAAAAACTAAACTGGCAGCAAGTGAAAGAGGTTTACCCGTTGCATAGTGAGCCCCCAGATAAGATGACAAAATCAATACACCTTTAGAATGTATCGCACCACCCAGATCAACTTCACGTTCAATATCGATGATGTCGCCGTCACCAATGCGCACAGTTGCTGTGATACGCGCAGGCTGTGAAAATTCAATTCGCCCTGTTTCAATAACAAATAAACCATTCACCGTGGCAATTTTTTCACCACTAACATCAATCATGATGATGCCTTTCTTTATTTCATCATAAATTCGATCACGACTACGATCTGCACGATATATTTGTTTATCAATCGCTAACTGGACATCAGCACGCCGTACTACAGCTTGTTTTTCTTTTTTAGCCCAGTGATCTGATTCAATTAAAAGATCCACCATGCTATGCATGTGAGTTGATAACTGTGTTGTATCTTCTATTTGGCGCATGCCATATTCTATTACTCGCTGAACTGCACTTTGATCAAAGGCAGTAAGGTTATTTTTTCTAATCAATGTTGCAATCACTTGTGCATATTGATTTAGCGATTCTTTAGAGCAATCAATGCTTTCAGAAAAATCGACTTCAACTTTAAACAGTTCTGCAAACTCGGGATCTTCATCTTCCAATAAATAATACAGAGAACGCCCACCCACCAGAACAACTTTAACATCAAGTGGAATAGGTTCTGGCTCTAATGAAACAGTGTTTAACAGGCCAACAGCATCCCCCAAAGACTGGATAGTAATTTCTTTTGCGACCAAAACTCTTTTTAATGCTTCCCATGAATAGGGCTGACTTAATAACTTGTGCGCATCAATAATAAGATAACCACCGTTCGCTTTATGCAGAGCTCCCGATTTAATAAAACGATAATCTGTTACCTGTGTGCCCATTTGTGAAACATATTCAACCCGACCCAGTAAATTCTGATACATGGGATTATCTTCATAAATCACCGGGCAACCATGGTTTTGATCTGGCTTTTCTTTATTATCAACAATCAGGTTTACTTCGTAATGCTGAAAGCCGTAATATTCTTCACCACCTTCGACAGGTAACTCTGTTTCAGTATGTTCATATTCTCGAAAGTCATACAGACTGTTAATCACATCTTCTTGCACGTCCATTAAATAATTTGTTATTTCTTTAATATTCTTATAGCGCACTTTTACTTCTTCAATAAGATGAGCAGCAGCAAACATGCCGACTTCACGATTTATTTCAGATATTTTTTCTCTTGCTTCTTTTTGCCATAATGTTCTTTGTCTTATCAGATTATTTAAACGCTCTTCAAGCACAGAAATAACTTCTTCATACTGACTTTTATCTTTTTCTGAAAGTTTTTCATATTCTTCAGGCGATAATTCTTTATCATCTTTAACAGGTGCAAAGGTTAAATCTTCATCGTGTCGCAATAAAATGACATTATGCTGTTTCGCTTCTTCCGCTAAAGAATTAAATGCCTCTCGTGTTTTGGCCTGCATAGAGTCACGAACTTCTTGCTGGCGGGTATAATATTGTTCAGTTTCAAATGCGCTTGGTATTGCTGCTTGTAAGTCCTGTACCAGGCGACGCATGTCATCACGAAATTCCCGCCCTTCTCCGGCCGGCAAATGAATAGCTTTAGGATTTTGAGGATTATCAAAATTAAAAACATAACACCAGTCATCTGCGGATGACTTCTTGGTCGCGGCTTCATCTAAAAATCGTTTTAATAATGTGTGCTTACCTAAACCGGTTGAGCCCATGAGATACATGTTGTAACCCGGCCTATCAATTTCTACCGCAAATGAAAGTGCTTCAATTGCACGTTCTTGCCCCACTATTCCTTCAAAATCAGGAAGATCATTTGTGGTTTTAAAGTCAAATTCTGCTTGTGAACAAAATGAGCGTAATTGCTGTGCATTTATTGCTTTGATCTGTGTCATATTTTCAATATTTATGTGTGATTTTTAATGGATAGAACACTTATTATAAATTAAAGTATTACTTGTAAGCGAATAAACAACAAGTAAACGTTTACGTAAAAGTGACATAATTGTTTGATAAACTTAAATTTTTATCTTTAAGACATGGAATGCTTAATAACCTAGTAATTCACTTATAATTAACAATTGTTCACATAAACCATATTGTCATTGTGTCTATTAGGTTCTAACTTTAATTGACATATAAATTGTTTAGGGAAAAAACAAAAGGGGCATCACTACTATGAAATTATCTTCACGCGCACATTATGCTATTAAAACAGTCTTAGAGCTATCGACTCATGTCGATGAACCCGTTACCTTAGCTCATCTTGCTCAAGCTCAAAACATTTCAATTTCTTACCTGGAACAAATTTTTGCTTTATTACGGAAGTGTGACATTGTTAAAAGTGCACGCGGGCCAGGTGGTGGATATATGTTAAACAAACCATTAACTGAGATTACTATTGCTTCTATTGTGAAAGCGGTTGATAAAGCAACGGTAAAAGAAACCAGCATGGAACCCGATTTTAACGGTTCAGACAGTCATACTTTATGGCTACGATTACTCGAGCTCATTGGTGGTTATCTCGACAGCATCAGCCTTGCTGAACTACACGGTTTGTACACAACACCTGATGCAACTCAATCAAATATCGAAACTGAAAAAGCAAAGTCCTTCCAGGTAGCCTGAGTTAATTCACATCAGTTAAGCAGTTTTTAATAAAAGCGGGAATACAATTTAGTATATCCCGCTTTTTTTACCACTTTTTTCCTTAATCTATCACCAAAATAAGCTAAAAAGCCTGTCAATTACTTGACAGTTAAGCTGAACAGCCCTATTTTATGTGCCTTGCACAAAATTTAGTCAATCTGGAAGACGATAGTAGAGTATGGAATCTGAATTTGTGATCTGTCTCCCAGCAAAGATTGGGGATATTGATAATAATAAATACATGAATAAAGGGACGACACCATGCACTTAACTCTACCTCACCTGGTAATGATCACTGTAGCTTTGCTTATTGCTCACAGCGTGATCTGGGCTTAACTTTATACCTCAATATTTCATTTGTAGTTGTAAAATTTAGCTCAACTTTAATTAACTATATCGCTATATAATTAAGTTCTTATTTTAAAAATTCCGGCACGGTTGAGCTTAAGCCGCATATTCACTTGAACTCTAATAATTCACACTTCACTATGTTTGATCTAGATCAAATTAATATCTTCACGATTATGACAACATTTACACCGTGATTGAGTTTTACATTGCGTTCTCCGCGCAGAGGCCGGTTTTCTAAATCGGCCTTTTTTATTGCTCGTAAAAATTATCGCCGAATATACTCTAAAGCCTGATTGGCTTGTTGTACAAAATGTTTAAAGCTTTCAAAACTTTCACTATCAAGCTCTCTATCACTCGGTTGCCTGTCAGCATAAATTAGCCCGATTACACGTTCAGCTATGACGAGTGGTGCAACATAAAATGCGCGACATGCTAAGACTAAACGAATTTCATCACTAACCAATATTTTTGAATGATGAGACTGAGTGTTTTCAACCCACATAGGTCCACGGTTGGAGACTAACTTTGAAAAAATATTATCGGTTTGCAAACTAAAATGAAATTTGTGAATTAATCCCTGGTTATCTTTACCTAAAGCATATTTTCCTTTAATTGCTTTTTTATCTGCTGTGAGCATTGCAAATAGAGTACGATCTAATCCTACACCTCGATATATTCCCTCTAAGATAATTTCAAGAATCAAATTAAAATCTGGCTTTTCTGACAGCATTCCAGATAGATCGCGCAAGATATTAAGTTGCAGTAAAGGATCTGGTGATGGGCAATTAGCATTAAATGAATGCTCATCTGCATCTTCATTTATATTTTTTTCTTCGATGGGTAAATATTTTATTATTGAACTCGCACCAAATAATTGTGCTACTTCTGCAGCTTTTTTTGCATTCACATGCAAAATTTCAATAATATTATCTTCTTCAACATCAATGTGTTTAGCTATTTTATTTGCAATCGCTAATGTTTCTTTATTCGTCCAACCTTTATGGGCCGCATCAGAAAGATCTAAAGCACTGACTATATCCTGGATGCGTGGATTATCCATCTTCGGCTTATTAATCGCACTATGTAATAAATCACTTATATGCCAATCCGCTGTCAAGCCAACGGTAAGTTGAGCTAAAGTAAAACCCAGTACTTCCTGTTGTGCCAGTTCTTCAGAGAAACCCCGGTTTTCTATTAACTCAACAATTTGCTCACCTTCTTCACCTGCAACACACCAGAACGTTATTTCGCCAATGTGTTTAAGTAAGGCGGCAATAAATATTTCTTCAGCGGCATCATCTCCTCGACGTTCAGCAAAATCTCGCGCCTGTACGGCAGCATGAAACGATTTGGCCATGAGTTCTAATGCATGCTCTTTGGCTTTACCACTTAATAATGCATCGATTATTGCGAGTGACATACTGATGTCACGCACAAGGTTAAAGCCTAAATAAACAATTGCACGACTGATAGTACTTATTGTTGAACCGGTTACATTATAAGTTGCACTGTTTGCTACACGTAACACGCGGGCTGTTAAATTTGCATCACGTAATATAATTCGAGATAAATCGGAGATGGATGTTGCATCCTTTGAAACTACATCGTTTATAGCATGCACCGTATATTTAAATATCGGCAGCTCATTTTCGCTAATACGTTCGATCCAGTTATCTAAATTTTCAGACATAAATATTGTCTAGTTAGCCTCATGGTAAAAGAATTATTCTTTATGATTTTTCGGCATTTCTGACAAATTCTTTAACTAATCGGTAACTTACATCTGAATATAACAAGTGAATCTTTATTTGTTCCATTTTTCAACAAACCGATCGAGTTGATTAGCAAATTCACGTCGATCGCGTTGATTAAGTGGGGGCGGGCCACCCGTCATTTCTCCTGAGCCTCTTAACTCATCCATTAAATCTCGCATGACTAGTTTTTGTTTAATGGTTTCTGTGGAATAAAGTTCACCACGAGGATTAAGTGCATGTCCCCCCTTTTCAATGACTTCAGCGGCCAAGGGGATGTCTGCAGTAATAATTAAGTCGTCTTTTTCTACTTGCTGTACAATGTAATTATCAGCAACGTCGAACCCTGCTGCAACGCGAATGCTTTTAATAAATGCGGAGGGGGGGATAAGCAAGCTCTGATTGGCCACAAGCATTACCTGAATTTTTTTACGTTCAGCAACACGATATAAAATCTCTTTAATAACTTTTGGACACGCATCCGCATCCACCCAAATTTGCATATTATAATCCTGTAGATTAAAAGAAAATTTATTTAAGGTTTTCGCTCATCATTTTAGCTGATACGGGATACTGCAATACGGCATGAATAGGAAATCTTTCTACTAAATTATCAACATATTTACGTTCAGATTTTTCTACCAAAATGACCACTTTCGCATCGGGTGCGTATTTTTGCAGGCTACATAACATGACATCCAGGTTGCTAATATTGACTCCTGCATAGTTATTTCCATAACCATAAAAGAACTCAGCGACAATAAAATCCGGTTTTTGCTTTTTCATCTGAGAAAGTGCTTTGCGCATTGAATTTAGCTGAATATTTTGTAAATTAAGCGCTTGATACAAAGCGCTAAAATTCGGATGTATAGGAGACTCAATGATTGAAAATAGGACAGGTTGATTTATGTTAGACATGTTAGATTAGTGTAATAGTAAAATAAGCCGCAACAATAGAGTATTTTGCTGTAAATTATCATATAAAACAGTATAATGCGCGTCCTTAATTCTTTGCCGAATATGATATTTTATCCGCTCTGGCACATATCAAGCATTTTGGCATATCGCCGCAACTTCTTTTACAGGAACATCTATGTCTCAAACTGACACTTTACCTACTTTTAGTGAACTTGGCCTTTCTGCGCCTGTATTAGAAGCCCTTGATACCATTGGCTATGAAATGCCCTCTCCTATTCAGGCTGAAATGATTCCTTATGTTTTGGAAGGACGCGATGTGCTTGGTCAGGCGCAAACCGGTA
>JAPHTF010000127.1 GCA_026197095.1 Gammaproteobacteria bacterium
TGCAAGACAACTTAATGAACGTCCAAGAGAAACATTGAAATTTAAAACACCTGCGTATATGTTTAACCAGTGTGTTGCGACGACCGGTTGAATCCGCAGTCGTTAGCAGTCCTTTTAAATTAATAATTCTATGTCATCATTTACTGATTAAAGATTAACACTTGCCATCAGTTTTTTAAATTTTATTCTCTGTTTGCCCAAATTACTTCGTGGGGGCAGGCTCTGAGGTGTCCCCACAAAATAATTAGAAAAACGATCAAAAACAACAACTTAACAAAATAACCATTAATACCAGAGCAAAACCACGTCATTGCGATGGAATAAAATGACTGAAGCAATCTCATGACATATAGGATTAACCATGAGATTGCCACGTCAACACTTAAAAACACGTGTTTTTAAGTGTTTCCTCGCAATGACAGCTAACGACAATTTTCGTGGGGATCCCTCAGGGGCAGGCTCTACTCTGTGGTTTATTACTTTCAAACGGCAACCTTTCTTGCCGGCAAGACCTGTTTTTGCCGCTGTTCCCACACTGATTTTATTTCTAAGTTATTGATATCTATTGCTTAATTGTATTGGCACGGCTGTTGCAAATACCTCACTAGACAAACGAGGTATGGAAAACATGACAATCAGTATCGACAAGGCTTTTGGAATTCATGAGAACGCAATGCACCTGCAGGGCCGTCGCGCGCAGTTGCTTTCGCAAAATCTCGCTAATTCTGACACCCCTGGTTATAAAGCTAAAGACATTGACTTTAAATCTGCACTTAAAGCAATGAACAGTGGTAATTCGCAAACAGTATTAAAGACAACACAAAGTAAGCATATCCAGCCTCAAGGATCTTTCATGGGCGTAATGGGTGCAGAAGAGCTTTATCGTAACCCCATGCAGCCTTCACTTGATGGCAATACTGTTGATCCTCATGTTGAAATGTCTCAATTCACTGAAAACTCCATGCGTTATCTTATGACTCTGCGTTTTATGTCAGGGCGTATTAATGGCATGTTATCTGCGATAAGAGGTGAATAAAAATGTCTTTATTTAATATTTTTGATGTGGCCGGTTCAGCATTAAATGCGCAAACCCTTCGTTTGAATACCACATCCAGTAACCTGGCAAATGCAAACAGTGCAAGCAGCAGTACTGATCAGGTTTATCGTTCACGTCAGCCTGTATTTGCCACCATGTTAAGTAATGAATTTGAAGATGAAAATGGCAGTGTGGGTGTACAAGTTCTTGGCATAGTTGAAAAGCAAGATCCTGCACGGGCGGAATACAACCCCGGACATCCAATGGCAAATGATGAAGGTTATGTCTATATGCCAAATGTAAATGTGATTGAAGAAATGGCAAATATGATTTCAGCATCACGTTCTTATCAAACAAATGTTGAAGTGATGAATACCGCAAAACAAATGTTAATGCGCACAATCTCACTTGGTCAGTAAGAAGAGTAATCAGGAGTCTTAAAATGGACAGTGTAAATAAACCCAATATGCAAGTTCTGGAAAATCTCGGTTTAGCAAAACCTAAACAGGCGATGACAGAACAAAAACTGGGACAAGAAGACTTTATTAAGTTGATGACTACCCAAATGAATCATCAAGATCCCATGAAGCCGATGGAAAATGGTGATTTTTTAAGTGACATGGCGCAATTCAGTACCGTGTCGGGCTTAAAAGAAATCAAAGATTCATTTAATAGTTTAGCAACAGCACTGCAATCAAGTCAGGCATTACAGGCATCAAGCATGGTTGGTCGCCAGGTATTAGTGCCCGGTTCAGTGAGTACCTTCTCAGAAGGAACAACAATGAAAGCCGGTGTTGAATTAGATAAAAATGTTTCTGATTTGAAAGTCGCCATCATGGATGACAAAGGTGCTTTAGTAAAAGAGATTAGCTTAGGTAATAAACCTGCAGGTGTTGCTCACTTTAACTGGGATGGAATGTTATCCGCAGATAAAAGAGCCACATCAGGTAATTACTCAATTCGCGCTGTTGGTGTTGTAGATGGGAAGCAAGAATCCTTAGCAACATTAATCAGTGACAAAGTTCAAAGTGTTTCATTAGGTCAGGGTGGTCAAGGTGTTTCATTATCTTTGGCTAATGCAGGTTCAGCGAGCTTAGCTGACGTAAAAGAAATTTTGTAGTTGAAGATTTGATAAGAGGAGATTCATCATGCCATTCCGTTCAGCACTAAGTGGTATAAACGCAGCAGCACAAGAGTTACGTATTATTGGTAATAACGTATCCAATGCCAGTACCACAGGTTTTAAACAATCACGAGCTAACTTTGCTGATGTATACGCAGCATCAAGTTCAGGTGGTACTGCAAATTCAATTGGTGCGGGTGTTCGTCTTGCTTCAGTTGATCAACTTTTTACTCAAGGTAATGTGGGTTTTACTGACAGTAAACTTGATATGGCAATAAACGGTCAGGGCTTCTTTATTATGGAAGACAATGGCTCACGTGTTTACTCGCGTGCAGGTCAGTTCCAGGCCGACCGTGATGGTTTCATTGTTAACAGTAACGATCAAAAGATGATTGTAAATGTTGCTGATGATAATGGCGCAATTACCGGTGCAGCAGGACCGTTAAGATTAGATTCATCGAATATTTCACCAAGCTCAACTAATTTAATTGAAGTAGCGGTTAACCTGGATAGTTCAGAAACACCTCCTAATACTTATCCGTTTGATCCAGAGCGTCCTTCTTCTTTTACCCATTCAACGTCGTTAACAGTGTATGACTCATTAGGTACACCCGCATTAGCCAGTATGTATTACGTTAAAACAGCAGTACCTAACGAATGGGAATTACATACATTTGTAAATGGTCAACACTTAAGAGGCCCCGCTGATCCTACTACAGGTTTATTTAATCCAGATAAAATTAAATTTGATGGTGCAGGTGCGCTTTCACATATTAATGGTACAGCAGTACCTCCAGGTAAAATTCCGTTCCCGGCAATTGATACCGGTACAGGTGCTGACCCAATGACGCTAACTATGGATTTACAAGGTGATATACCGGTTACGCAATTCGGTGGCGCATTTACAGTTAACAGTATTAAGCAAAATGGTTATACCTCGGGTCGTTTAACCGGTATTGATATCGATGACACAGGTATTGTTCGTGCGCGATTCACCAATGGTCAAAACAGAACATTAGGCCAGGTGACCTTAGCCAACTTCGCTAACCCAAATGGCTTACGCCAACTTGGTGACTCTAACTGGGCAGAAAGTTTTGATTCAGGTCCAGCATTAATTGGTACCCCTGGTTCAGGTAGTTTAGGTTTAATTCAATCCGGTGCGCTTGAAGGCTCGAATGTAGATCTGACCGGGCAATTAGTAAACATGATAACGGCACAACGAAACTTCCAGGCCAATGCGCAGGTTATCTCAACGGCTGATGCTGTTACGCAAACTGTCATTAATATTCGTTAAGCGTTAATACTTAAAACAGGATAAGAAAATGGATCGTATGTTATATGTTGCAATGTCAGGCGCTAAGCAAAATATGTTAGCGCAAGCGATTAATGCAAATAACCTGGCAAACATTAGCACTACCGGTTTTCGTGCAGACCTGGCAGCTGCGCGAAGCATGCCTTTATATGGCGGTAGTGGACATCCAACACGCGCTTATTCGATGACCGAAAAACCCGGTATTGATTTTAACCAGGGTGCAATGAGTACAACAGGACGCGATCTTGATATCGCGGTAGCAGGTAAAGGTTTTATTTCTGTTCAGGGTCCTGATGGCAATGAAGCGTATACACGTGCCGGTGATTTAAAAACAGATAGTGCAGGTATATTACAGACAGGTGCGGGCCACATCGTATTAGGAGAAAGTGGTCCCATTACTATTCCAGAA
>JAPHTF010000010.1 GCA_026197095.1 Gammaproteobacteria bacterium
GCGGCGCCAGTAACTCGCTGGCGGCGTTGCAGCACTTTTTTAAAATGCTCACGTACTTAGTGTACGCTCCGCTTTTAAAAAAACACTGCGCCTTGCCAGCAAGTCCCTGACTTGCCTAAAACAAAATGTAGGTCGTCCCTTTAGGGCGACAAAAGATTAAACAGGTCACCGCGGTCTGAAAAAATAATTGCTCTATCCCCTCTCCCTTTGGGAGAGGGCTAGGGTGAGGGAAGATAAGATCATAAGTTGGGTTAAACATACATAAACCCAAAAAAAAAAGAATCTGAACAGGTCGGGTAAGTTAGAAGGCAACACTGAGGTTGTTTAAATTTATCCGACCTGATCAGAACCAAACCAGAAATAATAATTAACTTCAGCATAAACTGTGGTTAAAATAAAAAAGATAGAAACGGGGAACAGAAAAAAATGAGCATAAAAATAGCAAGTAAAATTGTCGGTTATGCAGTCTCAAAAGAAGACGAAGACGATCAAGCAGCAGAAATTGCGTTAAAAGGTGAACAGCAAGAAGATTCAAATGTAATTCACATGCATGAAAAGCTTGAACGTCCAGAAATGCTACTGGGTTCAACCTATAAAGTTAAAACACCGTTATCAGAACACGCGTTATACATCACTATTAATGACGTTATTTTAAATGAAGGTACCGACCATCATTTACGTCGTCCATTTGAAGTATTCATTAACTCAAAAAACATGGATCACTTTCAGTGGATCGTTGCATTAACCCGAATTATTTCGGCTGTATTTAGAAAAGGTGGTGACGTCACGTTCCTGGTAGATGAACTGCGTTCAGTATTCGATCCACGCGGTGGTTACTTTAAGAAAGGCGGTAAGTACATGCCTTCACTGGTAGCTGAAATCGGTGATGCAATTGAATGTCACCTGCGCATGATCGGCATGATCAAAGACGAAGGTCTGGATGAACACCAACAAAAACTGATCGCAGAAAAGCGCGCACAATTAGACGGCCAAACAGAAATGGCAGACGCCGCCGCCGCAGAAGCCACTGACTTTCCCGCCAGTGCGCAACTGTGTGGTAAGTGTTCGACTAAAGCGTTGATCAAGATGGATGGGTGTATGACTTGTCTTAATTGCGGCGACTCAAAATGCGGCTAATCGTGCTGCGTGAGCTGCACGAGTAGCTGCGTTATAAAACATTTTGAGTTTCCTCACTACGCTACAAGGTAGCTCCGGTACTCAAAATATTTTATGCCTTGCTATCGCACAGCTCACTGTGCACGAACGTGCTCTAAAATAAAAACGCACTGTTCCCTCTCCCTTTTTGGGAGAGGGCTAGGGTGAGGGTAAAAGAAAGAGATTTTAACAAAATCAAATTAAACAACGTTGCCCCCATCGTTGTTGCAAAAAAGGATTCTATAAAATGGAAAACGAGTTCAATGGGGGAGTAGTACTAAAAAATAAAAATAAGGCTCAGCAAGAGTCAGGAGTAGGTAGTAAAAATAAAGGCAGCTTCGGCTGCCTTTTTTATTTAATATATTTAGATAAAACTCAGTCTGCATTTATGTTAGCCAAATAAAAAGAACTTCAATCTCATGTGAAAGAGTTAAAAGAAATGTGTAAAAATTTACTGACGCCGAGTTTATACAGAATATCACTCATTCAGTGATAACGCTTATAAGTATACATTTAGGATCATGGTGGACTCACATAACAGAGTTTATTAAATAACATTACAAAATTAAATTTGAGTCGAATTTATTAAACAATTAGTACAACGAAATTATATGTATGAACCAAAAACGAATAAGCAAATTCTGATAACCTGCCGGATATAACGATGGAAAGATTTGACCGTTTTTACGCCCTGCATGGTTTGCTCAGCAGCAACAAATATCCCACATCCCTGAAACGCATCATGGACGAGCTGGAATGCTCAAGAGCCAGCGCCACCCGGCTGATCACAAAAATGCGATTGTACCTGGACGCTCCCATCGAATACGACCGCAAGGCCAACGGTTACTACTACAACCAGAAACAACAGGGCGGTCACCCCTATGAGTTACCTGGCCTGTGGTTCAATACCTCCGAGCTGCATGCTTTGCTCACATCGCAGATTCTGCTCGAACGCGTTGACCCCGGTGTCTACAGTCAGCAACTCAATCCACTGCGCCAGCGCATTGAAACGATCCTCAAAAACAGCGGTGAAGACACGGCTGAAATATCAAAACGCATTCGTATCCTCTCTATTGCCAATCGCCACTTCAACAACCACACCTTCCAGCATATCACCAGCGCCGTGCTGCAACGCCAGCAACTCAATATCAGCTATCGGGGCAGACAAAACAGCGAAGCCAGCAACCGAACCCTCTCACCGCAACGCCTGATCTATTACCGCAACAACTGGTATCTGGATGCATGGTGCCACCTGAGAAACGAATTTCGCACCTTCGCCGTCGAACGCATCGAACACGCCCGCACCCTCAAACAAAAAGCCAAACACATCAGCGAAGCAGAACTCGACAACACTTTCACTGCCGCTTTCGGCATATTCTCCGGCAAGGCCACCCATACTGCCATTCTGCACTTCACCCCCGAACGTGCCCGCTGGGTCGCCGAAGAACAATGGCACCCGCAACAACAATCACGCTGGCTGGAAAATGGCGACTACGAACTCAGGTTGCCCTACGGCAACCCCACCGAACTCATTATGGACATCCTGAAATACGGCACCGATGTCGAGGTTATCAAACCCGCCAGTCTGCGCAACGCCGTTAAACGGCGAATTGCTGGCATGATGGAGTTATATGCATAAAAAAATACAGGCTCACCAAATGAGCCATTGCCTATGCATAATGGTGTATAGGGGTAGGTCGGTTAAGAGTGTGTTACATCATGATATTGATGTAGGTAATAAAATATAGGGGGCGTGGAAATGGAGCAGCTGACTGATTTAAAAGCGATTTTGCACTCGAAACGCGCCAACATTTATTATCTGGAAATGTGCCGCGTTATGCAAAAAGACGGACGAGTACTGTATTTGACCGAGGCCAAAAACGAAAATCAGTACTGGAATATCCCCATTGCCAACACCACCTGCATCCTGTTAGGCACGGGCACCTCCATTACCCAGGCCGCAATGCGCATGCTGGCCAGCGCGGGTGTATTAGTTGGTTTTAGTGGTGGCGGTGCCACCCCCCTTATCGCGGCGACAGAAATTGAATGGCTAACCCCGCAAAGCGAATATCGGCCCACCGAATATATTCAGGGCTGGATGAGCTTCTGGTTTGACGAGCAAAAACGTCTGGAAACGGCCAAATTGTTTCAAATGGCGCGCATTCGGTTTTTGCAAACGGTCTGGGCGAAAGACCGTGACCTGCTCGCCGCCGGTTTTAATGCGCAAGACGCAAACATCGCTGCGGCACTTAGCAACACCCTGGCTCAGATCGAGCAGGCGCAAAAGGTTGGCAAGCTGCTGCAAATTGAGGCAGAACTCACCAAACGGCTCTACAAAATCGCCGCTCACAGCACCAGCCACGTTGAATTCGTGCGTGAGCGAGACGCGGTTGATACCGCCAATGCCTTTCTAAACCACGGCAACTATCTGGCCTACGGCCTGGCCGCCACAACGCTTTGGGTACTCGGCATTCCCCATGGCTTCGCCGTGATGCACGGCAAAACCCGCCGCGGCGCACTGGTGTTTGACGTGGCAGATCTGATTAAAGACGCGCTGGTGCTGCCCTGGGCATTTATTTGCGCCAAAGAAAATGCCACCGAACAGGAATTCCGCCAGCAATGCCTGCAGGCCTTTACCGACCACAAGGCGCTGGATTTTATGTTTGATCAGGTAAAGTCTGTCGCTTTGTCACATCATGAAACAAAAGGCGATACAGCATGAGTATGCCTGGTTCCTTAAATAGTGTGCATCAGCCAGATTTTAATTCCCCCGAATTCGAGGGAATTAAAAATCAGGCCGGATTGAACCGCTTTGTTCTCTCGGTAAAACAATGGGTTACAAAGACAAACTCAAAAGGAATTATAGCTAAAGCCGGTAGATACGGAGGCACCTACGCCCACAAAGACATTGCCTTTGAGTTTGCGTCATGGATATCGCCTCAATTTAAACTCTACCTCATCAAAGAATTTCAACGCTTAAAAGACGAAGAGCAAAAACAACTGGGCTGGGATATCAAACGCAACCTCGCCAAAATCAACTACCGCATTCATACCGATGCCATTAAGGAAAATCTGATCCCTGAAAATTTAAGCAAAGGGCAAATCAATTTTGTATATGCCAGTGAGGCCGATGTATTAAATGTAGCTCTGTTTGGAAAAACCGCTAAACAATGGCGTGAGCAAAATCTCAATGAAACAGGCAATATCCGCGATTATGCCAATGTCTCACAATTAGTTTGCCTGTCTAATCTGGAAAACCTCAATGCTGTGTTTATAAGTGAAGGGCTGGCGCAGAGCGAACGATTGTTAAAACTAAACCTGATCGCCATACAGCAGATGAAAATACTTGTGCAGGATCATAGAGTAAAAAAACTGGAAAGGACAAATAAACCATGATGGTCACCTTCGTCTCCCAGTGCGAAAAAAAGGCACTCAACCGCAGCCGCAGAGTGTTGGACGCCTTCGCCGATCGCATAGGCGACAACACCTGGCAGACGGTAATCACCCAGGAAGGGCTGCTGGCGGTAAAAAAACTGCTGCGCAAAACCGCGAGTAAAAATACCGCGGTAAGTTGTCATTGGATACGTAGCCGATCACGCACGGAGCTGGTTTGGGTGGTGGGGACAAAATCAAAATTTAATTCGCAAGGTGTGGTGCCTGTGAATATAACTGGAAAAGAGGTTTTTATGGATGTCATAACAGACAAACCAAAAGCTGGCGTAATGTATGCCAACACTAAGTTACAACCACTCACAGAGCATCTATTTGCGGTAGGTTATTTCGCTGAACAATTACATAAAAAACTATTGCCTGAAACACCGCAGTTTACGGTAGTGAATTTTATTGCGGGTTGTTTACATGATCTTGGTAAAATTGATCCTCTATTTCAATCTTGGGTAACAAATCCGAAAAAACAAGGCTTCATCGCCGATGATGGTCAGCATATTGATGATGCCAAATTCAGTTTTGAAAAACATCCAAGACATAACGAAGTTTCATTGTTGCTTTATCATCTTTTAGATAACTCAGAACTAAAGACCATAAATCCGGCGAACAAACGCTCAATTAAACATGCCATATATTGGCATCATGCCAAGCCATATCGTAAAGATAAAAATAGTTTTACGACTTATAAAGATATCTGCAAAAAGCTCATTGCAAATCAAAAAGATTCTGCACTTATCGATATTGTGGAGCAAGCACAGTCGCTGCTTAAACAAGTTTCGAGGATCGATAAAAAGTACCGAGAGCTGGATAAGACATCACTAGAGCAAGCATTTATTATGCAGGCTTTAGATGACATGGAAAATAACCTACCTGATGCACCACCTTTACCTGGCTACAAAGAATATGAATTAGAAGAATCGGTAGCCGCTAATAGTGGAAATGTTAAAACCAATGCACTCAATAACATTGTGCGCGCATGTGTGATCACCGCAGATAGATTGATTTCAGCACTATCGACAAATGAATTGCACGAGACGATATTGAATCGTTCACTTGGTGAAATGGTTGAAGAGCTACTTGAAGTTGATTCAACATTAAGCTCTGAAATAGAGACCTGCCTTACTTCTTTTTCCCCAAATAGTGACCGAAGTATTAAACAAAGTGAAATAGCACAACAACTCACACAAGCACAAGATGTAGCCGTTTTAGCGGGTGCTGCCGGGTGTGGTAAAACCAAAATTGCACTGGAATGGGCAAAATTAAAAGACGCCAAGAAAATTATTTGGGTGTGTCCAAGAGTACAGGTTTGCCAGGGTTTGTTTTATGAACTGACTTCAGAACAATATCTACCAAACAGCACAATTGAGATCAATACCGGCGAGTTCAAGTTTCATAACCAATGGGACAACCCAATACCAGAGGACGAAAACTTTTCTGGTGACATTATCATTACCACAATAGATCAAATACTTGGCTCAGTGATCAGTCATACAAAAGCCAATACCTTGATAGATTTCTTAAACGTCCATGTAGTATTTGATGAATTTCACGAATACGTCAATATGCCTGCGTTCAACTTATTATTTGCAGAACTCATTGCGGCGAAAAAACTGCAAGAACAACATGCCAATACTTTGCTGGTGTCAGCTACTCCACATTATGTCTTTGTTGAAGAGTTACTTGGAATTCATGAAGATGATGTCAAAGTAATGCCTTCTTTCAACCAAAGCCGGTATCAACTTGAATTCAAAGCATTTGATGACACCCTGCTAGATAAATCTAATCCATTATTTACGCCACAAACCGAATGTACTTTTGTCATTAGCAATATGGCGTTAACCGCTCAGAATAGTTTTATTACCAATCAACACAATGAAAACGCCGTACTGCTGCATTCCAAATTTATTAAGAGCGATAAGCAAAAATGGTTTGCGGAAGTATACGAATCATACAAACAAGGTGGCACACGTAAATTCGATGTCTTGCGTAGCGGCCCTATTGTGCAAGCGTCCTTGAATGTTAGTTGTGATTATATAGTGGCAGAAATTACCAGCGCTGAGGATTGCTTGCAACGCTTGGGACGTTTAGATCGTTTTGGCGAAAATGATAGTGTAAATACCTATACCTTAGCTGTACCTAACGCTATCACCCAAGCAAAAGGTAATAGTCCATCGTCACGGTTTTTAGCCAAAATGTATGTGTTGAGTTCAGTGCGTGCCTGGTATCAATTTCTACTTAATTCCATGGAAGATAAAATATTCACACTGCGAGAAATCTATGAGCTTTATCGGGAGTTTCATCGTGCAGAAAACACGAAACGCTTTATTGAAGGCGATTTAGTGGCCGCATTAAAAGAAAGCGTTAAGAAAATAGGTGACAAAGTGATTGACCCAATTGTGGTTCCGCCAAAGAAAAACAAAGATCAGAAGCGCAGCAAAATAAGCAAAGGCTCTTTAAGAGGCGATAATCGTTTTGTGCAACTCGCTGTTGTTGATTTGAGTAACCCTGAAAAAATTAACTTTCTCGATGAATACGCATATTCAATGCCACTGGATGATGACAGCAATATTGATAATCTTACCTATTCAACCAATGCCATTCGTGGTTACGGACAAAGTGACAAAGACTTACTTGCACATATGTTCAAAAAACACCACAACATAATGGGAGGAGTTAAATCTTATAACGATAATGCGTTGTTAAATGAAGCGCGTGATCCAGAATCACCTATCTATTTAAGCTATACAGGCAACGATTTACTGCAAGTAGGCAGTGACAGCGCAAGGCATGCCCACGCCATTTATTATGCGGTATGTGATAAACAACCCATAGGCGCAATATCAATAAAAAAAATTAATCAAACCACAGAAGATGAGGAATAAAAGATGGAAAAAGTAACAGGTATTAAAAGTGTTGATTTTAAGATTACGGCATTAGGACACGGAGTGGTGAACTGGAATGGACCGACATCATTAACAGGTGATGGCGGAAAAACGGTGGACAACCATACCTTACCAAAGCTACGCGGATATACAAATTTAACAGGTAAAGTGAAAGAAGAAACGGGTTACAAATATAGAAAAGAAGCAACTGATATTGATTTCAAAAAGACACCCTTATACATCAGTCAAAACTGTATACGCCATCATTTGTTTCGAGATCAAGCCTTTGATGTGCATTACGCCAACAAAAGTAAAATTGAAAATTTAACCAGCATGCTTGCATCCATGACTGGATTAGTTCGTGGTTATGTCGTCCCATCAAGTCAAAATAAACGCACTAGCCCGCTGTTAATTGAAGATTTTGTTGATCAGCTCGGCAACGGTAATTTTGAGCAGTTTGGTCAAGCTGGAGAACGAGACAGCTCGTCTTTCTTTTCAAAAACCACCTTTGGTGATACCGAATATATTGCTTATGGCTCAATTAGTATTGAACAACTGCAATTTATCTCGCTAGATAAAAAGTTTGATCGAGAAGCAATGGGGATAAAGGTAGGGCAAGGAGAAAATGTTGCACAGGCCGTTCAAGATTTTATTCAATCTCTTAATCCAAATCTTAAGCCTGTTGCTACTTTTCACGAAAATTATGTACGTCGCGGCACTATTTTTGAAGAAGGTGAAGTAGGGATTTTATTGAATCAAGATGCTATTCAAGCCCTTGTAGACTGCACAATTGGGTTAATTAGTGAATTATCTATTCGCCAGGCAAAATCATATATGTATGTTGATGAAGTCTTAGTTGATTACAACGATAGTAATAAAATGATGCGTATCAAGCGCGATGAGAACAGTATCTCGACGACTCCAGAAAGTGAATTTGCAACCTACTTTTATCAAAAATAAAGGGTTTCGTAACAATGAAAATCGAAATTAAATATGAATCTAGTTGGCGAAACTCCTTTCTTGATGGTTCGAATAATGAGCCGCTACCACCACTAGGTAGAAAGTTTGTTGGGTCAATGACTAGCTTAAAAACGAAAGAAAACTATATTTTACGCTCAGTTACACACGACACCGTAATGGGTGTATTGAATAGACTGCTTGGCGACCAGAGAAAACTGTATCAGGCCAGGGCGCGTGAAGTTTACTATTTCAAGGAAATTGAGCCATTAGTTACATTTGAAGATCAGCCAGATTATATCAATCAGGAAATAACTTACATCAGAAACATTTCAGGAAGCGAGGATCAAAATTCCTACACAGGAATGATTAAGGTCGATGACCCTATATTTTGCTCGGACTACTCCGCACAACTTTGGGGAGTCTTGGCGCTAGATATAGATGGATTATATGATTTTATTCTTGACGGTAAAAAGGTTGAGAAAAAAATTGATCTTAATCCTTTGAACATTATTGGCCGCCTCGAAGAAATATTCAAGCTTAAGCCTGTACTAAATGAAAGCAGAGTGAACGAAGCATTTGTTTTTTTTAACAACAAGTATGAAAAATATAACGGCTTAAACCGGAACGAAGAAGTTTTACTTATAAGTCTTTATTGTTCCGCTTTATATCTACAGTTAGAACGCTTATCCACAGAATTCGAAGTCTCGTCCGCTAAGACAAAGGCAGGTGGATTAAGCGGTATTTCAAATAATGGATTTACCAAGAAAGATTTTATGGCTCGCTATACCTCGGGTGAGAAAAAGAGAATCTGGGGCAATCCTTACATTCGTAAAGAAAAGATAAAAGGTATAGGCGAAGTCACTTCATTAATGGAAAAGGCTGGCGGGACACTCAAGATTGACATAGCTATTGATCGGGAAGCCGCTTTAGATTTTAAAGATAAAATCGAAAATGCTGGCGTATCCTCTTTTTACCTGGGTAAAAAAGGCCTTGCCTATGTTTCAAATATTCGTGTTTAGGAGTGAAAATGGATTCTTATATTGATATTCAATTAAAACCCGATGCGGAAATGCCGATTAATAGGCTACTTAATGCGTTGTACACAAAATTTCATAAAGCCTTATGCGACTTAAAATCTGAACAGCTTGGTATTAGTTTTCCGAACTATAATATTTTGCTGGGTAATAAGATGCGAATTCATGGTTCGTCAGGTGATTTAACTGCTTTACAACAATTAAACTGGATTAGTGGACTTGTTGGTTACTGTGAGATTGGTCAAATCCTAAATGTCCCACTCGATTGCCAATATAGAACAGTGTCGCGCAAACAAACCACAATGAGTCAGGCAAAGTTAAATCGCTTACTTAAACGTGGCTCAATTACAGAGCAGGAGGTTAAGCAATACAGAGCCAAGATGTTTACTAAAGGGCTTGATAATCCCTATTTAGAATTGGTCAGTGGATCAAGTGGACATAAGCACCGCAGGTATATTGAGTTTGGAGACCTACAGGCTCAACCCGTTGCTGGAAATTTCGATCAGTTCGGACTCTCCAAAACCGCCACTGTTCCCTGGTTTGATTAAACTTGCCTGCGGGGTTTTCGGGAATACCTCAATAATCCTGGTTTTAAAGTCCTCGAAATCGAGGGCTTTAAAAAAGGGTGAGAGGTTGGATATATAACTTGCGAACCAGCAACAAACCGAGACACCCTAAAAGTAAATTATAGTTACTGATATTTAGCAACGATCTGCTGTGAGATATGGGCTGGCAGTGGTCGGTTTAAAAGTTAAGCTGGACATTCCACATGCAGCTTGATTAATTCGGTAAATCCACCGCTTTTACCCATTATTTATTGCTCTTTAACAATTCGACTAAAAATCAATAAGTTACAGCTTTACTTAAAAAGATTGGTTAAATCGCCAATATCTTGCTAAGTAATTGTTGTAACTTATTTTTTGCCTATATAATTGTTGTTCACTGCCGCACAGGCAGCTTAGAAATTGGGATCGTTCGAGTGATTCCGCTTTACCTTGTTCACTGCCGCACAGGCAGCTTAGAAATTCAAAAGTTTGTTTTTCGCACTCTTCCGGTAGTTCACTGCCGCACAGGCAGCTTAGAAATATCCCAGTAAATGATTTGATCACCTTTTACCGTTCACTGCCGCACAGGCAGCTTAGAAATAAAAGTAAACTTTTTACAGATAGATAACAACGTTCACTGCCGCACAGGCAGCTTAGAAAAATATTTACAGTTTTCGGTGTTTTACCAGGACGTTCACTGCCGCACAGGCAGCTTAGAAATTTAGGTAAAATGATGAGTGTGTCCATCATTTGTTCACTGCCGCACAGGCAGCTTAGAAAAACAA
>JAPHTF010000150.1 GCA_026197095.1 Gammaproteobacteria bacterium
AGATAGTCGGAACTTTATCTCTGATAAGTGGCATGACAGCGTAACAAACTGTGATGCTAACCCATTTAGTTTGATTCTATAGCGCGCTGCGAGAAAGAGGAAATTTTAGAGAAATGTCCGATATTTTGATTATTGGTGGCGGCATTATTGGTATGTTGACGGCGAGAGAGCTGTCACTCGCGGGTATGCAAGTTACTATTGTTGAGCAGGGTGAAGCCGGGCATGAATCATCCTGGGCGGGCGGGGGAATTATTTCTCCACTGTATCCCTGGCGTTATTCGGATGCGGTGAGTGCTTTAGCAAAGTGGGGACAGGCTTTTTATCCCCAGCTGATAGCGGAAATAAATTCAGAAACTGGCCTGGATGCAGAGTTAGTCCAAAATGGATTATTGGTGCTCGATGACGAGCGAGAAGCGGCATTAAGTTGGGCGGAAAAGTGGCAGTCTAGTCTACAAGTTATTGATAATGCTGAAGTTTATGAATTGGAACCTGAGTTATCACCTGATTTAGTTGAGGATAAAAAAGCCATTTGGATGCCGAATATCAGGCAAGTAAGAAATCCAAGGTTGGTGAAAGCAACTAAAAAATATCTTTTAAAACAAGGTGTTATGTTTTTAGAGCAAACGGAAGTTACAGGGTTTATTCAAAAAGAGAATAAAGTTGTGGGTGCAAAGAGTGCTTCAGGTGATATTTTAGCTGACAAGGTATTAGTCGCAGGGGGGGCATGGAGCGCTAAGTTATTGAAAAATATGAATATTAATTTGTCAGTTGAGCCGGTTAAAGGCCAAATGATCCTGTTTAAGGCGGAACCGGGCAAGATTAAACGAATTACATTAAGCCAGGATAGGTATATTATTCCACGTCGCGATGGACGGGTGTTGGTGGGCAGTACACTAGAGCATACGGGCTTTGATAAAACCGTGACACCGGATGCGCGTGAAGAATTAATGGCCGAAGCCTTGAGGATTATTCCCAGTTTAAAAGAGGCTGAAGTTGAGCATCATTGGGCAGGTTTGCGCCCGGGATCAAATAACGGTATACCTTATATATGTGCCGTTTCGCATCTAGAGGGCTTATTTTTGAATACAGGGCATTTTCGTAATGGTGTCGTTCTGGGACCTGCTTCAGCGCGATTAGCCGCGGATTTGATTTTAAACAGACAACCTGTCCTTGAAACACATCTATATGGGCTTGAATGTTAAGGAATTAATTCACTTTTCTAGACTTTGTCTAACGGTATAATCTATACTTTATGTCAGGTAATCGCTTTGGGGCTTAATATGAGTAATCGTGACGATATTATTAAAAAACTAAAATCATCTGGTATTTCACCAACAAGCCAGCGAATTGATATCGCTCAGATTTTATTTGCAAAGCCGCAACATTTGTCAGCGGAACAAATCCTGAATAAAGTGAATGAAGAGAGTAATTCTAAAGCTTCAAAGGCGACGATATACAACACACTTGGTTTATTTGCTAAAAAAGGCTTAGTTAAAGAAGTGATTGTTGATCCAAGTAAGGTTTTTTATGATTCAAATGTTTCCAGGCATTTTCATTTTTTTAACACAGATACAGGTATTTTGACGGATATTCCTGATGGCGCAATTAATGTCGATCATCTTCCTGAATCACCAGAAGGTACGGTATCAACGGGTTTAGAAGTTATTGTTCGAATCAAAAACAGTTAATCACCATATTTTATCCCTCTCTACTCTATAGCTTATTCAACGCTACAGTCTTGCTCTAAGAAACTGTGAGTATAAATACATATACGTGTTTGAAATATCAGTATTTTTGTCATACATTTATTTAACCATAACTATTTTTGGTAACTGTATATACGTGTTATGAGTTTATTTACGAGAACAGAGCAAGAAAAAAGAGATCATGCTTTAGCTAAAAGCAAAAAGTCACCTGATATTCTGGGTGATTTATCCGGCCTATCACTTCCGTTTAAACCAGCAGAAAAAAATGAACTGGACCGGGATAAGATTATTCAACGACTGGAGATACACAGGAAGATACCGGTTCGATTACTTGAA
>JAPHTF010000077.1 GCA_026197095.1 Gammaproteobacteria bacterium
AAAACAGATACAGAAAAGGTAAGAATCACCGCGATTAATGTAAATATAATAGAAAGCCGGGGTATGCGTGTTAAGCTGTCCGGGAAGACGCTTCTGCCGCCAATGGCTAAAGATGTGACAACAATAAAAACAATTAATGTTGTCGTGATATTTGCATAAACAACGGCAAGTGCGAGCAGGGTAGGGGTAAAGACACCGTAGCTGTGAACCCCGACCAGGTGACGAAAGAGTGCGGTGATCAGTGCTCCAAGAGGTAACAATAACAAAATTGCAAGCTCATCGCGTACATTTAATGGCAAACGCGTTAAGTTGAAAATTGAGCCAATATTTATTTTTTGTTTTTGCTGCAAATATGGGTGATTAAATTCTTGCTCTAGTTCATAGTCAATTTTGGTAAATACCCCGTTTGTAATATCCAATATTTTTTTATTATTTCGGCGTATGGGTAAAAAATTATGAGGTACTGTCTTTTTGTAACCATAATAAACATCGTAGGATGACCACATTCCATCTTGATATACTTCAACCCAGTAATGCGGCAATGTTTCAATATCATCTTTTAATATTAATCCGCTGACTAATCGTGCAGGAATACCTCCGGCGCGGCTAAGCGATACCATGACAAGTGCACGGTCATAAATAGTTGCTTTGTAACGGGTTAATATTTGAGGAACGTTGGCCGAGTCTTTGCCATTATAGATTGGAATAGCTTTGGAAAAACGATAAATTTTGTCAATGAGCAAGTCCTGTTCGAGTTGTTCTTGTATAAGTTTTTTTAAAGCTTCTTTTACAGTGTAACTTTTAAACTGTAACAGTGCTGAATCCAGCAGATATAACTCTCTTTTTTGCGTTGATAGCTCAGAATTATTTGCGGAAAAGGCAAATGCCGTTTCGCTTACATGCAATAAGTAATGGGCGAATATATTTTGTTTACCTTTATCCGCAGCAATAATATTAATACTGCGCTGAGATATATCTTCGTTACTTGATTTTCGGATTTTAAAACCAGGGTAGCTGATATTGCGTTGTATAGTGCGAATGTTATCGGTATCAAAAGGTGGGTATATTTTAATTTCCGTATCTTGAGGTATGTTGTGTGTCGATGCACTAATGCTTAAGCGCCATAGCCTATCTCCTCCAGCAAGTTTTTCATGTCCAAGGAAGTACAATCGACTAGCAATTCCCAGTATAGACGCTATAACCAGTATGGCCATTAGCGAGTATATTGGCGCCTTTGATATTTTTTGTGTTATTTCAGAGTTTTGAGTGTGCATAGTTAATATTTGAAAGTAATAGCGCCAGAGTAAAAATGTACTTGATAAAGAGATAAGCGTCCATTATAAGTTACTATAATATGTGACAAAAATGGAGTATATAATGTGCACTATTCAATACGTAATTTAAAATTACAATTTTTAAGAAAAAATTTTATATTACCAACGCTACTTGTTGTTATATACCTGTTGTATGTTCCTGATGTGTTTGCTTTAGAAAAACAGTCTATAGGCTGGTTAGAAGAGGTATCAATTAATAATGAGCTTAAGTTAAAAGCAAAAATTGATACAGGTGCAACTACGTCCTCTTTAAATGCAAAAATAATAAAAAAATTTCAGCGGGATAAACAACGGTGGGTGCAATTTCGAATTGCAAATAAAGCCGGAGAGGAAATTTTCCTGGAAAGAAGAATCATACGCACAGTTAAAATTAAACGTAAACTCGCTTTACCGCTGAGAAGGTCAGTGATCATGCTTGGTATTTGTCTGGGTAACGTTTATCGAGAACTTGAAGTCAATCTTGCCAATAGAGAAAAATTTAATTACCGAATGTTAATCGGTCGCAATTATTTAGAAGACTATTTTTTGGTGGATTCGTCGCGCACTTTTACCACTAAACCTCGGTGTGAATTATGATTAGTATAGATGATTATCTCTCTGGAAAATCGTTTCAGACGATTGCCGTAATAGCCGGTGGTTTTACTCTTGTTATTGGTCTTGTTGATGTAATGATGGGACCTAAGATATCAACCACGATTCTGTATTTTTTACCTGTCTCTATAGCTGCCTGGTATGGAAATCGTTTTTTAGGTGTCGCCACGGCTTTTGTGGCTGCATCAGTCTGGCTACTAACAGATATTTTTTCTGAGCAAGAGCATTTTCACCTGGCAATTTATATATGGAATACTTTCATGCGCGTTGGAATATTTGTTTATGTAACAATTATTCTTACCAAGCTATGCAAAACATTAAAAGATGAAGAGGTTGCTGCAGACACGGATGAACTGACTGGCATACTTAATACCAGGGGGTTTAATGAAAGGCTGGCTGAAGAATACGCCAGGAGTACTCGTTCAAAAAAGCCTTTTTCTCTGGCGTTTATTGATATTGATAATTTTAAGGAAGTAAATGACACATTAGGTCATGCAATGGGGGATTATCTTTTAAAAGAAGTATCAACCACTGTAAATGCAAATTTGAGAAAAACAGATCATATTGCCAGACTAGGTGGCGATGAATTTGTTATTTTGTTCTCAGAAACAAATGAACATATTGTGACAGCCGCTTTTACACATGTATATGATCATTTAATGGAATTAGTACATATAAATAAATGGCCAGTTTCATTTAGTGTTGGTGTGGTTTCTTTTGATGTACTGCCAGATAGTCCATCACATGCAATCAAAATAGCGGATGAAATAATGTATAGCGTTAAAAAAAGTACAAAAAATAATGTGGTTTATAAAACATGGCAAGGCGAGGATTAAGTATCAGCGCTTTATTGTTTGGCTTTTTTAGATTTATGATGGCCAAGTAAAAATGAGGCATGAGGATCAACAATGATCTTTTTTGCCATTGCTGTCCTCCCAAGTAACATGCGAAATAGCATGGTATCTCGGTTAGTTAACGTCATTTCTATTGGCCATTTTTCTTCGTTCAGTTGCAGTTTAGTTGAAATAACATAGCGTTTTTCTTTATGGCCACCTGAATCAGTAACATCACGTTCATCTATGACTTCAGCATCACAATAAACTTCAGTATCGTTATCCTTTTGGTGTGGGTGTATTCCAAAGCGTACCCATAACTTTCCCTCTTTGTTATAAGGTTCAATATTAAAAGCATGCAGGCACGATGTTTTTGCCCCGGTATCTATTTTGGCCTTTATTAACGGCAAACCAAGCTCGGGTAATAAACACCATTCACGCCAACCTACTTTAATTAATCCCATGCCATAAGTTCCAGATATTGTTTTAATTCACCTGCGGATCGAAATTTTTTTAAAATAAGTGTTTGTTTTAAGCCGTTAATAATATTTTTGATCACTTGTGGTTGATTTGTATAGTGTTTTTTACCACCAATGGCATCATAAAAAATACGTATCATATCAACTGTATCACCTCGAATATTTTCTTTGCGAGGTGCTTTCCATTGGTAAAAATCCAGAAGCTTTAGATCGAAGCTTAATCCAAACCTCTGTACAATAATATTTTCCATATGTAAATCACCATGATACTCGCCCATTGCATGAACGCATTCTAACCCCGAGGCAAGTGAGTGAAGTAAATGTAAGCCTTGAAATGCAGTTAAACGTTTACCCGGTTGGCGTTTAATAAATTCACTTAGTAATTCACCCTCAATATACTCAGATATTAAAAAATTAACGGATTGCCCCTGAACAGTGATAGTTTCCTGAGCGCTGTAATGAATAACTATCGGGCAGTGGCGAAGAACGTGGAGTTTTTTAGCGTAGAATTTAATGCTTTTATTATTTGGGTTTCGTTGCGGGAAAAATAGCTTGGCCGTTCGTTCAATTCCGGTACTGATTTCACGTACCAGGTAGACTTCGCCTTCCCAGCCTGCACCAAGTAAATCAATGACCTCAAATTTTCGTGCCAGTACTCGACCGGGTTTAAGGTTGAAGCTATCAATGCTTGTATTTGACATAGCTAAATAATACCCGGTTGAATAAGCAGTGGTTTATGTTAACGGTTATTGCTTTATATATACAAATTTATATTAATTACTTAATAATACCCTAAATCATCTCTTAGTCTTTTCTTTTCCAGATAATCCTCGAGTTTTCGTCTTGAATCAATTTTACCCGTATCTACCTTTTCATTCTCGATATCTGACGTTTCTGGGTCATCACTGAAATCATCATCATCATTTAAATCATCAGAAGAAATATCATCATCTTTCATGCTTTAGCCCTAAGATAAAATAAACACACTATATAATTCTGACTATTTATATTTCTTAGGGCGGGAAGTCAATATTTTTTATGAATGTTTTTAAACAACGTTTGCGACTGTTTTTTTAATAATATTAGCCAGTTCTCGTGTAGCCGGCCCAATATTCTGCGGGTGACCAAAACTGATAAATAAAAAGGCTTTATAGGTTGAGCCTTGCTCCAGTAATAAGGGTTTGAGTCGTTCCTCATTGATGGCTTCTTGCACTCTGTTATGAGGTAACCAGGCATATCCCAATCCATGTTCAATCGCACTAAGAGCACTTTCGATGCTGCTAACGGTCCAGCGATCTTGTGAACTTAGCCAGCCAACATCCATTTTTTCATTTTCTCCGGAATCTTGAATGACGACATGCATATGTTGGGCAAGATCCGCTGATGTTATTTCTCTGCCCAGTTGATGTAGTGGGTGATTATGATGTGCAACTCCGATGAGCTCTACTTCTATGAGGGGATCGGAAAGAAAGCCGGATGGTGTCTGCACACCGATAACGAGTTCTGCTTTTTCACTGAGCAGTGCATCACTGGCACCGGAAAGAATGACCTCACGTAACTGTACTCGTGTTCCTTTACTTTGGCTGGCAAATTCAGCGAGTGCGCGCATCAGTAATTCATTGGGAAACGCGGCATCAACAACGAGTTTAATTTCAGCTTCCCGGCCTTGCGAAAGATGCTGAGCAAAGTTTTCAATTTCGATGGCTTCATCGGTTAGCTGCCGTGAGCGGTTTAACAGGATCTGACCTTGTTCAGTTAAAAGTGCTTTACGCCCCTCAATTTTCAGCAGAGAAATACCTAGCTGATCTTGTAAGCGAGACATAGCATAACTGATAGCTGACTGGCTTCGGTGCAGATAGGCCGCCGCCTGGGCATAGCCACCCTGTTCGATAATGGCCTGAAATACCCGCCATTGTTCTAATGTCACTCGCGCATGTGTTTTCATACCTGAAAATATATCAGTTAATTAGATGTTTATCAGCATATTTATCTACTTTTATATCTAAATAGCTGGGCTATAGTGTGTTTAAAACCATAACTAACAATAAGTAAGGAGAAGTAACATGACTAAATATAGCAGCGTAGTGGCCCGGGTATTATTGGCCCATATTTTTGTAATGGCAGGCCTGAATAAAATCGTTGGCTATGCAGGTACCCAGGGATACATGGAGTCAATGGGGGTACCGGGGATGCTATTGCCATTGGTTATTTTTGTTGAAGTTGGAGCCGGCCTGGCATTAGTAGTAGGCTGGCAAACACGCTGGGCAGCATTTGGTTTGGCGGGTTTTACCGTTCTCTCAGCATTAATTTTTCACAATAATCCTGGTGATCAAGTGCAAATGATAATGTTTATGAAGAACCTGGCTATCACAGGTGGTTTATTATTATTAGCAGAGCATGGTGCCGGGGCATTTAGTTTAGATAATCGTAAATAGAAGCAATACAATAATCGAAGTCGTAATTTTTATTTATACTAAAAAGGAGATAACCATGTCTGAACCATTAAGTCCTCAAAATGAGCCTTATGCCGTTGAAGTTGAAGAAGGTGCATCGTATTACTGGTGTGCTTGCGGGCGCAGTAAAAATCAGCCTTTTTGTGATGGTTCACATCAGGGAACAGATTTCCAACCAACAGAGTTTATCGCTGAAAATACTGAAACGGTTTATTTATGTGGTTGCAAGAAAACGGGAAATCCCCCCTTTTGTGATGGGACGCATAATTCACTAGTTTAAACCAGTCACTCAGGTGGCTTATCACTAAAGCCATCTGGGTATGACTAAGAGAATAAATATTAAGGCATGCAGCTGTGAGTTTATTAATCAAAGGTGAGTTAAAAGAAGACTGGTTTGATAACACCAGTGAAAAGGGCGAGTATGTTAGAAAGGATTCCCAATTTCGAAACGGGATATCAGAAGATGCAGCTGAAAAAGATCGTTATCACCTTTATGTTTCTTATGCTTGCCCGTGGGCTCATCGTACTTTAATTTTTCGCAAGTTAAAAAAACTCGAAAAGCTGATTACTCTTTCAGTCGTTCATCCTTTTATGGATGATGATGGCTGGGGTTTTAATGATGATTACCCGGCTACAACAGGTGATACCTTATATCACTTCTCACGTATGCATCAGATCTACACTAAAGCGCAGCCGGACTATAGTGGCATTGTCACGGTACCTGTCTTGTGGGATAAAAAAGAAGAAACTATTGTTAATAATGAATCGTCAGATATTATCCGAATATTTAACAGCGCGTTTAATCATTTAATTGACGATGATGAAGCACGAGCACTGGATTTTTATCCTGACAAAAAGCAAGCCGAGATCGATAACATCAATACACTGGTTTATGAAAACATCAACAATGGTGTATATAGAACAGGTTTTGCAACAACTCAAAAATCTTATGAAAAAGCCTATAACAGGTTGTTTAATGCTCTGGATGAAGTGGAAGAGCTTTTAAAGCAGCAACGTTATTTAACCGGTGACCAGATCACTGAAGCCGATTGGCGATTGTTTGTTACTTTAATTCGTTTTGATGCTGTTTATGTCGGCCATTTTAAATGTAACAAAAAGCGAATTTATGATTATCCGAATTTATATCATTTTATGTTAGAGCTTTATCAATGGCCGGGTGTTGCCGAAACCACGTTCTTCGACCACATCAAAGAGCATTATTATTCAAGCCATGTCATGATTAATCCAACTCAAATTGTTCCCTTAGGGCCAGAGCAGGATCTTCAGCAACAACATAACCGGGATAGATTGTGATGGAAAATAATACTTTTATAAAATCTGTCAGCGAAATGAGTGAGGGTGATGGTGTAGATGTCCATCGTCTTTTCCCTGTCAGTAGCAAAATGATGAACTTTGATCCCTTTGTTTTATGGGACAATTTTAATCTGGGGCCTGCACGCGGATTTCCAACTCATCCACATCGGGGCTTTGAAGCAATTACTTATATGTTTACGGGTAGTATTGAGCACAAAGATAATCTTGGCAATCATTCAACCGTAACCTCAGGTGGTGCGCAACGTTTTACGGCTGGACGCGGATTAGAACACTCGGAAATGCCGGACTCACAAGACATGAGTAATGGTATTCAACTATGGATTAACCTGGCTAAAAATAAAAAAGCGATTGAGCCTGATTATCAACAGGTTGATAAAGAAAACATTCCAAACATAGATATTGATGGTGGCACTATCAGGGTTATTGTTGGCGAAGAATCACCGGTGAAGTTACATACAGCCGTGCGATATTTAGATGTTCATCTTAATGCCGATGCAGTGTTAATTGAAAAAGTGCCGGATGATTTTCGTGGTTTTATTTATTTACTTAACGGGCAACTAAAAGTGAATGCAGAAACTGTAAATGAAAAAGAAGCGTTCTTTTTTGAAAATATAGAAGAACTTGATATTGCAGCGCTATCAAACAGTCATTTTATGTTGTGCATGGGAAAACCGCATAGAGAACCGATACGTCAATACGGCCCCTTTGTAGATTAAATAAGTGGATTAATTAAACTGTCTCATCAATACCGTGCAATGTTGTAATAGCATCATTACTCTCATCATCACTTTTTTGAGTTTTAGTTCTTCGATCATGAACGCTGCGAGTATCAAGTAAAACCGGCGTATTTGTTTTACGACGATCGCTTTTCCTGCGATGTGGACCCAGAGATTCGTAATGTTTACGCTCTGATTGATTCGCGTTTAATGGAATATGTTCTGGCGATTTTTGCACGGGATTACTTGCCTTAACAGGACGCACAGGGCCTGTAATCACAGGTGTTTTGTTAGCCTCCTGTAATCCGCGTACTCCAATATCATCATTTGTAATTTTAAACGTCGTCATTCTTTTACCACTGTTTAACGTTAACCCTCTATTAATTTTATGTCATAATTTTCATTTTTAAAGGGATATCAGGCTATTTTTAGCAAGGTAAACGAGAAAATAGCCTGTTATTGGCATCGATGTTTTACGCCCATGTGAAAGTCAGGTGAAAGTCAGGTGAATATTGCCGGTTATTCAAAGTTTAAAATCGGAATAGACGTTGCTGGAGGCCATCATGAAAAGTTTGATGGAATGGGTTACTCCTATTAACGTAAAGGAAGAGATATTCTCTTATCTGCATGTATTGTAGTGTTAGCGGATGTATTGATTTTCTGCAACGTCGCCCTTGTAAAAAAAAACGTGGCCAGTTAAAAAACGCATTAAAACTTATGCAAGAGGAATCAGGAAAACACTTTGAGCCTGATGTGATAAAAACATGTGAATCGGCCTTACCTAAAATACTCGAAGTTTATAAGTCAACACAAACATGCCTGGTTTAATAATTCTAATTGTTTAATTGATATTTACCCGCTAAATATATTCGTTATACTTTAACTATACTATTACATAGAGTTAGTTAGCCAGGTATGTTGAATTTTAATTTCAGGCTGTTTGTTTATTATAGTTTTCTTATTTTAAGCATATTTGCGTCTGACAATATCAATGCTGAATCAAATACTTCTGATTCAGAAGTTACAGCTGATGCTCAAGAGCACACTATAACTAAGGACAGTATAGAAGAAGAAAATTTAGATTATGACGATATCGTTCCTTTTCCTGAAGAGGCTGAAAAAGAAGTCGAGACAGAAGAATCATTTTTTTCTTTTTTTGATAGCACGCATGAATTTATGTCAGGTAGTGTTGAAGCTATGGCAACAAATATTGATAAATTTTTTGTTGATGATGAAGAGTTTTATGAGTCAAGTGGCAGTTATTTACGTTTACGACAAAATATGATTTTTAATGAAAGTGGTCAATCTCGTTCCCTGAGTGAAATTAGGTTTAAGTTACGCTTACCAAAGACACAAAAGAATTTTAAATTGTTTTTTGAATCTTCATCACCCGATGAACCATATGATGTAACAACAAAAAATGAAAACACACCTCAAACATTAGGTGAAGAAGGTGACTATGTATTAGGTATTCAGGCTGAGTCTGGAGAAGGGTTTGGCTGGAAATATAAGCCTACCTTGGGCGCGAAAATCAATTCATCAATTGACACTATCGTAAAATTTAAATTCAGTCGAGAAGACAAGCTCCAAAGATGGACTATTTCCTGGGACGAAACGCTCTACTGGTATGACTCAATAGGTTGGGGCTTTGACTCAAGTTTACAGTTAAATCGAAAAATTGATGAGAAAAATTTGTTTCGTTCCTCAACATATGCAGGTTGGAAAAATGAAACGGATCAATTTGATTTAAGCCAGGTTTTTGCTATTTTTCATACGTTCAATAATAAAAGAGCAATATCATTTTATACCGGTGTTTATGGAGTCAGTGAGCCAACTATAACTACGACACAGTATCTTATAGGATCAATATATCGGAAAAATATTCATAAAGATTACTTGTTTTTCGAGGTTGAGCCACAAATTCGCTATCAACGAATTAATAACTTTGATGCCGAACATTCTATAGTGTTTCGATTAGAATTTGTATTTAAGAAATAGCATTATTCTTCAGGCTAAAGAATAGCTAATTAACTTTTACCAGACTAAATCATCCGGCACTTGAAATTCTGCGTAGGGATCGTTCTTATCAATGACCTGTTCTTCTTTCTCAAATAAAATAACGCGCTTTTCATTTCGTTGTTGTATTTTTTCAGCAATTACTTTTGGTATCAGTTCATAACGTCCTTCGATACGTGCAATGCCTAATTCGCCATTAATAATATTTTGCTTCATATCTTTATTAACGTATAGACGATTGACTTTTTTTCGATGCTCAAAGTTATATACAATATCGCAATCTTCATCTCGCTTGAGGTAGTTTTGGCTTATGAGCTGGTCTATTTCAGCTGAAAGTGCTTTTTGTTTAGCCTGATCTTCCTTACGTTTATTCAGCTCGCGATCATGCTCAGCTTTTTCTTTTGCAGCTTGCTGTGCTTTTAATTTATTTTCATCAACAACTTTTTCTTTTTTAGAACGTTGTTGTTTGTTTTTTTTATTTGATTCCGACTGCGCTTTCTTGACCTGTTGTTTAGTCACTACACCGGCTTTAAGCAATTGATCTTGAAATGGATTACCCATCTTAAATATCTCGTTATGTTTTAAAAATATAAATCTTTGATTAAAATCTTTTCACGGATATTGAGAAGTGCTAGAACAAGGAAAAAACTGATGAAAAAGCGGAATTTACACGAAGTAAATGAGCATTTTGAATCTGTTTTTGACGCAGTTATGGTGCTTCTCAATATTTGTGAAATGATTTTTAGTTTACAGGTAGCCGTGAGCGTAGATCATCACGATCAAACCACCAGTTATCTTCTACAATCGAGTTAACCACTAATGATAAACGTGGAAGAAATACTGCCGGGTCATTAAGTTCAAGTCTAAACAACCAGGCATCCATTTCTTTTTGAGTTTGTACATTGCTATGACGCTTAGCAACATTACCTAAAATAGTTTTCGCCAGGAATGTCATGCTGTCATGTTGCTCGTCAGTTGAGCGAATGTCTGCAATGTAATAACCGACCATAGCAGCAACCGCTGCACCATCTGAATCAGCAGGTGTTTCATCGACAATATGATTAAGCACAGCAACCGAGGTATCGGCTTCGATAGGATAGGTCACCGCTAACCAAACAGCGTGACCGAGGGCTACAATTGATGCAGGTTGTTCGGTTTGGTACATCACATTGCACGCTTCTACAGCTTGTTGCCATTGTTCATTTTTAATAAATGTATCAAACGTGGCGCGTGCAGAGTTCCATGATTCTTCTTTTAGATCTAGCGCTAACTGAAGTTCTGAAATTTCGAGTTGAAGCATGGCGCGTTCAAGATCAGTTGTGTCAGCAGGTAATGACTTCAGCTTAATTTGGTAATTAGATAATTTTTCTGCAATTTCCTGGCGTTCTTCACCAGACAAAGCTGCGCTAATCTCATTTGTTTCGTTCATGTAAGACTCCTGCTTTCATTACTGCGATAGTTCTTTAATTTTGGCCGGCTATTATAACGAAAAAACATTATGATTTGCTTATATATGCACTTTTTTTGACCTTGTTTCCTGAATGGATATTAGGGGTGGATATTATGAAGGGGCAGATTACCGGGAATACGGCGCTTTTTGCTAAATGATTAATGTTTGTTTTTAAGCTATACCTTTTATTGTCATGAACTAAAGCTCGCTACGGGCTGTCGTTTATGCAGGCCCATCTACATACTAATAATAATTTAAGAATAGTGAGGTTTTACTATGTCGCTTTTAACTGATCTAACAGGACAAGGTTTAGCTTTTTTGTCCTCACTGTTTATTTTTATGGTTGGCCTGGTTGTCCTTTTTATTATATTTTTATTTATATCTGATATTTTTCAAAAAAAAGATGCGATACGCCGTAATTACCCTGTTATAGGACGCTTTCGTGATCTCTTTAGTACATTAGGTGAATTCTTCAGACAATATTTCTTTGCCATGGATAGAGAAGAGATGCCCTTTAACCGTGCAGAAAGAGAGTGGGTTAATAAATCTTCAAGGGCGATTGATAACACCATGGCTTTTGGATCAACGAAAAATATTAGCCCACCCGGTACTCCCTTATTTATTAATTGCCCTTTTCCTACTTTAGATGAACACGCCACACTATCACCTGCGGTACTCATTGGACCTTATTGTCGTGAACCTTATGAAGCAACATCATTAATTCATATTTCAGGGATGAGCTTTGGAGCGATATCAAAACCTGCCGTTCAAGCATTGTCAAAAGGTGCAAAGCTAGCGGGTTGCTGGATGAATACCGGGGAAGGTGGCTTATCGCCCTATCATCTTGAAGGAGGGTGTGATCTTGTCTTTCAGATAGGAACAGCAAAATATGGTGTGCGTGCTGCCGATGGAAAACTTGATGATAACAAGTTACGTGAAATAGCCCGCTTACCCCAGCTTAAAATGTTTGAAATAAAAATGAGTCAGGGAGCTAAACCCGGAAAGGGCGGCATATTACCCGGAAAGAAAGTGACGGCTGAGGTTGCAAAAATACGTGGCATTGAAACAGGTCAAGACTCTGTCTCGCCCAACCGCCATCCTGAAGTCAGTAATATAAAAGAGCTATTGGGTTTCGTACAACATGTACGTGAAGTCACCGGTAAACCCACGGGTTTTAAAGTGGTGATAGGTTCTGATGGTTGGTTAAAACAAATGTGTGAAGAAATTCAACAATGCAGTGTTGAGTGTGCACCCGACTTTATTACTATTGATAGTTGTGATGGTGGAACCGGTGCAGCACCGATGCCTTTAATGGATGACGTGGGTCTTCCTATTAAAGAAACCTTGCCCATGGTGGTGGATATATTATCTTTATATGGTTTGCGTGAACGTATTCGAATCATTGCCTCGGGAAAATTAATTACACCTTCTGGGGTGGCATGGGCACTTTGTAGTGGCGCAGATTTCATTACTTCGGCTCGTGGCTTTATGTTCTCATTGGGATGCATCCAGGCAATGAAATGTAATAAAAATACCTGTCCGACCGGGATTACTACGCATGATAAGAATTTACAAAAAGGGCTCAATGTTGAGGAAAAATCTGTACGGGTCAAAAATTTTGTTGCAAAGATACATTACGGGGTAGGTTTGATTGCGCATTCCTGTGGAGTTAAACATCCTCGAGAATTATCGCGACATCATTGCCGTATTGTTCAGACAAATGGCAAATCCGTCGCATTAGATGTTTTATATCCTGAGCTGGAAACACTCGAAAAATATAAAGTTCGAGTTAATAACAATTTATAAATTAGACGGCTGTTTTATTCTGGCTTTAAAGCCGTTGAGAACAGGGTTTGAACATCTAACCACAAGCCTTTATCTGTCTTCAGCTTTTCAATTTCAGATAAATGTTTTATCTGAAAATCTGCCCGGTGTTCCTGTGGCAGTTGTTCATATAAACCACGGTAGCCCGCGCTTTGAATAGCTTGCCACCAGTCTTTAGTTTCGTTTAAATGATAACCCAGTTGCGCTTGCGTCACTTGTGCATCGATAAAGCCATTTTCTTCAAGTATATTTTTGCATAACGCTTCTTCCGCAAGTTGTAACCAGCGAGGCGTGGGTGGAATGATATTGTACTCGGCAAGATTATTCATAAAAATATCACTTTGTGGTGTGAAGGCAGAAGCTGCAAAACTCGAAAAGATAATTTTGCCTCCGGGCTTTAAGACCCTTAACCAGCTTTTTAATGCGGCTGACATATCGGGCATAAAAAATAAGCCATATGAGCAGGTGATGATATCAAAGACATCATTTTTAAAGTCGGGTTGTTCACCATCCATAACATGAAAATCAACATTTGTGATGCCCACACGATTCACATTTTCCTGAGCCTGATTGATCATGTTTTCAGACAGATCGATCGCTTGAACGCGACCTTCACCACCTATCGCCTGTGCAGCGGCAATGGCAACCATGCCGGTACCGGTTGCAACATCTAATACTTTTTGGCCAGGTTTTATTTTGGCATAGGCCACCATTTTTTCAGCACAAAAGGGGAAAAAACGTAATGATGGATTGTCGTAAAGTTTAGATACCAGGTTAAAAACGTGCGTGATGGCTTTTTTTTCATCCATGAGTTTATTCCATATACTAGTAGTTAAATGATTTAAATGTTGGGCTTAATTGTATCAGGGAAATAAAGGGGTGTTATAAAATATTAATAATATCTACACGGTCAGTGTTAAGCATAATTTGAATTAATTATGAGTTGAGTAAACTCTGGGCGTAAATAAAATCCACGTGGTAGTGTTTGAATAGTATTTCCATCCTCATCCAGTGTTGTAGTAAGTGACTTCGCATTTGCGCCTTTAGGACGAATTTGTAAATAACGCCCCATGTGCGAGGTAACTTGCTCAAGCTTTCCAAGACAGACGAGCTCCATGAGTTCTTCCCAGTCTTGTTGTAATTGGATAGATTCTGATTCAGTCGGGCTCCATAAAATGGCATTACCAATGTGCCGTGATGCTAGCGGGATATTTTTATCTGCTTCTATGGGTAACCATAAAACGCGTTGTAATTTTCTTTTAATCCAGGAT
>JAPHTF010000027.1 GCA_026197095.1 Gammaproteobacteria bacterium
ACGACTCACTGAATGACCTCACTCCCTGGGAGTATCTGGCCATTCATAAACAAGGAGAAAACTCTAATTTAGAGTGCCACTAAAACAGGGAGGTTTACAAAGCGAGTAAAAGATCAACCTACGCTAGAGGAGATTTCAGCCCATTTACATATGAGCCCCTTCCACTTTCAGCGACTATTTTGCAGGTGGGCTGGAGTGACGCCTAAAAGATTTTTACAGATACTCACAGTTGAACGAGCCAAACAATTACTATTTGAATCTAAATCTCTATTAGACGTTTCTGATTCTTTAGGGTTAAGTAGTGGCTCGCGGCTGTATGATCACTTTGTTTGTTTAGAAGCCGTAACGCCCGGAGAATACAAAAAAAGGGGAGCGGGTATCACCATTGATTATGCTGTACACACGACCCCCTTTGGCAATGTATTTATTGCGGTAACTCAGAAAGGGATTTGTAAACTCGCTTTTTTAAGTCAAAATGATATAGAAGCTTATATTGACGAATTATATAAAAAGTGGCCGTATGCCATTATGCGTGAAAACTATGAAAGCACGTTTGAAATTATTGAATCAATGTTTGGTGGTGAGATGAAATTAGATCGTCCACTTTCTCTGCATGTTTCTGGCACGAACTTTCAACTTAGTGTATGGAAGGCATTACTAGAGATACCACCTGGAACGGTGACAAGTTATACTCAGGTGGCGTCTGAAATAGGTAGACCACGTGCCGCCCGCGCTGTGGGCACGGCGATAGGTGCAAATCCAGTCGCCTTCATTATCCCCTGTCATCGCGTAATACAACAAAATGGTAAGCTTGGCGGGTATCATTGGGGGGAAACCAGAATGCATGCGATACACGCGCGTGGGAGTCAGCGAGGTATGAGTAATGGCTGCAGTGAGGCCGTCAGGGTCAGGTCTTACATTTGACACTGAAGAATGCTGAAGAATGTGAACGTTATGTTTAATTAAAAAAACATCATGAATGATAATAATGAAACAATATACACATTTTGCTGGTTCGATGAAGAGCAATGGAAATTAATCGCTAGACTCGATCCAAGCGGAGTCGATGACTCTTATTCACAATGGAGAAAAAATGCAACTAAAGCATTTAATGAGTTAAAAGAAAATGGCTTTAAAGCTCAAAAAGTTTTAGTAAAAGCTATAGAGTTAGAGAAATGGTGCAAAGAAAGAAATGTTAAACCTAACAGTAAATCAAGATCAGAATATGCAGCATTTTTAGCGCAGGCAAGAAATGAAAAAACATAACAAGCGACTGTGATTAATATTAATCCAAACAACAAAAGGGTCAGACTCAATTGGTTTATGTAAAAAGATTAGATTTAATTATTTTCTAATATAGTTTTTACTCTGACACCCATTACTCCAACAATTACTCGCAACAAAAGTGAAGTGGCTTTCCCAATGCAACAAGTTTTCTAAGTTTTTTCGCATGGCATCCTGCGTGCCACCGATTTTTCCATAACGGCGGACTTCCGTATTTGCCTCTTTTGCTATCGCGATTTCAATGCTTTCTTTGTGTACATCCATGCCGATAAAGAGTATGTTTTTAGTCATGTTTAACTCCGATCCCGTTTATATTAATGGCGTATGCCTTAATCATTATGGCTCTGGCGCTCTGCGTTAATCCACGTGGCGACGGAGGTCGGCTCCTGAAGCGGAAAGTTATTATGTCTAGGCTGTAGAGGATACTGTGAAAATTTTAGCTATTTCTGGCAGTGCGCGTGCAGCATCTACGAATACAGCCTTGTTGTACACGATGAAAAATATTGCTCCTGATGGTGTTCAGTTGCATATTGTCCATAACTTAAATGCGCTTCCAGTATTTTCACCAGATACGGAGGGCGAAAGAACACCAGTGGTCGTGCGCGAGTTCCTGGATGAAGTGCTTGTTTCTGATGGCATCATTATTTCGAGCCCTGAATATGTTAGAACAATTCCTGGAGGCCTTAAGAATGCAATTGACTGGATGGTTTCTCGTTTTGAAATTGTTGGTAAGCCAATTGCTTTGGTACATGCATCGCACAGAGGCGATGATATGTTGGCATCGTTAAGGCTGGTGCTTTCCACGGTGAGTAGCCATTTTCTCGAAAGCTTATTTTTGCGAATACCATTGATTGGCAAGTCACCACAAGAGGTACAAGAACTTCTTAGTCAGCCTGAACATAAATCTCAAATCACAACGTTCTTGAATAATTTTTTAACAGCACACAAAATAATCGTAAGTGAGCCTGACATTGCGGTCGAGAGGGACGCTCCGCCAAAAAGTGCGGCTCCGCGCTGCTCACCTTAAACGTTACAACACAACATATAAACAAACAATGTTATCAGCATTACGAAAATCGATAGAAAGCAAACCGTCATATTCGGTTATCCAGTCTAATATTCTTGCTGGCTTAACCGTTGGTGTTATAGCGCTTCCCCTTTCAATGGCGCTGGCGATAGCAAGTGGCGTTCCGCCCCAGCATGGTTTGTATACCGCTATTATTGCCGGTATTTTCATTGCGCTTACAGGCGGATCAAAAGTTAATATCTCTGGCCCAACCGCGGCATTCGTCGTAGTGCTGTTACCCATCGTTCAGCAGTTTGGGTTGGGCGGCTTGTTAGTCAGTGGTTTAATGGCTGGTATCATCCTTATATTCATGGGTGTTGGTAAACTCGGCAGGCTAATCGAGGTTGTGCCGTACCCTGTCATAATTGGTTTTACTGCTGGTATAGGTGTTGTGATTGCTACCTTCCAGGTTAAAGATTTTCTTGGTCTGAGTATCGAATCGATGGATGGCCACTATATCGATAAACTTTTTGCCATACTTAGTTCATTATCAACCATAAACTGGCAGGAAACTTTCATTGGAGGATTTACGCTATCCGTCCTGCTATTGTGGCCACGCCTGCGGTCAAAAATCCCGGGCCACCTTGTGGCTTTATTAGCAGGATCCGTTGCTGCTTTGTTGCTTGGTTATATCAGCGAGGGATTTTCTGTCGCCACAATTGGAAGCCGTTTCCACTATGAAATTAATGGCGTCACGGGTACCGGGATCCCCCCCATCATGCCCGCGTTTGAATGGCCATGGAATTTACCGGATGCCACGGGTAAACCGATTGGCCTGAGTTTTGACTTAATCAGAATTTTACTACCATCAGCCATAACGATCGCAATATTGGGAGCACTGGAATCACTTTTATGTGCAGTGGTGGCCGATGGTATGTCGGGAAAAAAACATCATCCAAATGATGAACTCATTGGCCAGGGTATCGGTAATATCATTGCGCCACTGTTTGGTGGTATTCCAGCCACGGCAGCCATCGCTCGCACCACCGCAAATGTTAAGGCAGGCGGTAGCCTGCCATTGGCGTCAGTGATACATGGGTTTTTTATTCTGTGTTCCATTTTGCTGCTCTCTCCCTTGCTCGCCTATATTCCAATGGCTTCAATGGCTGCGCTGTTACTGGTCGTTGCCTGGAATATGAGTGAAGCTAAACATTTTATTCGAACAATAAAAATTGCTCCCCGGGATGATATTGTCGTTCTGGTTCTATGCTTCGGGCTGACAGTATTATTTGATATGACGATTGCGGTTGCTGTTGGTATGGGCCTGGCAGCGATGTTATTTATTCGCCGGAGTATTACGCTTACCAGTATTACCAGGCTGGAAAAAGATCATGAAGCCTATGGTGAACTGCCGAATCATGTTGCGGTATATGATATTAATGGTTCTTTGTTTTTTGGCTCTGCGCAAAAAGCGATGAAAACTATTTCAACCGTCACACCGGATATCCGGGTGGTTATCCTCGATATGTCGGAAGTGAGTATGCTGGATATGAGTGCTATCGTCGCGATGGAATCCATTGCGAAAAGTCTCGCTGAAAAACAAATCGGACTGATTATTAGTAATTTGCAGCCACGAATGATCCTGAAGCTACGTCGGGCGGGTATCAGAAAACAAATTGGAAAGGTCGCATTCTCTCGAACACTAGCTGATGGAATTTCAATGGTTGACGATATGCTCTAACAATTCGCTCGTGTCGGACGTTAAAAAAAGGTGCCGGAGGGATTTAATTTTAACCACTTTTAATCGAGACTAATGGGGTTAGACTCGATTGATTCACAGGATAAGTGTCAGAGACCATTTGATTCTAATATAAGAGAATATTTTTCTATGACACCAAATATTCCCTGACCATTGGAACAGCCCGATTAGAAATGGAGCAAGAAATGCCGAGAAGAGTTTTTAGCTGGATTGGCATAGGGTTACTTGTCATCGTCGTTGTCTTTGCCGTGGTGTATTTGTGGGATATAAACCAATCCTACGAACGGATTCAGGCAAGGGGCACGGTCATTTCAACGCCCTACGGTGATATTGAATATACCGCGGGCGGTTCTGGTCCTGATGTACTTGTGATTCATGGTGCTGGAGGCGGATACGATCAGGGTGAGCTTCTTGTGCAGGCAGTGCTTGGTGATGCATTCCATTGGATCACACCTTCGCGTTTTGGTTATCTTCGTTCGACATTTCATCAAGGTGCCACATGGGATGACCAGGCACGTGTCTATGCATTACTTCTTGATCGATTGGGGCTGAAGAAAGTTGCCGTGGTTGCCTTGTCGCAGGGTGGCCCCTCGGCACTGCTGTTCGCAGCGCTATACCCTGAACGAGTATCCTCGTTGACGCTCATTTCTTGCGGTGTTGCCTCTTCGGGTACCGCCGATCAGGCACAGGCAAATAAGAAAGGTGACATGCTCAAGATGATCTTCCAGTATGACTTTCTTTACTGGATAACCACAAAGCTATTTAAAAAACAGTTAATGGGATTGATGGGAGCCACAGATGACGTTATTGATGGTCTTACACCGCAACAACTAAAATTGGCTGAACAGGTTATTGACTATATGAACCCGGTTTCACCTCGCTTCGCCGGAGTTAGCGTAGATAACACCGCGAAGATGCCGAATGAGAGGATTGCAGCGATTCAAGCCCCGACATTAGTGGTCCATGCAACAGACGACATGCTGCAGCTCTACCATAACGCGGAGTTTGCAAGCTCTACCATTCCTGGTGCAAAGCTATCCCGCTTTGAGAGAGGGGGGCATCTCTTAATGGTTGTTGAGCAAATGGCTATTCGTCCAATAGTGCAGAAGCATATTATCGACAACACAGCAAAAGTGATTCCTTAGGGTCAGAGCACTTGTAGCAGCGATTGAATTCATACCTTCAGAAAATAAAGTTCCAAAATTTATAGCTGAAAAAATAGATAAAGTTATTTCAACTAAATTTAATGGAAATCAAAAATAAATATTAACAAGCTGCTGCCATTCAAGACATATTCAAAACAAGATTTATCGGCTATGTTTTATGCTGCAAGAAAGCTGTTTCGAACATGCAAATTGGCATGTAAATAATAGGATAGACTGCACGCGATGGGTTTGTGTCACTTTTCTTAACCGCGGTAGGCTGCAGCTAGTAAATGGATTGATGCATGTATATGAGGACAAACCAATGTCTAATATGATTCTACTCGGTACCCGTAAGGGTACAGTCATTTTTGACCGGATAAAAACACAGTGGCGCCCCCGTCCCATTATACATGCGGGTATTCCTGTTTGTTACGCGGCGAGCGATTCGCGTGATGGTACCTTGTGGGCTTCGCTGGATCACGGTCACTGGGGGCCGAAGTTGTCACGTTCGCGTGACGCGGGTAAAACCTGGGAAGATGTGATGCCGATAAAGTATCCCAGGGGGGCGCGTTATATTGTGAAATATCTGCCAATCCCGGATTTTGACCCCGAGGCACCTGAGGCGCAGCCGGAGTATGCTGATGCCAGCGTGTATAAGATTTGGAATATTGCCTTTGGTCATTCTGATCAGCCTGGCCGGCTATACGCCGGCACTATCCCCGGTGGTTTATTTGTCAGCGATGATGGTGGTGATAGCTGGGAGCTCAACCGGCCATTGTGGAGCCATGAGTCGCGTGGTGGTGATTTGTTTGCCGGCGATGCCACCAGTGAGAATTGTTGGCAAGGTACTCCGGCGAGCGTTGATTATGGTGTTTTTGAACCGGGGATTCATTCCATTTTTGTCGATCCACGAGATGCGAATCATATGCATGTTGCCGTTTCGACTGCGGGTGTGCTCGAGACCACCGATGGCGGCAAGACCTGGGCGGGGCGTAATCATGGCATGACCAATGATTATTCACCCAACCCGGAACACGAATGGGTACACGATCCGCATTTTGTTACCCATTGCCCGGGCCAGCCAGATCACCTCTGGCAACAGAATCATTGCGGTATATTTTACAGTGATGATGGCGCCAGAAACTGGAAAAAAGTCAGTACACCA
>JAPHTF010000050.1 GCA_026197095.1 Gammaproteobacteria bacterium
AGCCATTAGTGAACTACCCAATCGGCAACAACAGGCTTTTTTATTACGCGCGTGGGAAGGTATGAGCGTAAATGAAACAGCTAAAGCAATGAGTTGTTCCGCAGGAAGTGTAAAAAGCCATTATTCGCGTGCGATAAATGCACTACGTGAAAAACTAGAGGATTTTAATCTATGAACGATATGAAGGATGAAGCAAATAAACGTTTTCTAGAGCGAGCATGCGCCAGTCTGGATGAACGTTCACAAAGAGTGGAACCTCATATCGCCTCTCGTCTTCGTCTTGCACGTAGTCAGGCAATAGAATCAAAACAACAGCACGTATATCGTGGCTGGATGCCTGCGATGGCCAGTGCTTTTGCTGTCGTAATAGCAGTAGGATTGTGGTTTGGTAGCGTTAATAACCAGGATATTCCTCAAGATAACGCGATAGCACAAATAAGCTATGAGAAGCATCCTGCTGATCTGGACATGCTGGCTGTTGCTAACGGGCTTGAACTTTTTCAGGAACTTGAATTTTATACCTGGCTAGAACAAGAAGATCAGAATACAGCTAATAGCTGAGGATAGAAATGTGACTAAAGTAAAGTGGATAAGCCCTGTTTTTGCAAGTTTACTGTTTGCACTGTTTCTATCAGGAATATCAGTAAGCCACGCGCAATCTTCTCTTACCTGGGAACAATTAACTGCGGATGAGCAGAAAATTTTAACGCCCTATGAAAAAGAGTGGCAACACATGAATGCAGAGCAACAACAGCGTCTACAAAACATTGCCCGTAACTGGCAAAAAATGACGCCAGAACAGCAAGCTGCCATGCAACAACGTTCAGAGCAATGGAAAAAAATGTCTGAAGAAACAAAACAAACTGTTCGTGAGCGTTATCAGCAGTTTGAAAAAATGTCACCTGAACAGCAGCAGAAATTAATTCAACGTGTAAATAAATTTCAGGCCTTACCACAACACGAACGTGAAGCACTTCATCAGCGCTGGCAGAAATTGCAATCACAAAAAAGTGAGGCGACTCATGACGTGAGCAAGACACCAATCCTGGAACAAAATAAAGTTCAAATCCAGAATCAAGTTAAAATCCAGGATAAAAATAATGAACAGCCAGGCACTAAGACAAATAATCAAGATATGACTATAAAAGAAAATATGAAATCTGAAAGTAATAAAGAAATGAGTCAACCTGATAACCCATTAGATGAATCAAATGATTCCAGGCTAGATAATAATAACCGTATGCAAAACAACCGTCTTGATCATAAAAGAATTAACCGACCTATGAGGAACACACGATAATGAGCGCGATAATTAAACAGTATAGTCAATTATTAGGCATTGCAGCCTCACTGCTAATGGGAAATAGTGCATTAGCGGGTGATTATACTTTTAGTACCGGTGCTGAATACACCAACGGTGATTATGGCGCAGCAATTAATACCACCATGCTTCAGGTACCTTTTACACTTGGCTATACCAACGAGAAGTATGCCTGGAGTATAACCGTTCCCTATATTCAACTCAGCGGTTCCGAAGATGTGACTTTTAGCAGAACATCACATTCACCAAAGTTTACAACCACAACAGCCAGTACAGCGAAACAAACCAGTTCTGGCCTGGGTGATATTACACTTAGCGGTACTTACCAGTTAAAAGAAGAAACTAACGTCAGCCCATGGCTTGCATTAACCGGAAAAATTAAACTCGGTACAGCCGATGAAAAGAAACGACTTGGTACAGGTGAAAATGATTATGCTGTTCAGGTAGAAGTGGCAAAGAATGCACTGCATGGCTATCTCGGTTATAAAATTATTGGTGATACCAGTACGGTCAATTTTAATGACGTCTCGTATGGTGCAGTTGGTATTACTATTCCCGTTAATAAAAACTGGACGTCGGTCACTGAGTATTATACTGAACAGGCATCCGTTTCTGGTGTAGATAATATACAGGAAGTAAATATATCTTTTAGCAAGTCACTTAGTAACAAGAAAAAATTTAGCATCTATGCTATTAAAGGATTAACAAACAGCAGTCCAGACTGGGGCGCGGGAATTAGCCTTAGTTATCCTTTATAACTAAACAGGAGGTACATCATGAACACATTGAAATTTATTAAATCTTTTATATTAAGTCTAAGCCTGGTTTTAGGGCTATCGGCATGTGTTTATGACCCCTACTATTCTGGACCCGGCCCTGTTCATCATACCTACCACCCCCATTATTACCCGTATTATTACGATTATTATTTCTATCCAAGTGTTCAGGTCTATTTCAATTTCTCTACAGGATTTTACTATTACCTGTCAGGAAAACGCTGGATACGTTCAAAAACGTTACCCGCTCATATTCGTCTTGATACCCGGGAACGTGTCACTACACGAATCGAAGGTGATAAGCCTTACTTGAAGAACGAACAACATTTACAACAATATAAGCCACGTCCTGACTATCGCCCTGATCCTAAAATTCACCGACAAGAACAATTACAGAATTTCAAGTCGTATGAACAGCATCAGAAGAAACAGGAAGTTTATGAAAAAAAATGGGAAAAAGAACAGGACAAACGTAAGCAGAGACGATAACTAATTCATGTGCTATAAATAAAGAGAGAACCGAACACTATCTTTAAATGTATTAATAAGATAACAAC
>JAPHTF010000004.1 GCA_026197095.1 Gammaproteobacteria bacterium
GGAGGGGGTTAGGGGGATAACCAGCGACTTAGCATGGCATGCTTAGTCGAATGGCTAGTTGTTTTATCAGGGTAATAAAAACTCCCCCCACCCTAACCCTCCCCCTAAATGGGGGAGGGGATAAAAATCTGATTCCTCCCCTAAAATGAGGGAGGGGATAAAACCACGGAAGGTTTTAAAGTGAATAAGATACTTAAGCAAAGGTCACGTGAGCTTAGAAAAAACCTTACAGATGCAGAGCAAAAACTCTGGCATAAGTTGAGAAATAAACAAATACACGGTAATAAATTCCGAAGGCAATTTATACTTGGCAACTACATTGTTGATTTTATTTGTTTAGACAAACGTTTAATTATTGAAGTGGATGGTGGCCAGCATATGGAAAATGTTAACTACGATTCACAACGTGATGAATGGCTGAAGAAGCAAAATTTTAAAGTGTTAAGGTTTTGGAATAATCAAGTATTGAATGAAATTGACTCAATACTTGAGGTCATTGTGAATAACTTAAAGTAAATAGTTCCCCCTCCCTTCACGGGAGGGGCTAGGGGGATAACCAGCGACTTAGCATGGCATGCTTAGTCGAATGGCTAGTTGTTTTATCAGGATGATAAAAAATTCCCCCACCCTAACCCTCCCCCGAAATGGGGGAGGGGATAAAAATCTGATTCTCCTCCAAAATGGGGGAGAGAGCTTATTAGTTGGAGTGTTTTATGAGCACAGTAGAAGTAAAAGTTCCTGATATTGGTGATTTCGATTCAGTAGAAATAATCGAAGTCCTGGTTGCGGTGGGTGACAAAGTTGCTGAAGAAGATTCGTTAATTACAGTTGAATCTGATAAAGCTACGATGGAAATTCCATCACCAGTCGCAGGTACCGTCACATCATTAAAAGTAGCGGTTGGCGATAAAATTGCTGAAGGCTCTTTATTATTAATGATGGAAACTGAAGGTGATGCGCCAGCCGCGCCAGTAGAAGAGGCTGCTAAAGAAGAACCCGCAGCAGCAGCTGAACCCACTCAAGAATCAACATCAACAGAAGCACCTGCTGCGGCAAGTTTTTCGGGTGATGTTGATGAATCAGCCGAAGTGGTTGTATTAGGTTCAGGCCCCGGTGGTTATACCGCCGCTTTCCGTGCAGCCGACCTCGGCAAAAAAGTTATCTTAATAGAAAAAGAAGAAGTCCTCGGCGGTGTGTGTTTAAACGTGGGCTGTATTCCTTCAAAAGCGTTATTACACATTGCAGAAGTGGTAAGTGAAGCACCTGAACTTGAAGAAGCGGGTATTACTTTTACCAAGCCAAAAATTGATACCGATAAACTGCGTGCACATAAAGACGGTGTAATCGGTAAGTTGACCGGTGGGCTTGCCGCCATGGCCAAACAACGTAAAGTTAATGTTGTTAATGGCTACGGTAAATTTACTTCAGCTAACACAATCGAAGTCGAAGCAGCAAATGGTAGTAAAACAATTGTTGGTTTTGAAAACTGTATTATTGCCGCCGGTTCATCTGTTACCAAGTTACCTTTCATTCCATGGGAAGATGAACGTGTATGGGATTCAACCGATGCACTTGAGTTGCATAATATTCCAAAACGTTTACTCGTTGTGGGTGGTGGTATTATCGGTTTAGAAATGGCAACGGTTTACTCAGCACTCGGTGCAAGTGTCACGGTAGTTGAATTAAGCCCCGGTTTAATACCAGGTGCTGATCGTGACTTGATTCGTCCATTTGAAAGAGTGCTTAAATCACGTTACGAAAATATTTATATCAATACCAAGGTCACTGAATTAAAACCCACCGATAAAGGTATCGTGTGTAAGTTTGAAGGTGATAAGAAAGCGAAGGCACCGGCAGAAGATACATTCGATAACGTATTAGTCGCAATTGGTCGTTCACCCAATGGTAAGTTAATTGATGCCGATAAAGCCGGTGTCGCTGTCAACGACTGGGGTTTTATTGAAGTTGATAACCAGATGCGTACCAACGTTGATCATATTTTTGCGATTGGTGATGTAGTCGGCCAACCCATGCTCGCACATAAAGCCACGCATGAAGCGAAAGTCGCTGCAGAAGTGATCGCCGGCATGAAGAGTTACTTTGATGTCCGGGTCATTCCATCGGTTTGTTATACAGATCCAGAAGTTGCATGGGTGGGTAAAACAGAAGACCAGTTAAAAGAAGAAGGCGTGGAGTATGAGAAGGGAGCCTTCCCATGGGCTGCAAGTGGTCGCGCACTTTCTGTTGGTGCAACAACAGGTATGACCAAAATGCTTTACGATAAAAACACACATCGTCTGATTGGTGCGGGTATCTTAGGTAAAAATGCAGGTGAGCTAATTGCCGAAGCAGCACTGGCGATTGAAATGGGTGCTGAAATGGACGATGTTGCAAAGACCATTCATCCTCATCCAACACTTTCAGAAACACTTAACTTTGCAACTGAAGTTGCAGAAGGGACCTGTACTGATATCTATATGCCCAAAAAGAAATAAGCATCTCCTGTCATTGCGAGCAACGCGTGGCAATCTATAAAAAAGGCGCTTCTATAAGCGCCTTTTTTAAATTTTGAGGGTCAAAATTTTGAGGGTCAAGTCTTACATTTGACATGATGGTAAATGACCTAATTAAATGTGATTTGTAAGACTTGATCCAGTAGATTTTACGACTCTTTTAATCGGTGGCCAGAAAATCTTGTATACGGTATTTTTCTATTATAAGCTGAAGTAGTTTATTTTTAATTGAAGGGATTCATATGTACGGAAAAATAACAATTATTCTTGCAATATATACAGTGCTTGTATTCCCCGTAACTTTTTTCGGCGGCTCTCTCTTAGAAAAATATATTCATATACCCAGTATATATTCGAGGTTTCTGGAACTTCTGATTTACCTTATCCCACTTTATGCACTTATTATTGTTATTCTTGGACATAAGTCTATAAATGAAAATGAAGGTTATGGATTATGGCTTAAAATCAGTATGGGTGTAGGTTACCTGATTATCACCGGTATCATTTTGTTTATTATTTTTATTGTTTATAAATTCATTACTGAAGGTCTAAATTTAGGTGGTATACGGTAACGTTATTTACCTATTACTTATTTCAGAAAAAATATCAGAGTCAATTGAAACCTATTAATTAACAGGATAACCAATCGAGTCTGACACTTATGGCTGCATAGATTCCCGGTCATTATTGTCGTCATTGAAATCCCTTCTTTAACAACCGGATAAGATACGTGGCCAGCGATCATGCACAGCATCTTCAAGTTCAGGGGTAATCGTAACCACATAAACGCGTTGTTCATATTTATCCCGCGCAATTAATCCTTGAATGAATTGTCCTTTGGTAATATCGAACCAATGAGAATTTCCCTGAATATCTTTTTCCATAAATTGTTTAACAGGCAACTTAACAGGAATAGGAAACCACTTATCCCAACGCCCTGCATAAATAGAATCAAGCCGTGCCCAACCGCCCATGGGTAAATGACCCTGTTGTTCTTTACGTCGTCCCCAGGGTAGTAACACAATACTTTTATCTTTTTCAATAACAGGAAGAACCGCCTTCGGGTTAGGGAAATACACCCTCGACTCTTGACCATTATAAATATAGTAAACACCACCACACATCAGGATTGATCTTCTTTTGTTTTCTCAATGGTTTGTCGATGACCAAAGGGTTTCCATGCCGGTGCAATCACGTTCGGCATACTTGAACGGTTGAGTAAACGGGCAGGGGCAAGACAAAGCTCACCATAACGTTGGTTAATGTTATCCATCGTTTTATGGTACGTTGTTGAATTATGATTATTATCAAACAAAGATAACTGCCCCGTTGTTGAATGAGGATTAAGCGCCGTAATTTGTACCTGATGTATACCTTCACCAGACCACACTTCATTAAGAAACTGTTTACACAAGCCGTAAATTAACCGTTCATCCTGAGTCGGGTTTGCTAATCGTGGTTTTACTGTTAACCAGTTGTCTGCTGTTTTTGCACCAATATAAAAATGGTTTGCTTGTAAATGATAACGGCGTAAACGCGCGGCTACTTTTTCACTCATGTGTAACAAGTACATCAGCAAGGTATCTATATCTGTTGTATTGGGTGGCATCACTTTACCGTGCCCAATCGACTTTGGATCTTTTACTTCAGTGGTTACTTTATCTGGATCGTTACCCTGGCACATTTTCCAAATACGCCGGCCGATATTACCAAAGCGACGCCCCAATTCACTGATGGGTAACCTGGCCATGTCGCCACAAGTCAATACACCACGTTCAGCCAGGTAACCGCCAATACCTTTATTAATGCCACACAGCTCTGTTACCGGCACAGTATGTAAATATTTTTTTGCCTGGGAAGGAAGAACAATCGTTAAACCATCCGGCTTGTTTTGTTTTGCCGCATGCTTTGCCGTGGTTTTATCACCACTCATTCCAACCGAGCAAAGTAAACCTGATGCCTCATAAACCGTTTGCTTGACTAAACGCGCAAGCTCTTCAGCAGAGTGATGTAATTTTTGACAACGGGTAACATCCAGAAAAGCTTCATCAACTGAAAAAATTTCAACATCCGGTGTAATCGTATGCAACGCAGACATAATCGAAGTAGATACCTCGGCATACCGTTCAGGATGAGTCGGGCATTGAATAAGTGCCGGGCATTTTTCACGTGCCTGCTTTAACCGCATGCCGGTTTTAACCCCAAAAGCGCGCGCTTCATAAGAGCAGGTAATAATGCAGGTACCCTGAAGCCCATTGGTGATGGCCACGGGGCGGCCCCGCCATTCGGGGTTATCATGCTGTTCCACTGAAGCAAAAAAAGCATTCATATCCACCAAAATAATGGCGCGTGGCCACGGTTCTGAAGCTAAATCAGCGGGAACAGGAGAACAATGTGGCAGAGCAACTTTTGGCATAAGAACAACGTTTTTAAGGATTTCAGGGGCTAAGAACGGTCTAGATGTTCTCTAAATGTTCTCTATTGATGATAGTAGAGAAAAAGGAGTGACGCAATCAAAAAGAATGGCCAATTTATGAGCGCTTGTCCTCACCCAAACAAGGTGAGTTACCATATGGCGCAGCGTTTACCTTTACCGTTAAAACACCAGAAAAACAAAACCTGTAGCTTGGTTTTAAGCCAATGCATCTAATTGTGTAGGTCGGTTTTTAAGCCGACACTTCTAATTATGTAGCTCAGTTTTTAAGCCAATGTTTCTAATTGTGTAGGTCGGCGCCTCAAGAAGATCAGGCCGACAATAAATATAAAACCGCAGCTCGGCACATCAAGTTGATCAAGCCAACAATAAACTCAGTCTTAATCACTCCTTATCAATTGTGATATTTCACATAGATTCCATGTAGTTGTTGTGGTAATTTAAACCTCCCTCCACACTATTGTCCTTGTTTATAAGGATAAACCCTTGCTTCTATGTAATAGAGTCTGCTCTTTTTACGTTAGACGGGGAATATAATAAATCAGCAATAAAAATAAAAAGGGGTAACCCCCTTCGTACAAAAGGAAAATGTTATGAAATATATAGGGATGCTTTTCTCATTGCTTGTCATTTTTTCAAGCCAAACAACGATAGCAGCAGAAGAAAAACTTACAGCTGAGCAAGAACAATATTACGCGAAAGCAAAAAAAATATGGGATTCGTTAGATAGAAAACAAGGTGATGTCACCTTGCCAAATAACGTGGCGACGTTAAAAGTTCCCGAGACCTTTTATTACCTCAACCCAAAAGATGCTGAAAAAATCTTAGTCGAAGCCTGGGGAAACCCACCCGGCGCAGGCCAGAATACGCTTGGTATGCTTTTCCCAAATGGAACGACACCTTTTGATAATGGCTCATGGGGAGTAACAATTGAGTATGAAGAAGATGGTTATGTTTCAGATGAAAATGCTGATGAGATTAACTACGATGATTTACTCTCGCAAATGAAAGATGACACCAGCGCCGCCAGCAAGCAGCGTGTTAAACAAGGTTATCAACCTATTGAACTCGTCGGTTGGGCTGAAAAACCCTTTTATGATGCTTCATCACATAAATTACACTGGGCTAAAGAAATTAAGTTTGGTGATAACCCAGTAAACACATTGAACTACAATATCCGGGTATTAGGCAGGAAAGGTGTTCTGGTATTAAATTTCATTGCAGGGATGGAACAAAAAGCCGTGATTGATTCAAATATTAAAACGGTTTTAGCGTTAGCTGAATTTAATCAAGGATCACGCTATGAAGATTTTAACCCTGACATGGATAAAGTTGCCGCTTACGGTATTGGTGCTTTAGTTGCGGGTAAGGTCATAGCAAAGACCGGGTTTTTAGTGGCTGCTCTACTTTTTCTTAAAAAGTTTGGAATAATCATTCTGATTGTTGTTGGCGCGTTTTTAAAGAAGTTGTTTGGTCGTAAAACAGAATTAAAACAGGCTGAATAATTTAATATATAAAAATTAGGTGTCAGAGAACAATACGCGCTGAAGATTGTTAGTAAACAATGTGAGGAAGTACACTTTGGGGACTCTCGCATATTAGAAACAATTGTTCTCTGGACTTCCCCCAACTTCACGGACACATTAATTAAGCAACAGCTTTCATTCTCTCATACTCAAAAGGTGCTTTGTAATCAATATATGAATGTCGTCGCTTTCGATTGTAGAAGAATTCAATATATTTAAAAATAGATTGTCTTGCTTCTTGCCGGGTTGTAAAACTTTCATCATAAACACATTCTTCTTTGAGTGTATGAAAAAAACTTTCTGCAACAGCATTATCATGGCATTCCCCTTTACGGCTCATGCTACAAATCATGTCATGTTCAGTTAGCTTGTCACGGTATTTATAAGCTGTGTATTGACTGCCTTGATCTGAATGAACTAATACAGATTCATCAGGCTGCCGTTGTGCTATTGCCATATTAAGCGCGTCAACAACAAGCTTTCCATCTATCTTACGGCTCATCGACCATCCAACAATGGCGCGTGAGTATAAATCCAGAACGATGGCTAAATATAACCAGCCTTCTCGCGTTTCAATAAACGTA
>JAPHTF010000153.1 GCA_026197095.1 Gammaproteobacteria bacterium
CTTATGCAGCTGTGAATGGCATGTTAAACAATCTTAATAAGGCAACATGGTTAATGGGTGCTCATCTAGATTTTGAGTTTGGTAAAGGCTCTATGAAGGAATATACTTTATTTCATAATCCGAGTGAAGGTGGGGGAAGCGATTTCTGGGAGTCTGTAGTTGATAAACTTGGCTTCACAACTGATGTGACAAAGAGGTTCTCTAAAGTATTACAAGATAGCCAAAAGAAAGGTAAAGAGATTAAATGGGTTGCACATAGCCAGGGCGGAGCGATCTTTGCAGAAGGTGTACGTTATTTCTTAAATGGTAACAGTAGCTGGGCTATAGCGGGTGGATTTAATGGCATATTTAAAGAAAAAGAAGAAATTGATTTGAGTAATCATAAAGTTGCTTTTCATGGAAATGCGAATAATAATTTTCGATCGAGTTTTTTATTTGATCGTGCAGGGATAGAGGTTCTTGCTATAAGAGCGAATGATTATGATCTGGTGCCTAATATTGCGGGATTAAATACACTGAATCCAAGAAAATTTCTCGGCTCGGCTGTTTATTGGAATCATGTATTTTATGGTTCTGTTCAACAAAGCCCACATACCTTATCTCAAACACGGGAGCAATGGGATAATGATATGACTTCTGGACCTGGGAAAGGGCGTGGGCCAATTCAAAAAGGCTTTGAATCAACAGTTCGATATATCAATAATTTTTTAAAATGATTTTAAAGAATAAACAATTTATTAAATACACACTGGTAATTATTGCTATGTTATCAATTACACAAATTTTCGGTTTGGCTAAGGCAGAGAAATCCTCTCCTTATATGCCTAGACAGATAAATTTATCTGGAAATATCATCAATTTTTCAATGCCTGAAAATTTTAGTAGAGATTTTCCTGCTAATGATTTGGTTGAAAATTATGATTTAAATAAAGTTAAGGTTGATCATCCTGACGAATTATTAAGGCGCTGGTGGGATTTTACTGATAATTCGTTCTTTAAAAAAAATGTCGGCACAATGATGATGACTATACATGTGTATAAATTACGAGATACTACAAAAGATATTAGTCACCCACTTGGTTTTGTTGAGACTCTTTTGGATGAAATGGATATACGTGCAGCAGAAGAAAATGAAAATAGAGATGAAGAAGAAAAAGTATATTTCCCTATGAGTCATCAATCATTTTTTGAAAGAATACATAATAATCAAAAATGGACAAAAGGAGGGGCTGCAGATACATATGAAACACAAATGGCCTTTCATGAATGGAAACAAATAACTGCTGAGAATTATATTGGTGTAGAGTTTCATTTTGCTCCAAATAATATTCCAATGAGAGAATTTGTTGATACTTATTGTCGCGACATGATGGAAAAAATTATGTCGACTTTTGATGTGATTTATTCTGCTGAAAACGCAATTAAAGTAAAGCTGGAAGCGAATTCACATCTACAACTGGAAAAGCTTGTGGATGAATTGAGTCAAAAGCAATTACAGTAAATGATAAATTATGCCAGTTCGCATATTCGGAAGTGAATGATACTGTTAGAAAATTCCGGTTAAACGTGTGTCAGGATTTAAAAATTTATAAATTCAAGGAAGAATGAATTATAAATGTTGATAATTTTTAAAATAATGGTAACTATATTTTTGACTGGTGGATTTCTTGGGGCGATGGCTGTATTTTTACCTTACGTTAGAAATCCAAGTGTGAATCCGATTATACAATATATAGCACAGTATGTTTCAGGTTTGATCGTACTAGGATTGGTTGTATCCTCGTTTTATTATGTGTGGTACTAAAGTGATAAAGGTGCCAGAGAGATTAAGTTCTATAAGGAAAAGTAGTTTTATATATTGGTAGATGAAGCGGTTAAAAATTATACAGTTTGTTCTGATTCAGAAAATCTAATTACTGAGCATGAACCAGTTCATATTTTCCCATTATGCTATTGCAGTAAAGGTGTCAGCGCACTAGAATACAACCAAACAAAGTCCGTCAACTACAGTCATTGCGAGTAAGTAGCGAAGCAATCCTTAGTTTTTAGGGTTTTAGAAAGAATTTAGCTCCGATAAAGGCAAGTTGGCTAAAATATCAGGGCACAAACACCGTCACGATTAACGATTAAACGTGACATTAATGGATAGTATTTTCGGACAAGGATGTTTCCAATCAAAATTCACTCTCACGCGCATGTTAAGCCACGTCATTATTTTGATGTGAGTTTTGCTGTGCCTGCGTGTACTACAAATCAATTCAATCTAGAACAGGAAGGTTCTTAATGAAACTCAAATTAGGCTCGTGGTCGTTAACACCATATTTTATTGCGGTAATGCTTGTGGGATTACAGGCATGTGGTGGAGGCGGAGGGGGTGATACTCCACCTCCTCCTCCAGCGAACACATCACTTGATAGTGCCGCTCGGGGATATTATGAAGGTATTGCAATTATAGATGTAGCAGCAGCAGCAGGAGGTGACTTGACTATTAGTAACCCTGATTTAAAAGCGATCATCACCGAAAATGAATTTAATATCATTTATAAAGGTACACAAAATCTTCTCTATAAAGGGACCTTTACTGAAGTCACCGCGACCACTTTTAAAGCAACTATTCGTGTGTATCGAGCGGGTGATTTTATTGCAACCGCGGAGATAGCTAACGGGACGATTGATGCCGGTGTGTCATTTAAGGGGACTATCACGGGTACGGGTGCATATACCACGTCAGACTATGCCAATAGCGTGGGTGATATTGAACTTACCTATAACAATGCAAACAGTTTAGCTCCACCAACGTATATTGCTGGAAAAGAGTGGCAAGATGCAAGGCCAACGGGAGCGGTTAGTTTTAATGGTGCAACAAATGCAGCTTATGTCTTTGCAGTCGATGGTAACCCTTATGAATTAAATTGTGATGTTTCAACATTTGATACCACGGATGTTGTTAATGAGCAAACAGGTCGTATACGTTCATTTATTACTGCACCTTTATCTGCCTGCATCACTTCTACAATAGAGGGTACACAGTTAAAGGGATATTTAACCAATTATAATGGTGGAGGCAATCCGGATGATCGAATGTTAGTTATCGTATCTGACGATAATTATGCCTACGTGGGTATTTTACCTTGCTCAACCGCACCATGTATTTAAGTATTTTAAATACGATTGAAATAGATTAAATATTCAGGAAGTTGTAATGCAGGGATTGCAGAAGTTAAAATCGCATGCGGATTTAAAAAGTGCATCAGTTTGGTTTAAAACCAAACTGATTTCACAGTTTTTATCGTTCAGCTTTTTATTAACACAGCCTTTTTTTCTTTCTTATTTGCATGCGGCGCCTGTAGGTGGAAATATCGTCGGTGGCACAGGATCAATAAGTCACTCTGAATTCACAACAACCATCAATCAATCCTCGCAAAACTTAGCCGTTAATTGGCAAAGTTTTGATATTAATACCAATGAAAAAGTTAATTTCATTCAACCAAATTCATCATCAATTGCATTAAATCGCATCCTTGGTAATAACGGTTCAACTATTCAAGGTCAAATTAATGCTAATGGTCAGGTTATTCTCGTTAACCCTAACGGTATTATTTTTACACCAACCGCAACGATTAATGTGGGTGGCTTAGTCGCTTCGTCATTAGATATGACACCTGATGATTTTATGAATGGTAATTATATCTTTAATGAAGTGTTAGGGGCTGAGGGGATTGTTGTTAATAGCGGGATTATCAATGCAAGTACTGGAGGTAATGTTGCTTTAATTGGTAAACAGGTTAAAAACGAAGGACTTATTTCAGCTAACCTGGGTTCTGTTGTCTTAGCGGCAGGTAAACAGTCCGTACTCACTTTTGATAACCATGGGTTGCTGGGTGTAAAGGTTACTAAAGAAGTTTTACAAGAAGAAATTGGTATAGAAGAAGCCATCATTAATAGCGGTGATATAAAAGCTTCAGGTGGTCGCGTCTTATTAACAGCGAGTACTAGTCAGGATGTCTTCTCTGAAGCAGTCAATACGGGTGTACTTGATCAAGCAACCAGCGTAGTCGTCAATGATGATGGCACTTTTACCCTGGGTGCAGGGGCAGATGTTCTTAATTCAGGTTCTATTGATGTTAGTACTGATGTAGATGCCGACAATACTGCTCGAATTGTTTTGCTGGGTGAAAATATTACCAGTAGCGGAACGATTAAAGCAGATGTTATTGATGGTCAAGCCGGTGAGATTGAGCTACATGCGACAGATAAAACACTATTGACCGAATATAGTATTACTTCAGCTCAAGCTTTTTCATCAGGTCAAGGTGGGTTAATTAAAGTACTGGGAGATAAAGTGGGTTTGTTTGATTCTGCCCAGGTATATGCTTCAGGGGCTAATGGAGGTGGAGAAGTACTTATTGGTGGTGATCGCCAGGGTTTAAATAGTGATATTAGAAATGCCAGATTTACTTACCTTGGTGAAAATGCATCGGTTAATGCAGATGCGACTTTAAATGGTGATGGAGGTAAGATCATTACCTTTGCAAAAGATACTGCCCGTATTCATGCGAGTTTATTTGCTCGTGGTGGTGTGAATGGTGGTAATGGTGGCTTTATTGAAACCTCGGGTTTAAAAGGTTTTGAAATTTCAAAAGCACCGGATGTTTCAGCAATTAATGGCAATGGTGGCTTATGGTTGATTGACCCTAATAACATAAGAATTATTAATGATACTGCTGCAACAGATACAGAGCAAACATCTAATATTACAACTACTTCTCCTTTTGAGACGTCTAATGATGGTGCAATTCTTGAGGTAGGGCTCATTGAAACCGCATTATCTGGTGGAGATGTTTTGATTGAAACTACGAGTAGTGGTACAGATAATGAATTTGGGAATATTACCTTTGAAGCAAACTTAGATTTTAATTCAGCAGGAAATAGTAATAGGCTTCTTACATTAAAAGCACAGAATGATATTACCTTTACAAGTGCTTCGAGCATTACAGATTCCGATAGATCTAATTCAAGCACTGATCCTAGTCTAAATCTAGATATAGAAGCTGATAGTGATAATAATGGTGCAGGTAATGTAAATATAAGTACCAACTCGACGGGAATTAATCTTTTTGGCGGTACACTCGATATAGTCAATGCTCAAAATGTTAATTTTAATACGGGCCTAATAAATACTTTCGACAGTACGGCCACGTCAGGCGGTGGTGATATTATTGTTTCACAAGCAGCAGCAGTCACATTTAATGGGGCAACAATTAACACGGATGGTGGTGACATTGATATTCAAAATTCAAGTTCGGTTGCTTTCAATGGGGGGACATTATCAACAAATGGTGGTTTTTTTAAACTATCAACTACAGGTAATGTAACCAGTGCTAACCCTGCTACAAATACAATTGCCACTTCAGGTGGAAATTTTATTGTAGATGATGCGGTAAATTTTGATAGCACAAATATCAACATAAATGTTGGTAATGGATATATTAATCTTGATGGTACAGGTTCAGGTGCAACAGGTAATGTTATTTTAGGAGATATGACTGCTAGTTCTGCTTTGAGTTCAGATCTGTTTATTACAAAAGCTGCTAGTATTTCGCAGGCTGCAAACACTACAATTACAATTGCCCGAAATACTGATTTGAACGTAACTTCTGGAACTGGTTCGCACTCTATTTCTTTAGAGGAAAATACAAATAATTTTAATAGAATTAAGTTTCAAGGAGCGAATGTTTCAATAGTTGATGCGAATAGAATTTACGTTACAGGTGGTTCGTCTGTTACCAGTCTATTGAAAATTAACGCCGCTGGAGACATTACAGGTAATGGAGATTTTGCTGTAAGTAATGCAAGTAATGATGCTGTTGCCATTTTTAATACAACGGTTAATGCCACCACTTTTGGTGACGTGCTTTTAAGTAATAATAATAACTTTAATAATGTAAAAATTGTTAATGCAAACAATGTTGAATTAAAGGATGTGTCTGGTTCGATTGCAATTGAAGCAAATGATGGCATTAACAACGGTGGTATAAGAGGAAATCTAATAGTATCGACCTCAGATACTAATGCTGGTGATATTGCAGATATGAGTGGAGTTTTAATTCCATATGGTGGTGGATCCTTATATACCGGAGAAATAAATGTTGGAGGAAATGCTACATTTAATGTGGCTACAGGACGTTCAATTACCCTAGATAATGGTAATAATTCTTTCGATAGTGCTGTTAATTTTAATGTTTATAATCATGGTTCACCTGAAATTAATAATGTCACATTTACTGATTCAACAGAATTAACATTAGGTGATATATATGTGTCAGGTAATCTTAATGTTACAGGAGAAAGAATTAAATTTGCTCACTTAGGAGTTCTTGGTAATTTGACGGCTACTACGACCGGAACACCAACAACAACCAATGTATTAGCTGGCTCTATAACTCAAACGACAGGTGAGCATTTATATGTGGCTTCACTTGCTACCTTCAATGCTACAGGCGATATTACTCTGACTGATTCAGCCAACGACTTTAATAATGTAACCATTCTAAATGGTAAAAATGTTTCTCTTCGTGATACTGATTCAATGTCATTACTTGGGAGCAATACAACAGGAAATTTAAGTTTGCGAACAGGTGGTGATTTATACCTGGTCGGTAATATTGCAACAAATACTGGAACAGTAGCTGCGGGTAATGTTGAAATAACGGGGAATGTTTTATTAGCAACACCTACCGATGGTGACTCAATAACAATAAATACTAATCATGCCACACTTACTGACGGTTCAGTCACTTTTAATGACTTTGTTGATAATGATGCAGTAACAGCATCACCAACTCCCAGGAATAAACTGAATATTATCTCCGGAGATGGAGATGTATCCTTTCTCAAAGGAATTGGTACTGATTATGCCTATATTGGTGGCTTGACGATAAACAGTGGCTTAACTTCAACAGCCACTGTCGATCTCAAAGCAGTAAATACAAGGCACTTTGTAGCGGACTCAACAGATGCAATTGATATTACGGCCGGAACCATAAATCTAGGTGGTAACCTGGTCACGAATACCAATGGTGATCATGCAAGAGGAATAAACTTAAACGGTAATGTAGTGTTAAGTGGAGCAGACATTGTAATGCTAACTAACGGTACAGTATCTGATGGCCGTGTAGCGATAACAGGTACAGTTAATTCTGATGCAACCAATCGATCATTAACAATTGAAACTGATACTGGAACTGTTGATTTACAACAAGCTGTTGGCGGTGCTTCTGCTTTATCTTCTTTAAGTATTAATTCAGGTGCTGGCAACGGGATAGTTAACCTGGCTGAAGTCAATACGACTGGCGGTAGTAATGTGATTCGTGTAGATGGCACCACAATAACATTGAATGGTGATGTTTCAAGCAATACTAATGGTCAAGGTGGCGATATAAGATTTGATGGTGATCTAGTATTAAATAATTCTGTCACTATTGATAGTGCGGGCACTGGTAGTGCAGGGCAGGTTGATGTTAATGGAAATATTAATGGAAACAGTGTGACCAATTCAAATTCCCTGACAATATATTCAGGCGACAATGCAGTTAATTTAAATAATGTTGGTAATACTGAAGAAATTCAAAAATTAACCATTACAAATTCATCCGGTGATATTACGGTGGGTTCTATTAATACACGTGATAATACATTAACAAATAATGATTCAGGTGTAGAGATAACAACATCAGGCAATATTAATCTTACTGGTGATATTACAACCAACGTGATTGGAGTCAATGGAAATCAGGCTGGGTATGTTGATATAAACGGGGCTGCCATTCTTGGAAATGATATTACAATAACGACAAATAATGTTTCTAATTCGGGATTCGTTGATTTTAGCAGTACGATTAATGCGGATGCTGCTAATAGCAACCGTAATCTTTTAATTGATTCAGGAAATGCGACTACAACTGTAACGGGAATAGTTGGTGGCAGTGAAGCTATAAATACTTTTTCGATTTCAAGTGCTGATAGCGTAAATATAAATGAGATTAATACTCAAACAGGTGGTATTGATATTAACTCCGCATCAATCAATTTGAATGGCAATTTAAATACTAAAGATTTAGATGATGCTGGCCAGATTAGATTAGTCGGTGCAGTAAATCTAAACAGTGATACGAATTTTGATACAGACGGCGTCACTTCAGATGCTAATATTTTTATAAATGGTTCGGTTAATAATTCTACTGCACGTAACCTGGTACTTAATGCAGGCTCAGCAGATGTAACTATGACAGGTAATGCTGGTAGTGGTATTTCTTTAGCTAGCCTGACAGCAACTGGTAATAATATTGATCTTGGCCAGGTGACTTCTGCCGGGAATATTGATGTTACGGGTTCTACATCAATTGATCTTTATGGAGATCTTACCTCAAATTCTGGCTATATTGATTTACAAAATGGCAATGTAACATTGAATGATAATGTTACATTGGCAGTCTCTGGCGCTAATTCAGTCAATATTGATGGCACGATTAATTCTGATGCAGCTGCAAATGATCATACATTTACGGTTAATGCAGCAACAGGTTCCGTCAATCTCGGCGGAGATATCGGTTTATCTCAAGCAATCCAGGGCTTAGCTGTTTCAACTTCAGGTAGCGTTACTGTTCAGAATGTTGATACCCGAAGTGGGGGTGTTGTCGTAACATCTGATACATTGAATTTAAATGGCAGTATAGATACGACAGATGATACAAGTGCTGCAGGTATTGTTACGCTGACACAGGACACGTTTAATTTACAAGCAAGTTCATCTATTAACACTAATAGTGTTTCAGGAACGGATAATAATATTTCTATTGTAGATACACTGCCAGCAGCTACGGATGCAAATGGGTATTCACTATCTCTGGATGCAGGAACTGGAACTGTCAGCATTGACACTCAACTTACAAACCTGGCAAGTTTTTCTGTTGATAGTTCATTATCAACATCTCTTGCTGGTATTGAAACAAATAATGGAATCATCAATGTAAATTCAAACACAGATATTGCGTTGGCAGGAAGTTATAATTCAGGTAGTTCTGATATGACTTTCAATGCGGATGTGGATCTGAATAATTCAGGCTTACTTAATTTAACAAATACATCAACCTTTGATGCTAGAAATATTGGCTTTTCAGCTGCCACTTTAACGCCTGATACAGCCAGTATTAATGCGACTGGTACAGTTTCATTTACGAATACACGAACTAATATTGTTTTAGGAGAGGTTTACACATCTTTTCAGTCATATTATCTAAGTAATGCGTTTTTAGACAAGATAACTGCATCTACTTTGCAAGTAAGAGCGGATAACGGCTATGTCATGCTAAACGGTGCAAACTTAATTGATAATAGTTATTCGCTCGATCTTGATGCGCGCTATATATACTCATACTTGAATGATTCAAGTTTGAATAATCTGGATGCAACAGCAACTAATTATATTTATTTATATAAAAATATTACTGCTGAAAATGATATAGCATTTAATGCACCTATAATTTATTCGTCTAATTCACTTTCACCGGGTACTCAAGTTACTTCAACTTCAGGGAATATTGATATTTCATCGAATATCGCCGGATCTTATGCGTTTAATTTAAATGCTGTAAATGGTTTAGTTTCTTTACAAGGTAACACAACTGTTTCTTTAAATAATGACTTTAATGTTAATACTGATTCAATTAGTCATGGAAATGTTTCAGCAGTAAACAATATTAATTTTGTGAATAGAAGTGCCTATTCTCAAACAGGAAACTTGGTAAGCACAAATGGAAATATTGCAATTTCTTCAACAAATGGAAATATTAACTTAGCTAACAATACAATAAGTTCAGGAAATATATCTATTGATGCTGGAAACGGTGGAATTACTCAAACTGGAAGCTTAGAAAGTACAAATGGCGATATTACAATTTCCTCAACAAATGGAAATATTGACTTA
>JAPHTF010000196.1 GCA_026197095.1 Gammaproteobacteria bacterium
CGCTGTCGTTAAAACATGGAAAGCTGTTATGGGAAACAACGGTTGCCGTTGCCCAGGGAAGAAATCAACTTGAACGTGTTATTGATATTGATGTTGATCCGGTTGTGGTTGATGATGTTATCTATGTTGCCGGATATCAGGGACGCATTGCTGCGGTTAAAATAGGTTCAGGTCAGTTAATTTGGAGTCGCGATTTTTCATCGTATTCAGGTCTTTATGTTGATGCATACCGTGTCTATGTAACCGATGCTATAGGGCAAGTCTGGGCATTAAACCGTTATAATGGGTCTACTCTATGGCGACAGGATAAATTATTACGCCGACAACTGACTGCCCCGGAAGCGTATGATAAATATATTGTTGTTGCTGATTACGATGGATACCTGCATTGGTTAAATCGTGATGATGGTAAATTAATTGCTCGAAAACGAGTTAATGCAAGTGACATTGTCATTGAAGAAGAAGAACGGGATAAAGAACTAGAATTACTTTTTAGCAAGTGGAATAACATTCTTGTTAGACCCATCTTACACAATGATCTTTTACTTGCTCTGGATCGCCAGGGCCATTTAGAAGCCTTTCAAATAGTGAAGACTCAGTAATTATGAAACCTGTAATCGCCTTAGTTGGGCGGCCTAATGTTGGCAAGTCAACTCTATTTAACCGCTTGACGCGTTCACGTGATGCACTGGTTGTTGATCAACCTGGAATGACACGGGATCGAAAATATGGTGATGGTAAGTTAGGTGATATTCCTTATATTGTTATCGACACAGGCGGTCTGAGTGGCGAAGTAGAAGGGCTTGATGCCTTAATGGCTGAGCAGTCATGGTTGGCTGTTGAAGAAGCAAATATTATTTTATTCATGACAGATGCTCACGATGGGCTAACTGCCATGGACGAAGACATTGCAAAACGTCTGCGTAATACGGGTAAGGATGTTATCCTCGTTGTTAATAAAATTGATGGTCATCATGAAGAAGTGGTGACTGCCGAATTTTTTGCATTGGGGTTAGGAGAACCCAAACCCATTGCCGCTTCACAGGGTCGAGGTGTTACGGCTTTAATGGAATCGATTCTTGCTGATCTTCCTGAACCTGAGATAGTACCTGGTGTGGTTGCCGGAATTAAAATTGCCATTGTGGGTAGACCTAATGTAGGTAAATCCACACTAGTCAATCGCATTTTAGGTGAAGAGCGGGTTGTCGCTTTCGATATGCCAGGTACCACGCGCGACAGTATTTACCTTCCATTCGAACGTGATGGTCAACAATACACAATCATTGATACTGCAGGTGTAAGACGTCGTGGCAAAGTTCATGAAGTTGCTGAGAAGTATAGTGTCATCAAAGCATTACAAGCCATTCAGGATGCCAATGTTGTCATTATGGTATTAGATGCCCAGGATACTATTAGTGAGCAAGATGTAACATTGTTAGGTTATATCATGGATGCAGGTCGTGCCCTTGTTATTTCTATAAACAAATGGGACGGGCTAGATGAAGATCAAAAAGAAAAAATTAAAACAGAGCTTGATTATAAATTACCTTTTTTGACCTTCGCAAAGAAAAAATATATTTCAGCAAAACATGGTACAGGAGTGGGCGATTTATTCGGTTATGTAAACACCGCGTATAAATCTGCTATGGCAGAATTTTCTACACCGAAACTTACCAAATTATTAGAGTTTTTAGTACAGCAGCACCAACCCCCCATTGTAAAAGGGCATCGAATCAAACTGCGTTATGCTCATCAAGGTGGAAAAAATCCACCTATCATTGTCATTCATGGGAATCAAACAGAGAGTGTTCCAGACAGTTATCGACGTTACCTTTATAACGCTTTTCTTAAGCGTCTGGATTTACATGGTACACCTATTCGTATTGAATTTAAAACTGGTGATAACCCCTTTAAAGACAAGAAAAATAAATTAACAGCCAGACAGCAGAGTAAGCGCAGGCGTATGATGCGACATGTTAAATAATTTTATTGGCATTGGTCAGGGAAAAATGCATTTGTTTTTCCACTAACATAGTACGCAATCAAGCCTAACCATTCTTTTATGGCTGTTCTTAATGTCTGTAAATTATCGAGTAAATTAAAATCAATTCTGAATAAATTATCTTTATTTGTTTCATGATCGACAGGATAAGGAATAACTGGCCAGCCAGCTTGACAAAATATGCCAACTGAACGAGGCATATGCCAGCTGGTTGTAATAAGGATCCAGTTTTTATTTTTAAGTGGGTGAACTAGTTTTTTACTGTAAACAACATTTTCATAGGTGTTGCGGGACTCTCGCTCAAAAATTATTCGTGTTGTATTAAAGTTTTGTTGCTCAAATAATTTTGTCGCTACATCTGCGGCTTTGTATTCCTGATGAATTAAACTACCCGTACCACCCGTAAAGACAAGTTTTGCATCAGGGTATTTTCTGGCTAAAGCAAGGAATGCTAGAACACGCTCACTGGCAGCTCCTAACTCAACTTGATTCCACACTGAAGAAAGTAAAGGATTTTCGGCTCCGCTTAAAACAATTATTCCATCCACCTGTTCAGGTAATACTGGATTTGTTGTGAAGCGTGACTCTAATGGATAAAGTAGCCATTCACCCGGTGATAAGAAAGAAAGCGTAAGCAGTATTCCACTAATTGTTGCCAGTAGTATTTTTGCTTGTTTGTTTTTCCCTAAATAAAGTAATCCCAGTGTTAAAAGAATAAGAATTAATAACAGGCCATCTGGTGAAAGGAACAGCCAGATAATTTTTGATATTAAGAAAAATAACGTGTCCATCAGATATTAACCAATATGTTAACGAGATAACACTTTAGTTAAAGAGTTTTTCCAGTCAGGATTAACATCTGATTGTTTTATTTTTTTTCGCATACCAACTTCATTCTCATACCAGCCATGACTAAACTCTAGTGGTTCAACACTGTAGCCCCACCAGGCTCCATCTTCATCCTGAGCCAACCACTTAACCCAACCAGGCAACCCGGTCAGTGGAAGTTCGTGATTATTTATTGAAGACATCTTTTGCAAGAAATAATTTAGGATCAACTTTCGTGTTATTTAAACTGATAACCCAGTGCAGGTGTGGGCCACTTACACGGCCGGTCATACCAACAGTACCTATAGGTTGACCTTGATCGAGTTGTTGACCTGCTTTGACATGGGTTTCATTCAGGTGGCTATACATGCTAATCAAGCCTTGTCCGTGATCGATGAATACCGTATTTCCAGTGAAAAAATATGAACCTGTACGTATGACTTGTCCAATTGCTGGTGATTTTATTGTCGTGCCTACAGGTGCAGCAATATCAAGGCCGGTATGGCGTCTTATACGTTTTTGATTATTATAGACTCGTTTTAAGCCAAAAA
>JAPHTF010000012.1 GCA_026197095.1 Gammaproteobacteria bacterium
ATATAATACCTGGTGAAATGGCTAAGCCTGCTACTGCAGCAGATTGTGTTAAAAATTTACGACGATACTGGTTCGTCATTGATTCTGAATTTTTAGGTGACATTATTTTTTGTCTCCTTCAGTCAGCATATTTAAGGTTTCTTTAGTTAAAGAACCGTTTGCTGCTAATTCTTTATGATGAGGATTTTGTGTATTTAATGAATGTAGCTTGTTTGAAGCACCTTCAGGTAAATCTGAATGGCAATCAAAACAATCAACGTTCACTGCTGCGTAGTTATGACAACTGCTACAGAAATGTTCGCTATCACCAATGCGAGCAAATTCACCATTTTCCTTTGGTGTTACATGACAATCAATACATTCAACAAGGCTATGTGTTTTAGTACGTACACCTTCACGCATTGTTTCATCACGTTTATGCTTTAAAAACGACATATGGTCTTTACGCATAACATCAACGGGCTCAACACACTCAGTCTTTTCAGATGCTTTTGCCTTAGCCTTCGGTGGAACAGGGCCTAAGTCACCAGCATTAGAAATCATTGGCAGGGCAGAAAGCCCTACCAATACGACTAGATGTTTTGCAAACTGTCTCAGTGACATCATTTACAGTTATCCTCAGTTTATTCTTATTTCAGTATAACTAAATTAAGCATCGCCCATTGCCATGTCAATGTAACCCGTTGGGCAAACATCAGCACAGATATGACAACCAATACATTTTGAGTAATCAGTAGCAACATAACGACCCATTGTAGCCTCAGCTTTAGGTACACGATAAACAGCGTCTTGTGGACAGTAGATAACACAGTTATCACACTCGAAACACATACCACAGCTCATGCAACGATCAGCTTCTTCTATAGCTTCTTCTTCAGAAAGACCTTTCATGCGTTCCTGGAAGTGACCTAATACTTCATCAGAGCTTGGTACATCTTCAGAACGTACATGACGAGCGGTATATTGGAAATGACCGAGGAACAAATCATCTGCAGAAATAATTTCATGTGCTGAACGATCTTCATAGTTATGCACAGAGAATTTTTCTGAATCTGTATGTTCAACAGTACCATGCCCATATTCAGCTGGAGATAAACCCGCTTCGTTTAGCTTGCTTAGCAAGTTAAAGTGATGTTTATCAACTTTTGGACGTTTACCCATATCTTCATTTTTAAAGAAGTGGTCAATACTTTCAGCAGCGATTGAGGCCTGACCAATTGCTGTTGTTAGAAGATGTGGACGAACAATATCACCACATACGAAGTGACCAGGTTTACCTGGAACTTGGTAATGTGCATCAGCATCGATTAAACCACGATCGTTACCGATGTCTTCGAAGCCATCTAATTTACCGCCTTGACCGATTGCTGATACAAGTAAGTCTAATGCGATTTCGTATTCAGAACCTTCGATTGGTGTAGAACCATCTTCTTCAAGTTTAATAACTTTTAATGCAGTAGCACGGCCGCTGCCATCACGAATGACTTCAACTGGGCTTACACAGCCAACAATTGTTACACCTTCACGTTCTGCATCATCAATTTCATGTTGTGCAGCAGGCATGTTTGCAATTGAAGAACGCGATAACAACATAACTTCTGCGCCTTGACGAACAGCTGAAGAAGCAACGTCATGAGCAGTTTGACCTAATACGATGTTTTCTGGGCGATCATTTTCGTGCATTTCAGTGATGTGACCTAAACGGCGAGCAACTGATGCAACGTCGATTGAAGTATCACCACCACCAATTACAACAACTTTTTCAGTAACAAGCTGTAAACGACCATCATTGAATGCTTCAAGGAAATCTACACCTGTTAAAACGTTTGCGGCTTCTTCTGCACCTGGTATAGGAAGTTGACGACCTGCTTGTGCACCGATAGCCCAAAGAATCGCATCGTAATCTTTTTCGAGTTGTTCAACCGTAACGTCTTTACCAACCCAAGTGTCCATTTTAACTTCAACACCCATATCAATAATACGGTCGATCTCACCATCTAATACATCGCGCGGAGTACGGTAGCCAGGGATACCGTATTTCATCATGCCGCCTAATGTTTTGTGGTTATCAAATAAAGTAACTGCATGACCTTTAAGGCGTAACTGGTATGCACCCGCTAAACCAGCTGGACCACCACCGATAATAGCAATTTTCTTACCCGTGTCTTTACCCGCAGTAAACTTCAGTTTCATTTCTAAGGCTGAGTCACCAATGAATTGCTCAACTGCGTTGATACCAACGAAGTCTTCAACCTGGTTACGGTTACAACCGTCTTGACAAGGAGCAGGACATACACGACCCATTACAGAAGGGAATGGGTTAGCCGCTGTAGAACGACGGAAAGCATACTCTTGCATACTTGTGTCGCCTGATGGTTTTTCGATACCACGAACGATATCTAACCAGCCACGAATGTCTTCACCTGAAGGACAGCTGCCCTGACAAGGAGGAGTACGGTTAACGTAAGTAGGACACTTGTGTGAAGTATCTTCTTTAAAGATTTGTGAAGACCAGTCACCTGTTCTTTGGTCACCTTCTTTAAATTTACGGAAAGTTAATTTTTGGTTTTGCATGTCATCACGGGATGTCGCCATGTTTATTCTCCTGATGAATCCGTTAGGATTTAAATTTATTCAGATTCGTTTAGTTATTGTTCATTGCTGTTATTGCTTGCATCGTTATCCACATCGTCTTCTGAACCGGTGAGGATGATTGCATCACCTACTAGCTGATGAACACTAACAATGTCAGTCATACCAAAATTATAATATGGTAAAACCTTAGTAAATTGAGCCTTACAAATTGCGCAGATCGCAGCGAGGTTTGTTACGCCATGATTATCTACAACAGATTTATAAGCTTCCATACGTGGTTGAGCGCCTTTAACACGTACTTCCATTAAGTCGTCTGTTAACAGACCACCACCACCACCACAGCAGAAGGTTGCTTCGCCAATAGTATCAGCTGGCATATCTACGTAGTTGTTACATACAGCTTTTATAACTGCACGTGGAATATCGATTTGACCACCTGGCTTATTACCCATATTTGATGCGCGTGCCACGTTACAAGAATCGTGGAAAGTCAGCGTCATATGATCATTTTCAGACTTGTCGAGCTTAAGTCCACCTTTCTGAATCAAGTCATAGGTAAATTCACAAATATGCTGTGGAATAGGGTAGTTTTGATCAAGGAAGTCAAAAGGACCTGCTAACGTATTTAAGAAACTATATGCAACACGCCACGCATGGCCACACTCACCAAAAACAATACGTTTTACACCTAAATCAAGCGCAGCTTTACGAATACGTAAAGAAAGTTTACGCATGTTATCGTATGAACCAATGAACATGCCAAAGTTTGCTGCTTCAGAAGCATGTGAGCTCATAGTCCAGCTAACACCTGCTTCATGGAATACTTTTGCGTAACCAATTAATCCATCAACATGAGGTTCTGCAAAGAAGTCAGCAGAAGGGGTGATTAATAAGATATCAGCACCTTTTTGATCGATTGGGAACTTAACCGCAACGCCCGTATCTTCTTCAACTTCTTCTTCAAGACCTTCTAATGTATCAACAAGTGCAGGCTGTGGCAGACCCAGGTTATTACCAATTGTCTGAGCCTTACCAATAATTTCATTACAGTATTTTTGACCCATTCCAATAGTGTCCATGATGTCACGGGCCGCCATTGAAATTTCAGCTGTATCAATACCGTAAGGGCAAAAAACTGAACAACGACGACATTGTGAACACTGATGGAAATAAGAGTACCAGTCATCTAATACTTCTTTATTTAAGTCAGCTGCGCCAACAAATCCTGGGATGCCTAAGGCACCAAAGAACTTACCGGCAAATGTTCTGTAACGACGGTAAACCTTACGAAGAAGATCCTGACGTGCAACAGGCATGTTCTTTGGATCTTTTGTGCCGAGGTAGTAATGACATTTATCAGTACAGGCACCACATTTTACACAACTATCTAAAAATACCTGGAATCCACGATAACGTGACCGTAAGTCATCCATTTTTGTTAAAACAGCTTCTTCCCAGTTATCAACTAACTCACCAGGAAAACCCAGTGGTTCTTGAAACTTTGCTTTTGCAATAAAAGGAGAGCTGTGTGCCATTGTTCCTTCTTTAAGTTTAGGAATAACGGTATATTCGTTTAATTCTGGTATTTCGAAATCTGCCACTTTAATTTCCTCAAAGAACCTTACGGTTTTTTATTCCCCAGCTTTACGATCTGCTTCTAATTCTGCCGCCCACGGCGCCAGATGACGTTTTGTTCTTGAATTATCAACCTGGTTGCGAGTCGGGCTGAAGAATACACCGGGTGCATGCAACAATTTACTAATAGGGAAGATAACCATTAACACTATTACAAGTGATAAATGAACAAGCAATACAGTATCAGTAGGCAGTGGTTGTATATTAAATACCAACAAACCAAGCATAAATTCTTTTAGCATAACAATGTCAACATGACTTACGAATGACATCATCATACCTGTAGCTGCGATACCTAAAATAAGTAACAACATTAAGTAATCTGAAGGGCTCGAAATATAACGTACACGGTCAACTACAATGCGACGAACCAATAAACCCGCTAAACCAATAAGCATGGCAAAACCTGCGTACTTACCAAATGCTTGAACCATTTCAAAACCGATGATTGGCATCAAGAAAGAGTCTGGAGATATTACGTAACGCATATGTCTGAAGAATGCGAGTAATAATGATAAGTGGAACATCCAGCCAAAAATCCAAATCCATTTATTTGATTTGAATAAACTATTAAATAAAACAATTTCACTTGCCATGCGCATAACAACCCCACCCTGAGTGACAGGTGCAGGCATTGTTGGAATTTTTAAAGGCGCAGGCGTTTTTGCGTATTGCACGATCTTACGAACAACACCGATAACAAGTATGGCGGTGGCTGCATAGAATGCTAGTGCATAGACTACGGATGCCGACATCTAACCGTTCCTTTTTTTAATAAAAAACAAATAAAAAATTATATTGTTGTTGTAAGAGGAGGGGAGTTACACCCCTCCAACTACAAACTATCTGGTGTACGTGATTATACGCAACCAGTTGGCTTAGGCAGACCTGCATATTTACAAGCTTGCTTACCTGGGCCATATGGGAACAATTCGTACAAGTACTTGCTGTTACCTTTATCTTTACCAAGTTTTTTGCCAATCGCTTTAGTCAGTACACGTACTGCTGGTGCAATTTGGTATTCTTCGTAGTATTCACGTAAGAAGTTGATAACTTCCCAATGATTTTCGTCTAACTTAGTGTCATCGATTCCAGCCATAACATCAGCAATTTCAGGAACCCATGTTGTTAAATCTTCTAAATAACCTTCTTCATCAACTTCATAACTTTTACCATTTACTTCAATAGCTGCCATGATAATTCTCCTAGTTTAATAATCTGTTATAGCCAAGCACTAACTGTGTCATTAGAAACAGTTAACTCAACAAAACCTTTGTAATCGATAACTTTAATACCATCGATCAAACGATCTTCACTTAAGCCACGAGCCTTGATATCAGGGCCGAGAACATAAAAGCTCAAATCACCTTTAGCGTTTTCAATTACGCTAGATTTGTTACCACCACTCATCGCGCTATAAACACCATCTTCAATCAAAAGAACAGAACCACCTTTTGCTGCAAGACGTACACAAGCTTCTAATGTGTCACGTTCATAAGTAGATTTATTTACAGTATGTAATATAGACATTTCAATACTCTCCTTAGAAACTTAGCACGATATCTTGCGTATCAAACAACTCAGCAAGTTCGGCAGAAGTTACAACGCGGATAGAATCTTTTTCAGCCCAATCTTCATCTTCATCTTCCCAGACTAAATGTTGCAGGTCATCTAAAGTTAAACCGCGCGCTTCGAGTGATTCTTTTTCGATGTAGATTTTATTAACATCGTAATCACCTAAAGCAGAGTAGGTAGGAGAGAAGTTCTTAATACCAACTTCAGAGGTATCCTGACCTTTCATTAATTGATAAACACCGTCATCAACGAAAGCCAATGAAACTTCTTGATCGAAAGCAGCGCCAATCAGTACAACTTCGAGGGATTCCCACGCATAAATTGTACCGTAGGGTGCCTTGCGGTTGATGTACATAAATTTCTTTGCATCAGACATTTTTTAACACCCTTAAATTAGTCGCCGAAAACAACAAGACGGTCAGATTCAATACCAGCTTCGATTAACTGGCCAAGACCAGAAATACGGAAACCATCCATGATATTCATGCCATCTTTTTTGTTTCGTTCCATTTCACCCTGATCAACGATACCGCGACGCTGCGCGGCAGCAACACAAACGACCAGGTCGATATTGTGTGCTGCTGCTAACTCAGACCACGTTTTTTGAATGTTCATGTCATCCTGTGGTGGAGTCGCGAATTTAGTGCCGTTGTTAACACCATCGTGGTAGAAGAATACGCGGAAGATCTCATGACCCGCTTCTAAAGCAGCTTTAACATAGTTAATCGCTGTTACAGAAGCTTCATGGTTATAAGGTCCTTCGCTTACTTGAATACTAATCTTCATTATTCAATATCCTTTTCTTAGAAACGGATATGAGTAGAAGCATTCAAGCTGTTACGAGCACCACGCCAGTTATCAATATGATACTTAGTGAATGGTAAACCAGTAACTTCGAAGAAACGTGGCCAACCGATACGGTCGATCCAGTCGTTAATACGTTCCCAATCTTTAGCGCCTTCTTTGTATTCTTTAAGAATGCGTTTAACGATTGCAGTCGCTTCAGGCCAACGTGGTGGATTATTTGGTACGCCAGCAGCCACTAATTTTTGGAAGCTAGGCTTGCTACGTGCATTCGAGTGATTACCACCAACCCAGATAGCTAACTTAGAGTTTTCTGGATCATTGATTTGCATTGGAGGACATGGTGGGAAACAAGCACCACAACAGATACATTTCTTTTCATCAACTTCTAAAGAAGGACGGCCGTTAACCATAGCTGGACGAATCGCAGCAACCGGGCAACGTGCAACAACTGTTGGACGTTCACACACGTTAGCAACTAAATCATGATTGATTCTTGGTGGCTTAGTGTGCTGAACATTGATCGCGATATCACCTTGACCACCACAGTTAATCTGGCAGCAAGAAGTTGTGATATGTACACGGTTAGGCATATTGCATTGTTTGAACTCGTCAATTAACTCATCCATCATTGCTTTAACAACACCAGATGCATCAGTACCTGGAATATCACAATGTAACCAACCTTGTGTGTGCGACATCATTGCAACAGAGTTAGCAGTACCACCAACAATGAAACCCGCATCTTCTAAAGCTTTAATTAAAGCATCAACTTTAGAACCATCTGTAACCATGTATTCAATGTTTGAACGTAATGTAAAGCGGATAAAACCATCAGCAAACTTGTCACCAATCTCCATGAGTTTACGTAAAGAGTAAACGTCCAAGATACGTTGTGTACCTGCTTTAACAGTCCAGATTTCATCGCCGCTGTGAGCAACGTGAAGTAAAACGCCTGGACGTGGATGTTCATGATATTTCCACTGACCAAAGTTTTTACGCATTGTTGGATGCATATACTGGAAGCCATCTGGGCAACCAGACTCAATCGGTGAGCGCATATCTTCAAGAGCCATATTAATCTCCTAGTACTTTAAATCTAATTCGTTTTAATAATTAACACGCTTGAATTATGCAGAAGCTTCTTCAGCTTTGCGTTCAAACCATTTTTCAGCTTCTTCATCCCAGCCGTCCATACGAACGTAAGAAGATTGGCGTGGATTGCTAACCATGTGTGGGTTAACGTCTACATCAATTCCTTCAAGGAAGTTAACTAAGCCAATACGCTCGATCATTTCACCCGTACGCTCATGTTCTAAAGCATTCTCAGCGAAGAAATCGATGATATCGCCTGCCATTTCAACAAGCTCTTCGTAATCTTCTGCAGTATCAAGTTTCTTGAATGGAACAACTACTGTACCCATTAAGTCACCAATCTTCAGTGTACGTTTACCACCGATAAGAATTGATACACCTTTGTCATCACCAGGAGATAAAGCTTTAGTCATAACATTTAAGCAATGCATACAACGTACACAGTTGCTGTTATCAACAGTTAATTCATCGCTATCTGACAAAGTCATGCAGTTAGTAGGGCAACGAGTAGTCACGTTGTCGATGATGTATTGACGGCCTTTAGCTTTGATGAAATTTTTAACTTCAGCCTGGTCAATTTTCATATCATCACGCCATGTACCGATTACTGCGAAGTCAGCACGTTCGATAGCATTTTGACAGTCATTTGGACAACCAGAAACTTTGAACTTAAATTTATAAGGAAGTGCTGGACGGTGAACATCATCAGTAAATTCGTTTACAAGGTGACGGTGAATAGCATGTTCGTTTGCACAAGATTGTTCACAACGAGCAGCACCAACACAAGACATAGCAGTACGTACACAAGGACCTGCACCACCTAAATCCCAGCCATATTCATTGATTTCATCAAAGAAGTGCTGGATACGAGCTGTATCAGTTCCGATGAACATGATGTTACCCGTTTGACCGTGGAAAGTGATAAGACCCGAACCGTATTTTTCCCAGCTATCAGCCAGTTGGTTCATCATGTCAGTTGTGTAGTAGTTACCTGGAGTAGGTTGTACACGTAAAGTGTGGAATTCTTTAGACTCTGGGAAAGCGTTACCCACTTCAGAGAAACGTGGAATGATACCACCGCCGTAACCGAATACAGATACGGTACCGCCTTTCCAATAACCTTTACGAGTTTCGTAAGAGTGCTCTAATTGGCCAAGTAAATCACCAACAGCTTTGTTGATATGTTCACTTGGATGATTGTCACGAAGACGTTTAAAACCTGAGATGAATGAAGGCCATGGACCTTTTTCTAATTCATCAAGCATTGGTGTGTCATGGATTGTAGCTTTTGACATTGCGTTCTCCTAATTGGTGTTACCCGATAAGCCGCGTTACAAAATTTCAAATTAAAGTTTTCAAGTATAGCTCTTATTTAGTTAAAACAAGAGCTGCCTACTTCTTGTGCTGTTATAGTGTTGCCAACACCATATATAGGGCTTGCAAGACTATAACGACAGCATTCTTTCAGTTGCGACGAAGTCTATGTGCCTCATGCCGTGACGAGAATCACACTGATGGGGGGTTAGGTAAGCCTGGCTTATCCCATTGTGGATATAAGCAACCTAGCCTTAATCCCATCTTAAACTATGCCTCTAGTGCAACATAACTTTGCATCATTCTATTAACCCGTATTAAAACAAGGAGTTAATAGATACCACATGCAGGATATATAGTCGTACATCCTGCTTGTGCTTAAATCACGTATACTTAAAAGTTGAGGTGCTGGATATAACAATGCGACTCACTCTTAAAACTAGTATGCTTTCCTCGCTTATCATGATTATGCTACTGAATAACCTAGTAAAATAATCAAGAATGCCGTAAGGATCGTGGGCGTATTTTACTGTTGCAAAAAAAGATTGCAATACTTAGATGGGTATAACTTGAGTTTATCTACATATAATGGTTAAAAATCACTCACCTTTTTCATTATTACCTGAAGCAGAACCGGCTTATCAGATGTGGCGCGATTGGAAATTATCTGTCTATCCAAAACAGTCCAATGAATTACTTGTGTCAATTGATAATCCCTTTACTTTAACTGCAAATGAAAAGGAGACAATTCGGCAATGTTTCATTCGTGCCAATATGGCAATTTACTCTATTAAATATATGTCTGATTTTGCGAGCAAAAAAATTGTTGAAATAATAGGCAATGAATTTGGTTTATTTCGTTTAGACAATAACCTTGGAGCTGATAGTGATAACATCACATCGCTACAAGTGATCGAAGGCGGACGTAAGCAAGGATATATCCCGTATAGCAATATGAAACTCAGCTGGCATACGGATGGTTACTACAACCTTGCTGAGGAACAGATTAGAGGCGTAATCTTGCATTGCGTTAATTCAGCCGTTGAAGGTGGTGAAAATGCGCTTTTAGACCATGAAATGATGTATATACACTTGAGAGATCGCGATCCTGCCTATATATCTGCATTGATGAAGCCAGACGTTTTAACGATTCCAGCTAACATTGAAAATGGAGTAAACATTCGTGACGCACAAACGGGGCCTGTTTTTTCTATTGACCCGAATTCTGGTGCTTTACATATGCGCTATAGCGCACGAAAACGAAATATCATCTGGGCTGATGATAAGGTTACAGCAGCAGCTGTAACTGCAATAGATGACTTTCTGGCAAGTGATTCACCCTGGATAATGAGGCATCGGCTTGAGCCTGGACAAGGATTGATTTGTAATAATGTATTACATAACCGCACATCATTTAATAATGGTGATGCTAGTGAAAATCAACGTTTAATTTATCGTGGACGTTACTATGATAGGTTATCCGATACCTCTTTTAACGATACTGCAAAAGCAATATTCATTAGTTCCAGCAATTGAATAAAGAAATTTAAGGATTAGAAAACATGTTGTATTTAAGTGAAGTGTTAATGGAAGGCCATGCTTTGGAAAGTTTTAAAGAGCTTTGCCAGGCCGTTTCTGAAAAAGGAAAGGCGGGAGAAATGTTTTTTCGCATAGATGTAAAACCCCCGTTTACCGACACACCAGAAAATTGGGAAGAGCAACTTGAAGCCGCGTTTACTTCTGCATATTAAATAATTCTGTAGACCGCTTAGAATATGGATGAGAAATTTATGTATTGGAACGAAGATAAAAAAACAGAAAAGTTTGAAATCCCTGATGATATTGTCGATTTATCCTTTGTCATAAAATGCAAATGCCTGCCACTCGAGCATATGCATGCGCTTTCTGAAAGTTTATGTGCAGCTTTACCCTGGCTTGAAAATGAAAAGCTTGCAGGAATTCATCCTATCAATGGAGCTGAGTCAGGTAATGGTTGGGAACGTTCATGTGATCCAAACGAGCTTATCTATTTATCTCGTCGTCAAAAGATGACTTTACGTTTGCCAAAAGAACATCTCGATTCAGCAGAAGAACTCGTTGGCCAAACATTAAGTGTTGCAGGGCATGATATTGAAATAGGAAAAAGTTCGATAAAAAAATTGAGTGATTTACCTACAGCTTTTTGTCGCTCAATTTTGGTTGATGGCCGCATGGAAGAAGAAGACTTCTTACAATGGGCATTTGAGGAGTTAAAAGCATTAAATATTAATGTACGCAAGATGATGCCAGGCAAGGAAAGGATTATAAAACTAGCTGATAATAAAGTACGAATCACACGTAGCTTAATGGTTGCAGAGCTGGAACAGGCCGAATCAGTACGTCTTCAACAACATGGTATGGGTGAGGGCAGAAAGTTAGGTTGTGGAATATTTATGCCACAAAAAGATATAAAAGCGGTTAATTCAGACGATTAAAAGCTTTAATTTTGACAAATTTTCTGGTTAAATAAGCGCCCATTAATATACGCGCGAATTTAATGACGCTGCATAATCAAATTTTTAACAATTTAGAAAATAAATACTCTAGAGGAATTAATAATGGCACTGGAAGTAAACGGACAAACAATCGCAACTACTGATGATGGCTATCTTGAAGACTCAAATGATTGGAACTTAGACGTTGCACAAGCAATTGCTGATGCAGACGAGTTACCGATGACAGAAAGACACTGGGATGTGGTTAACTATTTGCGCGATGAGCATGTTAATAATAATGGTGCTGAGCCAAATGAACGTACTATTTTAAAAGCGATGAGTAGTGCTTGGGGCGAAAAAGTGAGCTCTAAAATAATGTACGAAATGTTCCCCGCAATGCCTTCGAAACAAGGTCGTAAAATTGCAGGTTTACCAAAAAGTACACGTAAAGGCGGTTATTAAGCCATTAATTGGGCTAAATATCGAATCTAGGCCAAAATGGGTATAGTCTGATTCATTGTAGACTGGTAAATTTCGTTTTAAGGATTCGATTCCAACAAATTTTAGCTTTTCGGGTATAGTCGAAAAGCAAACATACTGAGGATTTAAAAATGAGTGAAAAAGCAAAATTAATCGCAGAAATGCTCGAAATGCAAAAAATGTTTCAAGATTATGAACATAAAAATGGTGTAGATTCTGCAGAATATTTCGCAGCTAAAGAAGGTCATCCATTATTTGGTTATGCTCAAAAATATCAAGATTTAGCCAACAAAGTTGATGCTATGGCTCATGAAGATAAAGGTTCAACTCGTTGGTTTAAATCTCATTAAGAACGATTTGATACTATAAAAAAGGCGCTGCTGGTTTATAACACCGCGGCGCCTTTTTTTATGCCTGAAAGTTAAAATAAAAATCAAAGGATCTCAACTCAAAGGCGTAAAGGTACGCAGAGTTTTTAAGTTTTAATAATGTGTACTCTATTGTCATTGCGGGCGATAGTGTTGCTTCTCATAGTTATTCCTCTATCCCGAGAGAGTGCTTCAGTCATATTGTGCTTTCGCAATGACAGGTTTTTTACACAATTTATAGGCTACAACGGAAACACAAAGTAACTTTGCGGCTCACTGCGTTCTTTGCGTTGAAATATTTTGATCTTAGTCTTTAAAGTTCTGACCACATGCGAAATAAATTCACATACGAGACATCAATTTGTTTAGTCTCTACATCATCCGGACGTGTCTTTAATAATGATTCACGTGCCTGATTTAACTGATAGAGTAACTCACGTTTAGCCGGGTCTCGTATCATGCTTTGAGACCATGTCACTGCGACTAAACGCGTACCTTTAGTGACCTCTGCAACATGGTGCAAGCTTGAAGAAGGGTAAACGACAGCCGAGCCTGCAGAGAGTTTAATTTTTTGTTCACCAAACGATGTGCGTATTACTAACTCTCCACCTTCATATTCATTTGGTTCATTTAAAAATACTGTTGTAGAAACGTCAGAACGATATTGTTGTCCTGCATTTCCCATAATAGGATCATCTACATGATCACCGTATGTCATACCTTTGTTATAACGTGCATAATAAGGCGCAGCTACTCTTAATGGTATTGCAGCGGCCTTAAACTCATCATGTTGAATTAAACTTCCCATAACAATGTTATTAAGTTGTTGCATTTGTGTATCATCAATCGAAAGTTCTTCATTATTTTTAACACGTTTTGCCGCCATACCCGCAGATAACGTTCCATCAACAAAATTGGCTTTTTCCAAGGTTTGCTTAACAAAATCAAGTCGTTGTTGATCAAGAATATTTGGGATTGTTATGAGCATAAATAATTACCTGAGTCTGATATGTAATGTATAATAATACCCTATAAATAAAGCGAAAACGCTATAATTTAATCTGGCTTTGAGGAAAAAGAAATGATACTTAATGTTGCTGTCGATGGTCAAAATGTCGATATAAATGTACCTGATACAATGCTGTCTGAAGCGCGTGATTTTTTTGAAAAAGTTGATTCAGATTTGGATAAAGGTTATCAAATGGGACGCTATTGGGTAGAAAATCCTAATCCTGAACAACGTTGCCAAATTGCAGCAGATAAATTAGTGACTGCAATTGAAAATGAAAATAGAAATATGGCAACAATGATGTCAGCTTATATTTTAAGTAAAGCGCCACATATTGAAAGTGTTGTTATTGATTCAAGTGATGAAATTCAGGAAATACATTTCTTATAATTTCTTCTGCATTTCATAATGCTGGATCTGATTAAATAATAAGTTTGTTTTTTTTGTCACTGTAAAACCAATCTTCTCATAAAACCCTGTAGCAAGTTCGCGTGAATTTAATGTGATTAATTTAATTCCATTTGTGTATGCTTCTTTTTCTAAATCAGTATAAATGGCTTTTGCTATACCCTGTTTTTCATAGTCTTGTTTAACCGCCATATAACGGATTTGAGCGGTAGTTTTATTTATGTAGTGCAAACGACCAACCGCAATAATACGATTGTCTACCTCTACCATACGATGAATGGACTCATTTTCTAGTTCGTCCTTTTCACTGTCCAAAGCCTGTCCCCAGGGTTTTCGAAGTAACTCCCAGCGGGTTTTGTAATATCGTTCAAAATCAGACTGTGATAACGGTGTGAGTATTTTATACATAAACTTTTTATTTATATAAGAAACACAGTCTTGAAGGAAAGTATTTTTAAAACATATTTATATTTTAAGCAAAAACAATCCAAGTTGTGGCTATATATTTTACACCTTCATTAACGGTTACAGCACGATGCTCATGTGTCCAAAATGGTGGGAACAATACCAACTTTCCTTTTTCCGGCGTTACTTTTACATCTTGAAATAAGAACTCTGTTTCACCTCCGGGGCCTGGAACATCATTCAAATACCAAAGTGCAACTAATTGACGTTGACTAAAATCGTGTGAGCCACCATCTATGTGCCAGTGATAATACTCAGCTGGATTGTAACGTTGTATGCCATAACCCATATCTTTAAATGGTCCTTTAAAATAGGGGTATGCTTCACGGAATTCTTTAACGGCTATTCCTAATGAACGAAATAAATTGTTATCAACATCTTTCCAGTGTTCTTTACCGCTGACAACAAGATCGGTTGTTTTTTTAATACTGGTATCCTGTGAAACAGTTTGGCCAATGCGTCCTTGGTATTGATCTTCAGTATTTTCTTCAAATCGTCTGATCATATCGTCACATAATTCTGTAGGTAACGCATTTTTTTGTTCAAAAATAAAAGTGTTTGGTTTAACTTCTTTTATGGTTTTAAGTGGGCTTGATTGAGATGACAGAGACATGAATCTTCCTATAACGACATTATTTACATAAATTATAAACGGTTATTTTCAATTAAATTTTGTATTTCAGATTGTTGTGATTTGAGATCAGGCTCATTAATTTTGAGAATTTCTTGGCATAAGGCTAACCAGTGTTCTTTTCCGTGTTCAACAATTTCAGTCATTTTACTTAATGAGCCCGCTTCAATCCACTCATCATAGCCTTTAATTAAAGAGGGATAGAGATCTTTACGCATATTATTTAAATTACCAAAATAAAAATGCCATGATGGTGCTGAATTTAAAGATAATAATGCGGGTAGGGTTGTCAGGCTATCAGCCAGATGATCACGAACAGCGCGTAGCATAATGGCTGCTTTTGAGTGAGGCAAAGTAAATAAGAGCGTTCGCCATTCTTCACCTAACAGCTCACCTGCCTGAATTTCACCTCGTTCATGTTCAATAACGTTTTTAACTTCGGTGTCAGTCATTTCTGCAAGTGCAGCATCAAGATTATTGTCACAATCGTAACAAGCAAAAGCACGTCCTAGTGCATTATCGGGTTTATTCCATCTCCAGGTTTCGAGCTGCTCCCATAATAAACGTCGAAAACTTTCTTTGCGAATATAAATATTGTTTTGATGTGACATCGCTGGTGGAGCTGACATATCACGCGCATATTCTTTGCCCGCGACATAGAGAGAATAATCATTATGCTGTTCATGCAAATTAAGATCTGCAAGAAAAAAGTGGGGGCGATTGTTTATACCCATGCCACCACTATATACAAGCTGGTGTTCATGTAACGTGTCATTAATTGAATCTGATTCAAAAGGAGAGAGCGTCTTATTACTAATATCAATATCCAGATATTCGGATCCTTCTAAATCATTCCAAAGCTTTTCTCGCTGTTTAAGCCATTTGCCAACAACCGCATTTGGCAGAATTGTTGAAAATGGCTTGTTGTTTTCCCATCGATATAGTTCTCTCATTTTTAGCAGATATATGCATAACGTATAGTCTCCTGCATGACTCGCATCGGCAACATGACAATTATGCTGAACCGTTTTAGATAAGTTGGTTATAAGGGATTGCTTGTTTTGCATAATAATCAGGTTACCTTACCTAAGGGATATTGAGTAGAATAAATAGCTGAGTAAAATACTCAGTTTTATACTAGCATGCCAAATCAGATAGCAAAAGTTTACAACGACAGTTTACTGTTAACGGGTCATAGTGCGTTATAATAGGAACCTTTCTTAAGTGTATTTACTTAAAGTTTATATGGTATCTTATTGTTTTTAGAGGATTTATTGTGAGAATTAAGAGTCGTTGGAGTAAAAAAGGTAAAACGCACACGATTGAAGAAATTGCCGGAGCAGTCGCCTTTATTAACTGGCGTATTGCTGGAAACTGTTTACTGAGTTTAGAAAATAACGACTTTCAAACAGACACACACGAGCAGCGCCTTAGTATTATTACTGAGTTCCTGATCTTCACCATTCATATGATTGATCGAATGACGATTGAGAATTTTGATGAAAATGAACGTATTCGTTTCATTACAGAATTGGTCACGAAGACGGCAAAACATTTGGAAGATAATAAACGTGATTTAATTGGATCAGGTGATTATCGAGATGATTTCATTGCGTCACTGAATGAGCGAATAAATGAGTATTCTGAATTCTCTTATGATGAGAAAGACGGTCCAAGTTTTCCTATGAAACGCTTTTTTGGTGATAAAGTGGCGTTAGTGATGGGTGAGAAAAATCAAAAATGGGTAGCTGATCAAATTATTGAAATTGAAGTGCGAGACATCATGTCTCACCTGCGTAAATCAGTGCCGAATTTATTTAAATAATAACACGCTTTTTATTTTTCATATGAGAAGATGCTTATTAACTTTATTATTTGCATAATATATACTGTTGTGCGTGATTAACATGTATTTTATTAAATAAAATTTAAGGAAAAATTTAAATGAATAAATCAATAATTACTACAACTGTGCTTCTTTTCATGTTGAGTGCAGGCTCAATGGTTCATGCTGCTACCGGAAGTAGTTTAAACATTAAAACGGGAAGCTTTTCCATAAATGATAAGACTCAAAACATTGGCGGAACAACAGTCACATTTGATGACTCATCAGATTCTGTTTTCTCTATTGAGTATGAAAGTGCATTTGGCAAGAACTTTTCGTGGGGTGTTGACGTTCTGAATTATTCAAATGATATTTTGGCTGGCTCTAGTGCGAATGATGCCAGTACACTGCTCGTTATGGGTACTGTAAGAAAATACTTTGATGTAAGTAAGCATGTTCAGCCTTATATCGGTGGCGGTGTAGGTACATCTGTTGTAACTATTGTAGGTTCAGGCTCTGGTATTGCATTTCAGGGGATGGCAGGGATTAAATTCCCATTTGATAGTATTTCTGCAATCCTGGAATATAAATTTATATCATCAGAAGCTGATGATGATTATGGAGCATCGATTGATGTATCCGGTAGTGGAATTTTTGCTGGTATTGCTATTAATTTTTAAAATTTGAAGCTTATAGAAGACAAAAAGCCAGGTTATATACCTGGCTTTTTTGTATGGCACATTTCCACGTTAGGTTAGAGATTCTTCATCAATGATTCTTTTCACATCAATATTAAATTCTTTTGCATCAGCAATACGTTTGATTTCTGGTCTACCGTCTTTTTTTTCCCATATCGAGCTGGCAAGATTAACCAGTTTTCGGCGTGGATAAAATTCTTTATCTCTATTCATCAATAACATGACTACTGGTTTCATACGATGTGTTTCATTTAGTTTAACAACTAAACCAATGTGACCAGTTTTTAATTCTACGATGCTGCCAATGGGATAAATACCTAATGTGCGTATAAATTTTTGCATGAGTTCTTCATCAAAATTATCAGGCATCCATTCATATAGTCTCTGCATGGCTTCATGTGGTGTCATTCCATCATGATAGACACGATCACTTGTTATCGCATCATATACGTCTGTAATTGAAACAATTTTTGTAAAGTAGCTAATGCTTTTAGCATTTAATTTATCTGGATAACCCTGTCCATTAAGTCGTTCATGATGGTTTCTGACTATTGTTAGCACTTCATCAGATAAGTTTTTATCGTTACGAATTAATTCATATCCCATACCCGGGTGTGATTTCATAATTTCAAATTCATCGTTAGTTAATTTACCAGGCTTATTAAGAACTTTAAGAGGTACTCGCATTTTCCCGATATCATGTAACAATGCACCTAAGCCTAATTCATTTAATTTATCTTTAGGGAGATTTAAAGCACGTCCAAATGTTAAGGATAAAACACAAACATTTAAGCTATGTATGGCGGTATATTCATCACGATTTTTTAACTGTGTGAGCCACATCGAAGCATCTATACTTGTTGCGATATTGCTGGCTAATTCTGCAACGAGCTTTTTTGCTTTTTGTGTGTCGACAACTTTGCCCATTCTTGCTTCGTTGAGCATGTTATCAATATAGCTGCGAGTTTTATCACGCGCCTTACGTGCGCTGATCAGATCTTCAGTAAAACTCGATTTATCAAATTTGGTCTTTGTTAGTATAACCGTGTCAGTGAAATCAACTTTTTTTGATTTAGGTTTTTTCTTTTTTACAGGTTTTTGTGTGGATGCTAATGTTTGTAATGATGCAGAAATATCAAAGGGTGTTTTTTCGGTATCGATATAAACATATTTACAGGTTGATAATATTGTTTGAAGTTCTTCAGTATCATTTAACAAAAAACCTTGAAATAGAAATGGTGATTCGACCCATGGTTTATCCAGTTCCGATACATACATACCTAACTTTAAATCTTCACTATGAACTTTTATTTTCATAAAACCTAAATATTAATTATTGGAAAAATCACCTTACATAGCTTATATCGGTTAATTGTAGTTTTGCTTAATGTTTTTTGAGCTGGTTTTTTAAATATAAATAGCAAGGGGAGGTGGGGAGAGTTCAATTATATCGTGAAACAATAAAAAGGCCAGAATAAATCTGGCCTTTTTAAAAAACTGATGTAACGGGGCTAATTACCTGGATGTAATTATTTAGTCCAGTTACCGAAGTTTTCTGTAGTACGTTCAGTACCATCTTCGTAACCTGCACTGTAAGCTTCAGTTACACGCTGCTCTTCACGTTCTGGGTTGTGAACGTATCCACCTTGCCAGCCTTGAACGTATTCAGCGTCTACGCCCATTTCTTCCATTTTAGTACATGCATCATAATATTATTGGTTCATCGGTATCTCCTCGGAATAATCCGGTAATTATCTCAATTTAAGAACAAATGTTCAAATTCTTTATCCAGCTTTTCCCTATAAATAAGCCCGGGGTTCAGCTCGAATCTTATCTATTCCTGACCATCATGCATTGCTGGCTAAACTGAACCAGTTTCACCTGATGGTGTAGGAATCAATGCAGCCAGAGCTGCACCTCTATCTTTTCCAGTCCCGCTGACTTGCTCTCGCGACACTTGAACAGTACTTAACTGTCCGAATTTTGTAGGCTTTAATTATGTTTGAATTGCGACGATTCGTCTGTAACATAACAGCCATATTAACCATGCTATTAACATGGTTAATGGTTTTAGCTTCAGAAGTATACAAAGCTATACGGCGGGTAAATATATCCCTATAGGGCAGGTTTATAATATTATCCTCTATCTTAGGGGTAATAACCTAGTTGGTGCGTCAGGTATGTGTTTCAGGCTATACTAGCGGGCTAATTTTAATCGTTTTAAGGGATACCGACATGACTGAAGGCGAAGATATTGTTGACTATAACAGCGCGATGAGTGCTTTTGAATCAAAACACTTTTCTACTGCTATACAGCTCCTTTCTCCATTTGCTGAAAAAGGGAACCCTGAAGCACAACACCGTTGTGCCATTATGTTTCAAAATGGCTTAGGCGTTGCACCTAACGAAGCTAAAGCCGTTGAGTATATGACCGCGGCAGCAGAACAGGGACATGCCGTTGCACAACATGGTCTTGGTTTTATGTATATGGAAGGTGAGTGTGTAGAAAAGAATGCTGAGAAAGCATTAGAGTGGTTTTTAAAAGCCGCTGAACAAGGCATGGTCGGTTCCATGACAACTATTGCTATGATGTATGAAGAAGGTAAAGGGGTTGAGAAGAACCCAGAACTAGCCAAAGAATGGTACGCAAAGGCAGGTTTTTAGTTTAACTCAAGATGTTTATCGCAAAGTACGCAGTGGCGCAAAGAGCGCAAAGGAAAACGAAGTAATAATATTTATTACTCCACTATTATTTGTGATGGATAAATTTGTATTTAAGTTTATAACATCGTTACCTAACTTGCTTAACATTAAAAACTTTGCGTTCTTAGCGCCTCTGCGCTCTTTGCGTTGAAAACTCTAATTTTTTAAGTGGAATTAACTAATGCGTCCAGCACATTTAACAACAGTTTTAGATAAAGAATTTTTAAGTACTGAAGAAGGCCATCACACACCTGTTATGTTGTGGGGTGCACCAGGTGTTGGTAAGTCACAAATCATCTCTCAAATTGCTAAACGACATAATGCACCTTCAATTGATATTCGTTTATCTCAAATGGAGCCAAGTGATTTGCGCGGTATTCCTTTTCGTGATGGCATTCGTGTTGAATGGGCTATACCTTCAATGTTGCCAAATGCGGAAACGCACGGTCCTGAAGGGATTTTATTTTTAGATGAAATTACTTCAGCACCACCGAGTGTATCTGCTGCTGCTTATCAGTTAATTTTAGATCGTAAGCTCGGTGATTATGAAGTGCCTAAAGGCTGGGCAATATTTGCAGCAGGTAACCGCCAAGGTGACCGCGGTGTAACTTATACAATGCCTGCACCCTTAGCGAATCGTTTTTCACATTTTGATTTTGAAGTTAATGTTGATGACTGGGTGGCATGGGCATATAAAAATAATATAGATGATCGTGTTATTGCTTTTGTCCGTTTTCGTCCTGAGCTTTTATTTGAGTTTGATCCGGCACATAACCCGGTTGCTTTCCCTTCACCGCGGTCCTGGGAATTTGCGCATCGTGCGGTACAAAAGTTTGAACACCAAAATGAGATTCGTTTAGGTGCATTACAAGCCTGTGTTGGTCCTGCTGCGGGAATAGAATTAAATGCCTTTATCACTAACCTTGATCAATTACCTGACATTGGCGCAATTCTTAAAGGTGAGCAGGTTGAAGCACCCTCTGAAATCGATTTGCAGTATGCCGTTGCTTCCTCATTAGTTAGACACGCTATTCGCGTGCAAGAAAGCGATGATGCTCAAGCCGTTCATGGTCATATATTAAATTATGCTTCTGTTTTTCCTCAACGTGAAATGGGCGTTATGTTGGTTTCGGATATGCACAGGGCAATTGGTAATGATATTTTTGCTGTACCTGAATTTGCTCAGTGGTCAAATGCGATTGCTGATGTCATGCTTTATTAACTTTGTTGTTTCTAAATGTCTGCACTGATAAATGATAAATCAAGCTGAACATGATTTAAATCCTGTAGAATTAAAGTTAACTGCTGCGCGTACGCGTTTAATTATTGATAAACCTTTTTTAGGTGCCTTAGTTTTGCGTTTACCAATGGAACAAGCTGATCCCGAATGGTGTAAAACAACGGCAACAGATGCACGTAAGTTTTATTACAATTACGAATTTATTGACTGCCTTTCTATCGAAGAAACACAATTTATGCTTTCACATGAAGCTTTGCATTGTGCGCTATCTCATTTTTCTCGCCGTCAACATCGGGTTACTCATAAGTGGGATCTGTCTTGTGACTATGCGATAAATCCATTACTCATTAAAGATGGACTGACACCTCCGCCAGGGACATTGCACTTACGCGAATATGAAGGTATGACTGCGGAAGAAATTTATCCATTAATTGATGACCTGGATAATCAAGAAACATTAGACCAACATATTTATGATGATTCGAATTCAGAAGGTGAAAATAATCTTGCTCCACCACCTGAAAGTGATTCAGACGCAGACAATACCACAAAAGAAAAATCACCCAGTCAGGGTGCAGGTTCACAACAGTCTCCTGAACAACAAACAGGCCAGAGTGGAAGTCAACCGAGTTCAAATGACAAAGAAGGTGGTGGACAATCATCTCAACCACAAAAACAGGACAAAAATCAAAATGGAAAGGGTGCCGAAAAACCTCAACCATTAACTCATCAAGAAAAAGAAAACTTAACCGTACAGTGGCAACAGCGCTTAGCAGGTGCCGCACAACAAGCCATGCAGGCAGGAAAGCTTGATGGTGAAATGGCGCGGATGGTGGATTTTTTATTACAGCCACAATTGCCATGGAGAAACTTAGTCTCGCGATATTTAAATTCGATTGCGCGAGATGATTATAGTTACACACGGCCGTCTACGCGTCGTGGTGATCCGGCTATTTACCCCAGTCTGCGCAGTGCACAACTTGATATTGCCATTGCAATTGATACCAGTGGTTCAATAAGTCAAAATGAAATTCAGGAATTTGTTTCTGAAATTGATTCACTTAAAGGTCAGATGCGAGCGAGAGTAACGCTTATTGCCTGTGATTCAGAATTAGCCGAAGGTTGCCCGTGGATATATGAGCCCTGGGAAGAGTTTAGCCTGCCTAAAAGTATTAAAGGTGGGGGTGGTACACGCTTTACACCCGTTTTTGACTGGGCGAATAAGCAAGATAAGATGCCCGATATATTAGTCTATTTTACTGATGCAGATGGTGAGTTTCCCAATGTTGAACCTGCTTTTGATGTACTCTGGTTGATCAAAGGAAAATCAAAAGTGCCCTGGGGGCAGCGAGTTCAACTCAATTAACAAGCTCGACGTTTTGGCTGAAACAGTGCCGGAATGCCGCAATGAAAAAATAAATAATGTAGTAAGAATATATAGAATATGAATCTCTCAAATGAAGATAATTTAAGAATGAATGTATTGCTGCATCAAGATTTGCAAGCAATTCGTATTGATGAATCTAAAATGATCGTTTATGGCTTGTCAGAAAAAGGTGAAGCAAAAGTCCCTTTAAAAGCTAACTGTAAAGATGATGTTTATATTAAACAGGTCAAAGAACTTATCTCAACACATGTTCTTGGTTCGCCTGGTGGATATCCAATTTTCTTACGCCGTTGGACTCGTATGGGGCAATCTCGTACTCATGAAAGCCTTGAACGTTTATTGTTGCTGGGTGAGTCTGAAGCGATTGTTGCAGTAGTTAATGCAGATGACGTCACTAATGAAGTTGCTCGGCGTGCATGGTGGGCGATGCCAACAGCTGAGAATGCACGATGTTTATTACGCCATGATGATGTGGTTAATGGTGAGATGGGTAAAGAACTGGCAGATTTTTTAGTCGAGTTTTTACCTTTTGAAGAAGAACCACGTGCCATGATTGAATCGGCACGGCTGGTTTTACAACAAAATCTTATTACTGAAGATGTGCGTGATAATTTATGGAAAAAAGGGCAACGTAAAAATGCCCTGTTAGTGGGTTTTTTAAAAGCGCTACCTGATCAACTTCCGGTTGAAACAGATGAGCATAAGTTATTAGAAGAACTAAATGACAAACTAATTTCATTAAAAGACAATGTTTATGCTGAGATTGTATTGCGATTACTCAGTCAAGCCGGGCAGGCTTATCTGCAAACGGTTGAAGCTGTTTTGAAAAAGCCCTCAAATCAGGATGTCGTGATCTTACTTTTCAAAACGATTAGCAACTACTTTGATAGTGTACGTCCTAATCAGGCTATCTATCAGGACATAGATGTTTTAATTTTAGATGCAAATAAATATGTTGATACGACTGCAACACAGGTTGAAGATCTTAAACAAATATTACAATTAATACCTGAATTATCTTCATTCATGAAATCAATTTTAATTTTATCATTGATTGATGAAGCATTAGTTATTCCTGTTTTTTCTCGTACAGATGCTATTGGTTCATTAATGAGAAAAAAACTCGATCATATTGTGAGTCCTTTGTTAAAGGAAATATCAATATTAAAGGGTAAGAACTAATATTGTCTTAAATGTAACAGGATAGTCATTAGTTGAGTTTGTTGCGTATTTTAACGTTTAGCGACCCAATCTAAAGCTTCCTGCTCGTTTAAACAGGCCTTCACATGTTTGTCACTCGTCAGGATTTTATAAAGAGTGACACTATTTATTGTTTCTGGACCACAGATAACCGCTAATTTAAAATCACCCCTATTAGTCGCATTGTTGATAATATAATCCGCTAACATATTTATTTCCATGTAGTCTTCAGAAATATTTGCTTCTTGAAAATCAGCGATGGTATTCAAGCCATTATGAAATTCAGGATTGCTTCTGATTTCAGATATAAATTTAACTAGTGCTTCAGGTTCTATTTTTCCTTCAAATTTACAATAAATGGTTTGTTTGTTGAGGTTAATAGAGTAGTTCATATTTGTCATTGCGTGTTACTCAAGGTCGGGATTAATTGTCGTGCTAGTATTTTTATCGTTATCTTATAAGAAAAGCCATTGTTTTTGTCGTTTAGCAACTTCGTCACTCATGTTTTCATCAAGCTGTAAGTAACACGTAGTGAGTTCTGCTGCTTGAAGCGTGAGGGTGAACACTTTAAGTTCATCACGTCGAAAGGCATGAATACGGAGTTGTTCACCTTCTTGATAGCTGTTAACAATATTATTTATAGTCGGGTTGTTAACTTTTAAATCATTTACGGCAATAATAATATCACCAGCGGAAAGTCCTGCAATTTCTGCGCTTTCATCAGTAAAGACGTGTGTGATTTTTGCGCCTAAAGGGTCGTCTTCAAAGCGCGCACCAATAGATGTTGTTTGGCCATTGTTATCCTTGGCTGGCAAACCACCTTTGTCTTCGACAGAGACAGTAGGGCGCAGTTTATACTCCACGCCAAAATCAGCAAGCATTGTTTCGAGTGGTAGCTCATCAACACCATATAAATAGCGTTCAAAAAAATCAGTTAAATCAAGACCCGCAATATTGCTACATATTTTTTCAATCTCACCTTCTGGTACGCCAATCGATTTTTTACCAAAATGTATCCACAAATAGCGCATTACATCATCAAGGGAATTTTTATTATTAGTTTGTTTGCGAATTGTAAGATCTAAACACAATGCGAGCAGTCCGCCTTTGGCGTAATAGCTTACAATGCTATTTGGTGCGCTTTCATCTTGTTTGTAAAATTTTGTCCAGGCCTCGAAACTCGATTCTGCAATACTTTGAATTAAACGACCTTTGCCGCGTAATACGCGTGTAATCGTTTGCCCAAGCAGTTCAAGATAACTTTCTATAGATATAACTTTGCTGCGTGCCAGCGCAAGTTCATCATAGTATGAGGTAATACCCTCAAATGCCCATAGCTGGCGCGTATATGTTTCACTTGTTAAGTCGTAGGGCATGAACCCTTCGGGCTTAATGCGTTTCACATTCCATGTATGAAAATATTCATGGCTGCATAAGCCTAAAAAGGTTCGGTACTTTTCATCTGGTTCAGCGGGATGATTTTTTAGTGGCAGATTACTGCGACTGCACATCAGGCTTGTTGAGCTACGATGTTCCAGGCCACCATATCCATCGCCCGTCACCATTGCAAGAAAGATATACTCGTCTAATTCAGGCAATTCGCCAAACATAGAGCAATGTGTCTGACAGATTTTAGCCAGATCGTGTTTGAGTCTTTCGCTATCTGCCCGCTGTATTCCGGTTAACGCCATTGTGTGTTTTTTGTTTTCAACTGAAAACTTAAACTCTGTCTGCGTGCCGATTTCAACAGGGTGATCAATAAGATCGTCATAATCACAGGCCAGGTAGGTACCAAACCCTAATGAATCAATTTTTTTACTTCTAAGTGAGGTTGTAATATGCCAGTCTGAATATAGCTCATCGTCAGGCTGTTTAATGTCGACACTACATGACTCTGCTTCAAAACCATGTGGCATTAAAAATAAACTTGTACCGTTATAAAAAGCGTGGCTCATATCAAAATGAGCAGATCGTACTGATAAATCCCAGGCATATACTTCATATTCAAGTAAAAGGGGGGCATTAACAGCCTCTGCTTGCCATGTGCTTTTATCAAGTTTAGTAAGTGTTATGTTTTTATTATTAGCTTCAGCTTTAACACGGATGATATTTTTAGCAAAATCGCGAATCATATAGCTACCTGGAATCCAGGCGGGCAATGAGACTACCTGGCCATTTTTATCCGGGTTCTTAATCTCTAGTGTTACTTTGAAAATATGGGCATGTGGGTTAAAGAGGTTAACCGTGTATTTTATGTTCATTCAGTTACTTCAGGTTGAGTGTCAAGTTTTGTTTCAGGTTTATTTACTTTTACATATAAATAAATTAATTTTTTATTATCTTTTTTTGTCGAATACGTTTTTGAGTCATCGCTTTGTGTGATTTTCTTGCTTGAGGCGACTTCTAACCATTCACCCGTTTTTCCAACAATCGTCGTATCGAGTTCTGTGTGTTGTATAGCACCCGCTATGTCATCACTTGGTGTTGAAATATTTAAACCTACCTGGATGACTGACCAGTCACTAAATTCATGCACTTTGAATATATAATTTTGACTGACTTTCTTGTATGTAAAGGATTGTGTTTCAGTACCATCTGCATAACGTTTTCTTTCGGCAAGCGGAATTGAAATACCTGTGTTGAGGCTTACCCATTGTCGCTCTGTAATTGACATGGATTGCGATGTATTGTTAAAACTCTTACCTGATTGATATGTGTTTTCAGCCTGATTAAAATCAATATTTCGGCTTGAAGCAATAAATTCAATGGTAAGCGGGGAAGGTGGAGTATCTATTTTTTTAACAATATGTAAAAGGGTTTTAGTTTTATTCTCTGTGCCTTTAATAATAAGAAGATTGTTTGTATGAGATATTGAAATAGATTCATCAATAAGTGACCTGAGAACTGAAATAACATCTTCACCTGTTATATATTTTAATTCTACAGATGTTACTTCTTTTTCTTCTGAATCAGGTATATCTGCTGCACTTACCATGGTGTGTGATAATACAAAGGTAAAGGCAAAAATTATTAGGTTAAGTGTTTTACTCATATGTGTAATCTGCGTAAGTTTGCATCAGGTGTACTATGTTCCCAAACTTCATTAAAGAAATTTGATAGCTCAGTGACTAAGCGTGGACGGTCAAAGTTCGCGAAGCCATCATAACGATCGGCATAGCGTAAATATATGACACCTTTACCATCAAAGAGTGAGAAGGCTTCATTGTAAGATTTATATTCTTCAGAAATTTTTCGAACTTCAATACTGCTTGTGAGCTGATGAATAAGTTCAATAAAGCGGTGTCCATTTTTGGTTATTGGGTCAGAGTCACTGACGAGAATACGTATCTTTGTAAACCTGCTCGATATTGAAAGTTGTTTAACTGCATCAAGGAAATCCAGGCTATCAAAAACACCTGGATCAAGATGCTTTGAAAGGATATCTATATTTCTTGTTGCCTGCTGCGTTAGCACTACGTTAATAATTTTCACTTCATCGCGATGCGCGAGTGTAATATCAGCATCATTTTTCTTAAATTTGGATATTTGATTATCGGACTTCATAAAATCTTACCAGGTTATTTAACCGAGATATTGCATATTGTAGTGTGGTATTTCTGCATCCAGATAGCGATCACTTGTTACAGTAAAACCGTATTTTTTATAAAATCCGACTGCGTGCTCTTGTGCGGATAATTTTATCGTCATAATCGAGCACTCTTGTGCCATGGCGAGCATATATTTAAGCATGTTTTCACCAATTTTACGATTTCCGTACTCTTTTAGAACAGACATTCTTCCTATATGCCCGTCTTTTAACAACCTCGCTGTTCCTACGGGCTTATTGTCATAATAGGCTAAAATATGAGCAGAATCATTATCAAATTCATCCCATTCCAGTTCAACAGGAACATGTTGTTCTTTAATAAATACAGAAGTGCGGATATGCTCTATGTCAGTAAAACTGTTAGCAAAGTTGACGGTCTTAATACTAATCTTACTCATCAGAAAATTCGATATAACCTGCATTAAAAAGTTCGCATAAAAATGCTAATGTGTTTTCATCATCAAGCAGTGTTTTCAGTTCTTCATATACATAAATATGCTGGTTACAAAATAGTTTAGCCATCTCATTGGTATCAGGCTTGAGAGTATATTTTGTGCCATTTATAAATAAACTGAGATGACCATTTTGATCATAGAGGTAATTTACTCTAACCGATGCAATACGCCGAAGACGACCTGATTCTTTATAAGAATTAATGAATTCTATTGGAGTAAGTTCATTTTCTTCCAGGTTCTCGTCGTTAGTAAGGTAATCAGTAATGAATCGCCCGTACCAGTTTTCAAGTCGGGTTCTATCTTTGAATTGTGAAAGCAGTATTTCCTGAACCTTACTTATAGCATCAGAGGTGATTTCACCAGGATTTTGCTGGCCTGATAAATCAGGATCGTTATAGCGCAGGTTGTCAGTTAGCTCAGAAATATGATCATCGACATAGCTGCTAAGAAGCTCAGCATGTGAGGGTGCTCGAAAGCCAATTGAAAAGGTCATGCAATTTTCAAGACCAATACCGTAATGTGACACATTGGGGGGTAAATACAACATATCACCCGCCTCAAGTATCCATTCTAATTCAGCAGTAAAGTGCTTAATGATTTTTAAAGGGCTATCCGCTTCAAAATTATCTTCATCGACAGGCTGTTCACTTATCATCCATTTTCTTCTACCGCTGGCTTGCAGTAAAAATACATCATACTGATCGAGATGAGGGCCAACACTTCCCTCGGGTGCAGCATAACTCGCCATGAGATCATCAACTCGCCAACTTGGAATGAAGTTGAACTGATGCAAAAGGTCATCAAATTCTGGAAAGACTTTGTTTAAACCTTGTATTAAAAGTGTCCAGTGACTTTCAGGCAGTGTAGAAAATCGTGATTCCCGGAATGGCCCGTTTTCCAGACTCCACTTAATGCCAGATTTATTTTCCTGAATAATACGTGATTCAATAAAATCTTCGCAAGCCAGCCCGGCTAATTCTTCAGCTGAGATTGGGGGCTGGTAGTCTGGAAAAGCAGAACGAATTAATAGCGGCTTTTTTTGCCAGTAATTTTTAAGAAAGTCAGTGATGTCAAAGTTGTCAATCAAAGTTTATATTTTCTTATCAAAAGAGTTCAATATCACCATCATTAATTTTAGTATCCTGTATTTTATTTTGACTGATTAATGACTCAAAGCTAAATGTTTTATTGCGACCATGTTCTTTTGCGTAATATAGCGCTTTATCTGCCCGTTCTATTATGGAAGATAAAGGAATTTTATTATTAAACTCACAAAATCCGATGCTTGTGGTGACTTTATTTTCCATAGGGTAGTTAAATTGTTCAGTGTTTTCTCTGAACCTGTTCAAAATTGTTTCAGCTAATTCTAAATCGACATGATGTAATAACACCGCAAACTCTTCGCCACCGTATCTAAACAGCATATCACTGTCGCGAAATGTTTTTTTCATCAGGTTAGAGAAAAGTAGTAAAACTTCATCTCCGTAAACATGACCGAATTTATCATTAACCTGTTTAAAAAAATCTATATCAAGTAAAGCAAAGGCAAATTTACACGGTTCATCACCTGCACGATTTTCCAGGTCAAAGTTTTCATGGAGTTTTACCAGTTGGGAGTCGAATGACTGCCTGTTTAAAAGCCCGGTAAGGGAATCTGTTTCTTTATTTCTTAGCAGGTGAACCTGGTGATTATAGGCGCTGAGAAGCGTGTAAACATAGTGTTCATCAATGACATCTTCACATATGGTAATTAATAGCCCACGATTTGAACGTTCACTTTCAACGGTGAAAACCTGAACGAAATTTTCGGTAGGCAAATACTTGAACCCATCAAATGACATAGCGCTATCATCTGAAGACAGCTTCATGAGCTGGTTTTTATTAATACAGTTTTTATTTTTGCTACGACAGGCGATTAAAGTCGGCGAGAATTTTTTTTCGTGGGCATCATATATGCTGTAGCCTTGCTCATATAGATAAAACTCACCTGCAGGGTATGATTTTTCAAGCACATCCAGTAATGCCTTACGAAGATGTTCTATATCTTCTTGTCGAATCAAGCTGAGCAGATCTTTGACCGGACAATCTATTTTATTATTTAATTTTAACTCCATCTTTTATAGTTAAATAAATCAGATAGCTTTTGCTTGTTCAATAGCATTTCCAATGTAACTCATTGGTGTAAGTAAAATAAGCTGGTTCTTGGCTTCCTGTGGGATCTCAAGTTGAGTAATAAAGGCTTTAAAGTCTTCTTCTGTTACGCGTTGGCCACGCGTTAACTCTTTGAGTTTTTCATAAGGTTTCTCGATACCATAACGACGCATTACCGTTTGAATGGGTTCAGCTAACACTTCCCAGTTATTGTTGAGCGTTGCATTTAATGCGTCTGCATTGACTTGTAATTTACTAATTCCACGCAGTGTAGATTGATAGGCGATCATACAATGTGCCAAACCAACACCTAAGTTACGTAACACAGTAGAATCAGTTAAATCACGCTGCATTCTCGAGACAGGCAGCTTGGCAGAAAGGTGAGAAAATATTGTGTTCGCAATACCAATGTTGCCTTCTGAGTTTTCAAAATCAATCGGGTTTACTTTATGCGGCATGGTTGAAGAGCCGACTTCACCGGCAATGGTTTTTTGTTTAAAGAAGCCCATTGATATATACGTCCAAACATCACGATTAAAATCCATCACGATATTATTAAAGCGAGAGAAGGCATCAAATAATTCAGCCATGTAATCATGAGGTTCAATTTGAATAGTGTAAGGGTTTTGTTCCAGACCTAAACTTTCAATAAAGTTTTTACTTATTTGAGCCCAGTCTAAATCAGGATAGGCTGACAAGTGCGCATTGTAATTACCCACGGCGCCATTGAGTTTGCCTAACAATGGCACTTCTTTAATTTGTTCAATTTGCCGTTTTAAACGATAAACAACATTAGCGAATTCTTTACCCACGGTCGTTGGTGAAGCAGGTTGACCATGGGTATGGGCTAACATGGGTTGCGCTGCGAGCTCTTTAGACAAATCAGTTAAGGCAATAATAAGTTCGTTTAACAGTTTGAGCATCACCGTATCGCGTGCTTCTCGTAACATCAACGCATGAGAGAGGTTGTTGATATCTTCTGAAGTACAGGCAAAATGAATGAATTCATTGACAGCTTCGAGTTCAGCATTGCCGGCAATTTTCTCTTTAAGCAGGTATTCAACCGCTTTTACATCGTGATTGGTGGTGCTTTCAATTTCTTTAACACGTAAGGCATCTTGCTCTGAAAAATTATCAACGATATCGTTAAGCAGCTTTTGCGTAGCGGGTGAGAATTCAGGAACTTCGGTAATCTCTTTTTGAGCAGCTAGATGCTGTAACCAGCGAACTTCAACGAGTACACGGTAACGAATGAGGCCAAATTCACTAAAAATAGGGCGCAATGCCGCTGTTTTGCTGCCGTAACGACCATCAACAGGTGAAATTGCTGTTAGCTGACTGAGTTCCATGATTTTCCCCAAAAATTAACTAAATAACGCGTAAAAATTTGGTCATATTCTACCTTCAATTAACTGTAAATGATATTGGGGAGCATAGCTAAAATTTGCTAATTCCTAATAAAATCATGTAGATATAATTAGATTAATCAATAATTGATGTTGCTTAGGTTTTTCGCTACTCTCAAGTACCCCCAATAAAACACAATAACAATATTTAATCAGAACTTTAATCAGAACATGGAGTGACACAATGATTGTGAGCAACCTCGAAGTTGTACCAGGGAAAAGAACCATTAAGCATTTTGGTTTGGTGCAGGGCAGTTCAGTACGGGCTAAACATGTGGGCCGTGATTTTATGGCGGGCCTGAAGAATATATTTGGCGGAGAACTAAAGGGGTACACCGAATTACTACAAGAATCGCGTGAAGAGGCCTATAACCGTATGTTAGAACAGGCAAAAGCCACAGGTGCTAATGCAGTACTGAATGTGCGTTTTTCAACATCCAGTATTGCTGCAGGGGCGGCAGAACTCTTTGCCTATGGAACTGCGGTGACCCTTGAGTGATCCAGTACTAAAAGCAGGAGGCTTTCACAATGTATGATCTCATTATATTTATTGTTCTTCTTGCGTTGGGCTATGGCTTTGGGCGATACGCTGAATCGAAACATTATAAATCGATAATAAAACGCGAAAAAGAGCTCAATAAAATTCCCGCAGTTGCGACACGTATTCCACCAATAAGAAGACAGGATTTAAATAGCCAGTTGGTGGCAGGTAATGTGGTTATCTCTATCGATTATTTTAAACGTTTCATCGCGGGCTTACGTAATATTTTTGGTGGTCGGGTAACGTCATATGAAACATTACTCGATCGCGCTCGCCGTGAAGCAATACTTCGAATGAAAGAAGAAGCCGAAAAACTCAATGCTGAACTTGTGTTTAATATTAAGCTTGAAACATCCAGTATTCATAAGGGACGCGGTAATTCAATCGGATCAGTTGAAGTGTTAGCTTATGGCACAGCGCTTTATCCATCATAAGTATTTAAACAATAATGGACTATTCAAATCCCGAACTGCCTGAAGGTATTAATACTAGCAAGGAACATCCGTTAAAAGAGTTCTTTATTTTAACGGCAGGTATACTGGCACTTGTCTTTATTGTTATCTCAACGCTTATCTTACTGGTTGATAATTTTGCCGATAAAATTCCTTTTGAACTGGAAAATGAATTACCTGTTACCAGCATTATAAAATACGAACAGGCAGAAAAATTGCCACCCTATCTTGAAAAAGTCACGCACAAAGTACTGAAGAGTTTTGAGCTTCCTGAAGAAATAAAAATCACCTTTCATTATGTCAATGATGATACGGTCAATGCATTTGCAACATTAGGTGGCCATATTGTTTTATATCGAGGTTTAATAGAAAAGTTAAAGCATGAGGAAGAGCTTGCTATGGTTATTGCGCATGAAATTGCGCATATAAAATACCGGCATCCCATTATGAGTGCGAGTCATGGCATAGTCGTAGGGATAGTTTTAACTGCACTGAATAGTACATCAGGTAATTCAATTGTTAGTGATTTAATGGGAACAACAGGTACGGCTACATTGATGAAGTTTTCGCGCGATTTTGAATATCAGGCAGATAAAGACGCGATTAATAGTTTAATAAAGTTATACGGTCATGCAGAAGGCGCATTAGGTTTATTTAAAGTGTTTGAAGAGGAGCAAGGAAATCAATTGAATTTTGAATTTCTTGCAACCCATCCCTTAACAGATAACCGTATTTCTCAAACAACGAGAATGATTAATGCAAATCCGAATAAACAAAGTCATACCATGAGGGCTTACCCTGATAGTTTTAAAGAATGGTTAAAAATCCAAAAAGAGAAGACTGATGAGAGCAAATGACGGCAGCTTCCGATTTAACTTATTGTGAAGTTATCCCAATAGTGCATTTAAATGTGCAGCGACACAACGGCCGAGAGCGGAGAGAGCATATCCACCTTCCAATGCAGAGACAATTCTCCCCTTTGCATACTTATCTGCAATTGTTTTAATTTCGCGGGTTACCCAGGCATAGTCCTGTTCTACCAGATGCAGGTTAGCCATATCGTCTTCAACATGTGCATCAAAACCTGCGGAGATCAGAATTAATTCAGGCTGGAATGCCTCTAGCCTGGGTAACCAGTTAGATTTCACCGTAGTACGGAATGCCACACTACCTGTCCCTGCGGCTAACGGCACATTAACAATATGATTTGCCACAACATGGCTACCGGTATTCGGATAAAAGGGATGCTGGAAAGTTGAACAAAGTAAAACTTCAGGTGTTTCCCGGAAGATATCCTCAGTGCCATTACCATGATGGACATCAAAATCGATAATTGCGATTCTCTTCAACTGATGTGTCTGCAATGTATGGGCGGCGCCTACTGCAATATTATTAAAGATACAAAAGCCCATGGCCTTATTATGTTCGGCGTGATGACCGGGAGGGCGCACATTACAAAAGGCGGCTTCGCTTTGTCCTGACATAACCAGGTCGACGCCAAGCACCACTGCACCGGCTGCACGTAAAGCAGCGTATAAGGTGTGTGGATTCATGCATGTATCCGGGTCTAGCCAAACCATACCCTGATCAGGTGCTTTGTGAAAAATGGAGTCAACATACTCAGGATCATGCACCCGACACAGCTGCTCACGACTTGCCAGTGGTGCATCATGGTGCTGCAAAACCATATCTAAGCCGCTCGATATTAACTGGTCTTGAATTGCACTTAACCGGGCTGGACTCTCAGGATGATGAGATCCCATTTCATGTAGTGCGCAATCCGGGTGTGAAATTAAGGAAATTGCCATAAATTTTTTCCATTGTTCTTTGTTGCAACCAGGACAAACTTACAACACATCATTTACAGTATCTTTTTAATGTAATAAATACCTGGGTCATCCTTGCTTAGCTTGGTTGTAAAACCGAATGTTTGAACTAACTCAAGCATGGGTTTATTAATTTTTAATACTTCACCATCAATAATACTCAGTCTTTTCATCCTGGCTACCTGGATAAGTTTGTCGAGTAAGTGCGAACCAAGCCCTTTCTTATGCCACTTATCTGCGATCACAATGGCAAATTCACAACTCTCTCCATCAGGATTAGTCACATAGCGTGCTACGCCAATTTCTGTCTCTTTATCACCTATTTCTGCTACTGCAATTAATGCCATTTCACGATCATAATCAATTTGGGTAAATCGCATTAACATTTGTGGTGTGAGTTCATGCAATGCTTGCATAAAGCGGAAATACTTTGATTCAGGTGACAAGTTATGCACAAATGCCAGTTCGATTTCAGCATCTTCGGGACGAATAGGCCGAATAGTAATCGTCGTGCCATCGCTGAGTTGCATGTGAGAGACAAGGTGTACCGGATAGGGATGGATTGCCATGTGCTCATATGGTTCTGATAGAGGTTTTTGTAGCGCGACCACGATGCGTGCATCAAGCACCATCGCACCATGTTCATTAACAACAACCGGATTGATATCCAGTTCATGTATTTGAGGTAACTCACAAACCATTTCAGATAATCGTCGTAGTAAATGTTTAAGTGCAGCATCATTAATAGCGGGAAGGTTTCGGAAAGTCCCTAACAGTTTTGATACCTGTGTTTGATTGATCAGATCATCAATAATAAAAGTATTCAATGGCGGCAGGGCAACAGCACGATCGCGCATAATTTCAACAAGGACTCCGCCCGCACCAAATGTAATGACGGGGCCGAAGACAGGATCACGGGTAACACCTACTATTAGTTCGCGATGATGAGGGTTGTGATACATGTGTTCAAGTATTACCCCTTCAATTTTTGCATCAGGCTTTTGTTTTTGAACTGTTGCAATTATTTCAGTGTAAGCACTACGAACAGCCTGGGCATTGGTAATATTTAAGCGAACCCCATTGACATCAGATTTATGACTGATGTCGGGAGAATTAATTTTCATTACCACTGGAAATCCCAATGACTCAGCAGCTACCAATGCGTCATTCACTGAATGCGCTTCATGTGCAACCATTACGGGAATATCAAATGCTGACAAGAGTGCTTTACACTCTGCGTGACTAAGTAAGGTTCGTTTTTCACTTAAAGCACCTTCAATAATCATACGTGTACCAATAATATCGGGTTCACTATGGCGTGCTAAAGGAGCGGGGACTTGCAGAAGAAGTTGTTGGTTATGGTAATAGTCAACCAGGTAACCAAATGCTTCCACTGCAGTTTCAGGTGTAGTGAAAGTAGGAATTTGATGCTGGATAAATAATTCCCGTGCAGAAGTTACATGCTGGTTTCCCATCCAGCAGGTTAAAACAGGTTTATGATATTGCTGACTGGCATGGATAACAGCACGTGCAGCATCTTCTGGTTGGGTCATTGCCTGAGGCGTTAATATCACCAGCACGCCATCAATGTTTTTATTTTGTAGACAGATTGAAACCGCATCAGCATAGTGCTTTGGTGTTGCATCACCGAGGATATCTACCGGATTACTCTTCGACCAATAAGCAGGCAAAATATTGTTTAAGCGATCTATCGTTGATTCATCTAATGTGGCTAATTTAATACCGCAATCAATGGCGCGATCGGTTGCCATGATGCCAGGTCCACCACCATTTGTAATAATGATAAGTCGATCACCTGGAATATGTTTTGTCGTGGCAAGTAGCTGGGCTGCGGCAAACAATTGTTCAACGGTCTGTGCACGTACAACGCCGGCACGTCGTATAGCGGCATCAAACACATCATCTGCACCGACCAGAGAACCTGTATGTGTTAATGCAGCGCGGGCACTTTCTGCATGCCGACCAACTTTCATAATGACAACCGGTTTTAATCTTGCCGCACTGCGCAGACTACTCATAAAGCTGCGTGAATCACGAATTCCTTCTACATAGATAAGTATACTTTTGGTATCCGGATCGAGTGCCAGGTAATCAAGTATGTCTCCAAATTTTATATCGGCTGCATCTCCGAGTGAGACAATGGCGGAAAAACCTATTTCATAAGGAGCTGCCCAGTCCATAATGGCGGTACACAATGCACCGGATTGTGATATCAATGCAAGGCTGCCACGCTGTGCAGTATTTTTGCTAAAGGTAGCGTTAAGATGACTACCCGGACGAATCAGTCCCAGACAGTTAGGGCCGAGGATACGCATTCGATATCGGCTTGCTTCTTCAAGAATAGCCTTGAGTAATTCGGGACCATTTTCGTTTTCATTATTAAAGCCAGCAGAAAGAATAATCACTGCCCGCACGCCATATTCACCGCAGGCATGAATAATCTCTGGTATGCTTGATTTCGGTGTTGCAATTATTGCGAGATCAACCGGGCCGGCAACAGCGTTAATTGAAGCATAACAACGTTTACCATGAATTTTTTTGTGTTTTGGATTAATCGGGTAAACCTTACCGGAGAATTTATCCTGAATAAGATTAAGGTAGACGCGGGCACCCACAGATTCAGGACGTTCACTTGCTCCAAATAGGGCAATGGAACCGGGTGAAAATAAATGTTGAAGATAATGGGCACTCATTTTGATATCTCATCAGTTAAATAAAACAATAATTAAAGTGTTACTTCTTTAGCGGGACGACTATTATCTTGTAACACCAAGTTTTTTTGTGAAAGAATCAAGAACGATATTTAGCATTAACATTGATAAAGTACCAAAGAGAAATAATGCAATCAATATATGCTGCTGGTGTTATTGTGGCATTTATATCTGTAATGCTGATATGAAGGAGTGTTGCACGTGCATTAAATAATAAAGCTACCAGGCAGACTTCAGACTATAAGGTAAATTACAGAATAATGTCTAATTATTGTCAGCAACTCCAAACAGGAGAGTGGAGCGATGAATAGCACACTGAACTATACGAAGCACATCATAAGAACTCTTATTTGTATAACGACAATATTGGGGGTACCGATTGCTGGCTGGGCCGAAGACTTAGATAAGGCTGAGCAGCTGTATGCTAATCATTGTGCTGTCTGTCATGGGGCGGACAGGGGAGGATACATTGGGCCGGCTTTAAACAGCGATCAAACTAAGCTTACCCAGAAGCAAATAGTATCCAGAATTCGCGAAGGCGGTGTCACGACCTTGATGCCGCAGCATCCTACATGGCGCGGTAAACTATCGACAAAAGAAAAGAGTTTATTAGCCTCACTGATAGCAACACGCCCGAAGCTATCCAGGTCATGGGGATTAAGTGACATACAAAATTCACTTGAAATACTCGTGGCGGATGAATCTACTTTACCTGGCAAACCAAATTACTCTATAGAGAAGCTGGATGATCTCATGGCCATTATGGTTCGTGGCCGTTTTGCTGCGGGTGATGCAGCTAAAGTTGTGTTCTTTGATGGCAGAACAAATAAAAAGGTGGGTGAGGTTTCAACTGACTTTGCACCACACCTGATGGATTTTCATCCGCAACAGGAACGTTGGGCTTATGTTCGAGATGATCTTGGCTACATCATAAAGATTGATCTTTATTCGTTAAAAATTGTTCGTAAGGTGCGTGCTGGATTGAACGGAACCTCACTGGCAATATCTCGTGATGGACGATACCTCGCCGCGGGTTCATATATACCTAATACAGCAGTGATTCTGGACGCCATGACCCTTGAGCCTCTAAAACTGATAGAACTGCGCGGTATTAACCCTGACGGCAAAATGGTAGAGGCTGACTCTGGTATGATCACCAGCACACCGTTTGCAGACTACTTTGTGATTGCGCTCGAACAGGCCGGCCAGGTGTGGATCATGGAACTGAATAAACCGGACATGCCTGTCACTAAAATAACTAACGTAGGCCGGCATCTGCATGATGCTTTTCTCTCACCCAATGGTCGTCACATAGTCGTTTCCTCTTATGATGATAATATCAATGCAGTCATCGACCTGGATAAAAAAAGTATCGTCAAAAAAATTCCTGCCGGATGTCAGCCGCACCTTGGTTCAGGTGCCGTTGTGCGATCACAAGGCAAACTACTGGGTATCGGCACCAATATTGGTTCGCGGTCCTGCAATTCATACGAAGTAACCGTGTTTGATATGGAGACTTTTGAAGTGCTTAAGCGTATTCCTGTTATAGGCCCAACTGAGTCGCCTGCCGCCCATCCCAGGGCACCTTATATTGTGGTCGACATCGTTGGAACAGGTCCGAATGCGAACAAGATCCAGTTCATAGATAAAAAAACATTGAACGTTGCCAAGACCCTGACTGTTGCAGGCACGCTTGGTCATTCACACTTTCCGGAATACACGGCTCGGGGGGATTACCTCTATGTCAGCGCATCAGTTGGCGGAGACCGAATCGCTGGCTATGATGGTGACCAGCTCGTCATCTACAATGCACACACTCTGGAGAAAGTAAAAACGGTATCAATGGAGGTACCTGCCGGCGTGTTTTCACATTTACGTGCGCGCGCTGTTGTAGTGGGGTACGAAGGTAAAGCACCTTAAAGAATGATTTTTGGGTGTAGCACTTGACGATTAGTTTACAGCCGACCCGCAAAAGCAGAGGCAGCATTTTTTATTCCCTCTGTCCTTAAAATTTTACCAGGCGACTAATTCAGCCATTCATTATTATATTTTTATATGGCAAGATGAATAACTATTTCCACGTAAGGAGAAATTTATATGTCAGTCGAAGATGTTATTGCGCAATTAGACAGTCATAGTGAAGTCTTAGAATCACACGTATTGCTTAGAGAAATAAAAATGGAGCTGGATATTGGTGAATATCAACCGCTAATTAAAATAAAAATATATAAGAGTTCATTGGTTAAAGGTAACCCATATCATTTTGAAGTCAGTCACCATGTCCATACCCCGGAGCAAATGTCGCCTTACTTTCCTTCTCGCACTTCTTTCTCCTCTGAAAAAGAAGCCATTGATAAAGCGATCACTTCCACAACATCTTGTTTAAAAGACGCTATTAATAAAGGTCATAATCCTGAAGATGAATGGTTAATAGAAAATGAAAACTTTTAAGTCAAAATGTTACTTAGTGGTTAATCAGTAAATCTTCGTTTTTATTGAGTGATGGTGGCGGTTTAGGTAGTGAGTCTTTTACTTTAAAAGTAGCGATTAATTCAGATTCAACGAATTACATAGTTAATAGTTAAACCAGTTAATGATAGTTCAAGGGCAGGGTGCATAGCGTAACAAGACATTGCAGATAATTAGCAAGTGATCTGTTAACTAATTTAAGCCGGTAAACGCATTTCTATACATAAGCCTCCATTTTGATGGTTGTATGCTTTTATATTCCCTTTATGAATTTCTATCGCGCGACGTGCGATTGCAAGTCCCAGTCCATAACCCGGAATTTTTACGTTCTGTTTAGTATCATTGATACGAACGAAAGGCTGAAACAGATCTTTTAATTTTTCTTCACTAATACCTTCGCCGCTATCGCAAACAGTAATAATTATAATATTACTCTCCTGGTATAGTGTGATATCGACTTGAGTCTTTTCAGGTGTGTAAAAAATAGCATTGCGGATAATATTTTCTATTGCTCTACGTAACAGCTCCATACTGCCATTGACTAATATTTCATTTTTTGAGTTAAAGACGACCTGTTTATTTTGTGACTCTGCTTCGAAGCGTGCATCATCAGCAATAGACGTTATCAGGCCATTGATATCAAAATAATCATTTTCATTATTGTGCACATCTGCTTCAAGGCGCGACAGTGTTAGCAGGTTCCCGACCAGATCGTCTAGTCGCAGACTTTCCTTTTCTATGCGCTGTATCAGGGTTTCAGTTTTGTCGGGTTGCTGGCGCACCATTTCAATGGCAACTTGTAAACGTGCCAGGGGAGAGCGTATTTCATGAGAGACATCATTTAATAGTCGTTTCTGTACATTTATTAGCTGCTGAACTTGCTCTGCCATATTGTCGAAATCTATAGCCAGGTCTGTAATTTCATCTTTTCGATTACCGATATTCTGCATGACCCGGGTATCTAGTCGTCCTTTAGCAAATTCATTTGTTGCTTCACGTAAATATCGAATTGGACGCGTGATATACCAGGCCAGTCCAGCACTAAAAAGCAGGCTACCAAGAAATACAACCAGTAGTGGAGTAGAAGGAAGATGCCTTGGAAACCAGTTTAAATGTTGTGATTTACGATAATGACGTCGGGGTATAAACAATAAAAACTTTTCACCTTTTGGTGTAGTTACAAATTGAATGGATGATTGTTTCGGATCCGTTGCTGCTTTGCGCGCTTGATCGAGCATTAAACGGGGAACAGGCCTGTTAAACAGGTCTTTGCCGGCATCATCAACGATTAAAACGGCTAAAGGCCGGCGATTAACAATTTTATATCGTTCTATCGCTTTTTCTAAACCCGCCTGACCTTCTTTGTGTAATATCCTGCTTAACTCAGTAACATTGAATTCTGCGCGAGGGCTATCCGCTAACATTTCCAGTTGTTCAATACGCTCTTTATTGTGTTGCCAGATAAGCGCACCAACAAGAGTGCCTATGACTAACATTGTTAGCCAGAAGCCAAAGAAAATTTTCCAGAATAATCGTCCCATGTTATATCTCATTTGAAAGTTGATAGCCCTGACCACGCACAGTGATTAGCATTTGACCTAAACCATATTGAGCCAATTTTTTACGCAGGTTACTCATGTGCATATCGATACTGCGATCATATTTTTCCAGTGTACGGCCTAATCCATGTTCGGATAAGTTTTCTTTGCTCACTACTTTGCCAACCTGTTTTACCAGAGTATGCAGTAGATTAAACTCGGTACTGGTTAAATCGAGAGCCTGCCCTTTAGCAAATGCAGCGCGAGAAGATGGATTGATTTTTAATAAACCAATTTGTTGTACATAATCATTATCTTCGTGACGCAGGCTATTTTGTGTACGACGTAACACGGCATGTAAACGCGCCAGTAATTCCCGGGGATTGAAAGGTTTGGAGATATAATCATCTGCACCTATTTCGAGTCCAACAATACGATCGATATCATCTCCTTTAGCCGTCAGCATTAATACCGGGATACTTGATTCACTACGAATACGTCGAAGTACTTCAAATCCGTCTAATTCTGGCATCATGACATCGAGTACTATGATGTCATATTGAGAAGAGAGTGCTTTTGAGAGTCCCTGTTTGCCATCGAAAGCATGATCAATACGAAAACCTTCAACTGCCAGGTATTCATCCAGCATAGAGGATAATTCAGTATCATCATCAATGAGTAATATACGTGTCATAGGCCTTTAATTTGCACTGATTAAAACTGGATTTTGGCATAGATCTGCTTGTTATTTCGTTGTCTTTACACATCTTTACATAACTTTACCCAGTCCTGACCCGAATTTGCATGACGTTTTTGCATACTTCAAATCAAGGCAGCAGCAGTTGTTGCTTAAATTAATCAATATTGGAGAAAACGCATGAAAAAACGTAACTGGATTATTGGAAGCATACTCGCTGGTGCTATTGGTATTACCGGCGTAGCACAGGCTTGTTCTGGATATGGTGAACATTCGCGTGGTGATCATAAAGGTGACCGAATGATGCATGTAATGAAAAAGCTGGATCTGACTAAAGAACAGCGTCAGGCCGTTCGTAATATAAAGAAAGAGTCACGAGATCAAATGGAAGTGAAACGTGATGAGATGTTTGAACTTCGCAAGGCTTTAAGAAAAGAGGCAAATGCTAAAAAATACAATGCAGCCAAGGTACGTGAATTAGCCGATGCCAAGGCAAAGATCATGTCAGATATAACAGTACAACGTATTGAGACAATGAATCGTGTTCGTAAAGAGCTGACACCAGAGCAACTTGAAAAACTGGATGACATTAAAGCTAGACGTTTTGATCGAGACTAAACAATTACTCACTGCTAAGACATTGGAGCTTGCATAGAAATATGCCTGGCTCCGATGTTGCCATTAATGTTAACAAATAAATTCAGCGGATACACAAAGCCGCATCCATGAATAAAAAACAGATTTTTTGTGTGAACTAAAATTATAAGAGGTTGAAAGAATGAGAGATACCGATGAAAAGTTTACATGGCCAACAGTTGGGTTGCACTGGATTCTTGCTATTGCCATGATTGCTATGCTTGTATTTGGCTTATATCTTGAAGAGATGCCGCGCAGTCCGGAAAAGGGAGAATTAATCGGCTTGCATAAATCGATAGGAGTCATGATTTTTGTTTTAGCTGTTGCCAGAGTTTACTTGCGATTTCTAAACAAATTTCCCCGGCCAATGAGTGTGTTAACAAACTGGCAAGAAAAATTAGCCAAGGTTACACATTGGGTTTTAATTATTGGTACTTTATTGATGCCTGTTTCAGGGGTAATTATGGCCATTGGTGGTGGTCATCCTGTTGCGTTATTTGGCTTAGAATTTATTGTCGGTACCGGTGTGAAAAATGAAATTCTCTCTAACATTGGAAAAGCGGGACACGGGCTTGGTGGCAAGTTATTAATTTTATTTGTGCTTTTTCATTTTATTGGCGCGATCAAACGTCAATTTTTTGATAAAGATGGCACCATTTCAAGAATGCTTGGGATTAAAGTTAGGGCAGAACATTCTATCGAATAATGATGTTGTTATTGCTCATATCTCACTATTTACAGATACGGGCGCCGCGTTAAGCGTGCGCCCAACTTGAACATTAAAGATTAAATAGTACACATACATCCGTCTTCAGTTGAGACTTCAACCGCTCAAAGTCGCAGCTGACGTTTGTCATTGAGTTAATAATTTTTCAAGGGCAGGGCGCATTCGTTCAACACTTGCTCTGCCTTCTTCTATAGCAACTTTTGCCTGATCAAACTCCATAAGACCTAAATGTGACAGTTGTGGTGACAAAACAATATCAGGTGGGTCGCCTGCCATTCTGCTACGGGTTAGGCGGTCTTGCATAATATTAATGGAGCTGGCGGTGACTTCAAGTACACCTGGAGAGTCCAGATCATCGCCAAATAAGCGGCTGAGAATGATATTTTTTTGTTCTTGAAAACTCGTCGAAATCTGTGCTGTGATTCTGTTCAGCAGATTCTTTTCATTGTTGTTACTTGTTTTATCCAGCGTTGTCTTTTGATGGTTATTTTTTCGGGTATGCTTTCCTACAATATCACCATTCAAGTTAACCGCGATAACAATATCTGCACCCATGGCACGGCAAAGAGAAACGGGCACAGGATTTGATAGTCCACCATCGACTAGCCACCGTCCATTAACTTTAATTGGCGTGAATATGCCTGGAAGTGCAATCGAAGCACGCACTGCTTTGAGTAACGAGCCTTCTTGAAACCATATTTCTCGGCCGGTCTCTAATTCTGTTGCGACTGCAGCAAAACGGTGTGGTAATGATTCAATATCGTCCTCTTCGACATGTCGACGAAAAAAATTAAATAATCTGTCACCTTGAATAAAACCACCACCAATTACAGTAAAATCAAAAAAATTAAGAATTTCTTTCCATGTTATTGAGTATGCCATTTCCTCCAGTTGATCGATTTTATTACTGGCATAAGCCGCACCAACAATAGCACCAATGGATGTTCCCGCTACGATGTCAGGTTTGATACCTAACTTTAATAATGCCTGGATAACACCAATATGTGCCCAGCCGCGAGCCGAGCCACTACCTAATGCGAGTCCTATTTTCGGATGATAAGAAGATTCTGTGGCCAAGCTTCACATTTCCTTATTAAAATATTATTGAGCATAGCTTTTTATTACATGCATATAGTTACAATGTTCAAGTTGCTCAGGATTAATAGCACAAGCTTTACTTAAGCTACCTTTCATTTGTGTTACTGAATCATATTCATGTTCTTCAAGCCATTTAAGTAGCTCGTCCTTAATAACTGAAATATGTGACGGGCCATTATTTAAAAGTACACTGCATAAATGAGTAATATCCGCACCGACAAGTAACGCTTTGATGATATCGCTTGTATTATGAAAGCCACCGGTAGCGGCGATAGATATATTTACATAATCCCTTATTAATGCAATCCAGCGAATTCTGAGCAATGATTCGTTTGAATTTGATAGCTCAAGATGCGGTTTTAGTTGCAGTGTTTCGAGATCGATATCGGGTTGATAAAAACGATTAAAGAGGGAAACACCTTGTGCCCCGGCGTGTTGCAATTTAAGCACCATATTTGCAACAGATGAAAACTGAGATGAGAGCTTCATCGTTACCGGGATAGTAATATGCTGACGTAAGTCTGTCAGGAGCTGAATATAACGCTTTTCAACTACCTCGCCTGCAGTATCGGGATCCGCCGCGATGTAATACACATTTAGCTCAAGTGCATCGGCTCCGGCTTGCTGCAATTCTCTACCGGTATCAATCCATCCATTGGTAGAAATGCCATTCAAACTGGCAATGATAGGGATGCCTAATGATGATTTATAGCGTTGTATACGGTCTAAATAATTATCGAGTTCACTGCCATAATCATCGGGTATTGGCTGATAGGATTGTGCTTCATAATTGCCAAGCGCTTGTGAATGGACAAAACGTTCAAGTTGCTTTTGTTCGTATTCAATGGATTCTTCGAATAAGGAAGGAAGAACTAATGCTGAAGCGCCTGCATCTTCTAGTTTCTTAGCTGAATCGAGTTCACCTGTTAAGGGTGATGAAGAAGGAACCAATGGATTATCCAGTTTGAGTCCGAGGTACTCTGTACTCAAATCGATCATGATGTTTGCTCCCCTTTTGTATCTATCGCTTTCAGTTTTCGATGGGGTGGTTCGATATCACCATTTTCATCCCACTCGAGACTGGCAAGTTGTTCATAATATCGATAACGATGTTGCACCTCTCGCTGTGATTGCTGGAGAAATTTTTCAGCGTTTTCTGGGTGAGTTCGCCATAACATATTAAAACGAATTTCTGTTTCAATGAAGTCTCGATATGGAATAGAAGGTGCCCTGGAATCCAGATGCAATGGATTTTTTCCTGCAGCTGCATGCTCTGGGTTGTATCGAAATAAAGGCCAGTGACCACTGTCGACCGCAAGTTGCTGATGAAGATGGTTATCTTTTAAATCATAACCATGAGCGATACAGGGTGAATAAGCAATAATAAGTGATGGTCCCGGATACGCTTCAGCTTCATGGAATGCATGAACAGTCTGAATATCTTTGGCCCCATATGCAACACGCGCGATATAAACGTGTTCATAATCCATCGCCAATAGCGCGAGATCTTTTTTGGCTGTGTATTTCCCGGCGGCAGAAAATTTTGCCACGGCGCCTCTTGGAGTCGCTTTTGAAGTTTGTCCGCCTGTATTGGAATACACTTCAGTATCCAGTACAAGGATATTGACATCTTCACCCGAGGCAAGCACATGATCGAGTCCACCATAGCCAATATCATACGCCCAGCCATCTCCACCAATTATCCATACACTTTTGCGACTGAGGTTTTCTGCCACGCTCTCCAGTTCACGCGCTGCAGGGGACTTAATATTTTTTAGTTTGTTACGTAATGTTTGTATCTTTTCTCGTTGTTGAGCAATGCCTGTTTCATTTGATTCATCAGGATTGAGTAGTTGTGTGACGAGCTCATCGCCAACTTCAGTATGTAATTGTTGCAGCAACTCGAGCGCATATTCTTTTTGTTTATTAATGGCCAGACGCATTCCCAGGCCAAACTCAGCATTATCTTCAAATAAGGAATTTGACCATGCCGGCCCACGACCTTTATCATTTTTTGCCCAGGGTGTAGTTGGTAAATTACCACCATAAATGGATGAACATCCCGTCGCATTTGCAACCACCATACGGTCACCAAATAATTGGCTTGCGAGTTTAATATAGGGCGTTTCACCACAACCGACACATGCACCTGAAAATTCAAATAAAGGTTGTAAGATCATTGCGCCTTTAATCGTCGCAGTTTTAATGCTGGTTCTGTCATATTCAGGAAGCGTGAGGAAATATTCGTAATTTTGTTTTTCCTGTTGACGTAGTTCAGACGTGTACGGAACCATATTTAACGCTTTATGACTTGCGTTAGTTTTATCGCGTATCGGGCAAATATCGGCACATAATCCGCAACCGGTGCAGTCTTCAGGCGATACCTGATAACTCATCTGCAATCCCTGCGGGAAGTCTTTACCTTTAATGGCCATTGACTTGAATGAAGGTGATGCACTACTTAGCAAACTTTCATCAAACACTTTACTGCGAATCACACCATGAGGACAAACAAGAGGACACTTACCACATTGTGTACAGAGGGTTTCATCAAGTACTGGAATTTCCAGAGCAATATTGCGTTTTTCAAAAGCTGCAGTACCTGAAGGATAGGTGCCATCAACCGGAAATAAACTCACAGGAATGTGATCGCCGCGGCCTGCAATGATCTCGCCGGTAACCTTTTTAACAAACTCCGGTGCACTGCCGGGTATGTGATCAGTTAAATCAAATGTTGCATTGGTTTTATTTGGAATGGTGACTTCATGTAAATTCGCCAGTGTTTCATCAATGGCTTTGAAGTTAAGTTCAACTAAGTGTTTTCCTTTACGGCCATAGGTTTTCTGCACGGCATCTTTTATTGCTTTAATTGCTTCATCGGCGGATAGAACTCCCGAAATGGAGAAGAAGCAGGTCTGCATAATCGTGTTAATGCGTTTATCCATTCCCGCTTTATCAGCAATATTATAGGCATCAATACAATATAGCCTTATATGCTTATCAATGATTTGTTGCTGCATGTTTTTAGGTAAACTCGTCCAAACAGCGTCGACGGCTAAAGGAGTATTTAATAAGAACACTGCATTGTCAGCGGCTTTATCAAGCATGGGATAACGTTCAAGAAAAATAGGTTGATGGCAGGCAATAAAATTAGCATCACCATCTTCTATGAGGTAAGAAGAATGAATCGGTTTATCACCAAAGCGCAAATGTGAAATAGTTACTGCGCCTGATTTTTTTGAGTCATAAACAAAATAACCTTGTGCATATTTATCCGTCGACTCACCAATAATTTTTATACTGTTCTTGTTTGCACCAACCGTTCCATCACTCCCCAGTCCGTAAAATATTGCCTGAAAGGTATGATTGTGTGCATCAGTTCGGAAGTTTTCATCCCACTCAAGACTGCTATGGGTGACATCATCATGAATACCAATGGTAAAATGATTTTTGGGTTCAGCTTTACCGAGTTCATCAAAAACCGCTTTAATCATCGCAGGAGTAAACTCTTTTGATGACAAACCATAGCGGCCACCAATAACAACGGGTAATTGTTTAAAGCGTTGTTCGTTTTTATTACGCCCCGAGATATTGTCTTGTGCTAACGCAGTGATGATATCTTTATAAAGCGGTTCACCATCTGCACCGGGTTCCTTGGTACGATCCAGTACAGCAATGGCTTGAGCTGTTGAAGGCAACGCATCGAGTAATGCTTGTGCATCGAAAGGACGGAACAAACGGACTTTGAGTAATCCTGTTTTTTCACCTTGTCGATTTAGAAAGCTAACCGTTTCTTCTGCTGTTTCTGTACCTGATCCCATTAAGATCATTATTTTTTCGGCATCATCAGCACCGATATAATCAAACAGGTGATATACGCGTCCTGTGAGAGAAGCAAATTTATCCATATACTTCTGCACAATGGAAGGCATTGCAGCGTAATACGAATTAACACTTTCACGTGCCTGAAAAAACACGTCCGGATTTTGTGAGGTACCGCGAATGACGGGGTGTTCAGGTGACAAGGCACGGGCACGATGTGCTGTAACATATTCGTTATTAATCATTTCTTTAATGACTTGAATATCAATTGCCTGAATCTTTGCTACTTCATGGGACGTGCGGAAGCCATCAAAGAAATGTACGATGGGAATACGTGATTCCAATGTAGCAGCTTGTGCAATTAAGGCCATATCCATCACCTCTTGAGGCGAGCCGGATACAAGAAATGAAAACCCCGTCGTTCGAGCGGCCATCACATCACTGTGGTCACCAAAAATTGAAAGTGCTTGCGCTGCAATAGAACGGGCAGCCACATGAAATACAGCAGGAGAGAGTTCGCCAGCTATCTTGAACATATTGGGGATCATTAATAATAATCCCTGAGAGGCGGTAAATGTTGTCGTTAGTGCGCCGGTTTGTAATGCGCCATGAATAGTACCCGCGGCACCACCTTCACTTTGCATTTCGATAATGCGCGGTACGGTGCCCCATAGATTTGGCTTGTTGCGTGACGACCATTCGTCTGCCCATTCGCCCATAGGGGATGCGGGTGTAATAGGGTAGATTGCAATGACTTCATTGGTCATATGTGCGATCTCGGCGGCTGCCTGATTGCCATCTATGGTAAGAGTTTGAGATTCTTTCACCTGATCCTCCTAATCCTACTGAACCGATATAAATTTACCGTATCAGTTATACCTTAACATGGGCGATAACATAAATGGGCTATGTAACATTTATCATTATCTACTTTAACTTACTTTCACTGAATTTCACTTGATTTCACATGATTTCAATTGATTTCGCTCAAATTGTTTAGAGTTCATGGTTAAGCATGGTATCAGTGCTTAATAATACAACTGATCCAGGTAATGTATTCATTATTACAGTAAAAACAGACATAAAAAAACCGGTAATGAGTACCGGTTTTTTAGTGTTAATGATGTATTTATTAATTGGCTAACTGACGTAATACGTAATGTAAGATACCGCCGTTACGCATGTAGATAATTTCCTGTGGCGTATCGATACGTACTTTAGCGCTGAATGTAATGTCACCCTTATCTCCAGAAGCAACAACATTAACTTCTTTCGCATCACCGTTATTTAAACCTGTGATAGAAAAGACTTCATGGCCTGTTAACCCTAAACTTGCCGCGGTATCACCCTCATTAAATTGTAATGGAACAATCCCCATACACACGAGGTTAGTACGGTGAATACGTTCATAGCTTTCAGCAATAACCGCCTTGACACCTAACAGACGTGGACCTTTTGCTGCCCAGTCACGTGATGAACCCGAACCGTATTCTTTACCTGCAATAACAATACTGGCTACACCTTCTTTTTGGTATTGCATGGCAGCTTCATAGATAGAGGTTTGTTTGCCTTCAGGAAGCTGTAATGTAATACCACCTTCGGTGCCAGGCGCGAGTAAGTTACGTAATCGAATATTGGCAAAGGTGCCTCGCATCATGACCTCATGATTACCACGACGTGAACCGTATGAGTTAAAGTCTGATGTAGCTACACCATTATCCATTAGGTATTTACCTGCCGGACTGTCTTGTTTTATCGCACCTGCGGGTGAAATATGATCGGTTGTTACTGAATCACCCAGTAACGCGAGTACACGTGCACCCGTAATGTCTTCAACAGTACCAGCTTCTTTACTCATGTCAGTAAAGTACGGTGGATTTTGCACGTAAGTTGAATCATTGTTCCAGTCAAAAAGTTGCCCTTCTGGCGACTTAAGGTTTGCCCAACGGTCGTTACCCGCAAATACATCTTGATAAGATGTTGTGAATTGTTCGCGCGTCACATTAGCAAGTACAACTTCCTGAATTTCATGTTGAGTCGGCCAGATATCTTTTAAGTAAACATCATTACCATTTTTATCTTTACCTAAAGAATCATTCTGTAAATCAATATCCATCGTTCCTGCTATGGCATATGCAACAACCAAAGGTGGAGAGGCCAGGTAATTCATACGCACTTCGGCATGAACACGGCCTTCAAAGTTACGATTACCAGAGATAACAGATGTGACTGTTAAATCTTCATCACTAATCGCTTTACTGACTTCTGCTGGTAATGGGCCTGAATTACCGATACATGTTGTACAACCATAACCGACAACATTAAAACCTAAGGCATTAAGGTCATCCATTAAACCCGCGTGTTCTAAATAGTCAGATACAACACGAGAGCCAGGTCCTAACGATGTCTTAACCCATGGTTTAACATTTAAACCTAATGCATGTGCTTTACGTGCGACTAAACCAGCACCTAACATGACAGAAGGGTTAGAAGTATTTGTACAAGAGGTAATCGCAGCAATAACAACTGCGCCATCTTTAATTTCTACATCTTGTCCATTCATTGTTGTAGCAGCAACACCAGAACTTGTCGATTTGCGTTCTTCTTTTAATGCTTTTAAAGAACTCGTAAACATAGGCTGTGACTGACTCAGCGGTACACGATCTTGTGGACGTTTAGGGCCTGCCAAACTCGGCTCAACTGTTGAAATATCTAATTCAATCGTTGAGCTAAATTTAACGTTTAGCATATCTGCTTTTGACGTATTTTTAGCACGGAAGAAACCTTGTGCTTTTGCATACGCTTCAACAACAGCAATTGAATCTTCATCACGACCTGATAAACGTAAGTAGTTAATTGTTTCTTCATCAATCGGGAATATGCCACAGGTTGCGCCATATTCAGGTGCCATGTTAGCAAGTGTTGCACGATCAGCAAGGGGTAAAGAATCTAAACCTTCACCATAGAACTCAACGAACTTACCCACAACACCATGCTTACGTAACATTTCAACAACAATCAAAACAAGATCAGTTGCTGTTGTGCCTTCAGGGAGTTTACCTTTTAATTCAAAGCCAACCACTTGAGGAATTAACATTGAAATAGGTTGGCCTAACATTGCAGCTTCAGCTTCAATACCGCCCACACCCCAACCGAGTACACCTAAACCATTAATCATGGTTGTATGAGAATCTGTACCTACTAATGAGTCAGGATAAACTTGTAATACACCATTATTTGTTTGTGTGAAAACAGTACGCGCAAGATATTCAAGGTTAACTTGATGCACGATACCTGTTTCAGGTGGCACAACTTTAAAGTTTGAAAAGGCTTTTTGTCCCCACTTCAAAAATGCATAACGTTCCTGGTTACGTTGATACTCGAGCGATTCATTTTCTTCAAATGCAGATTGGTTACCAAATTTATCGACCTGTACAGAATGATCAATAACTAACTCAGCAGGTTGTAATGGATTAATTTTATCAGGATCACCGCCGAGATTTTTCATTGCATCACGCATGGCGGCCAAATCAACAACAGCAGGTACACCGGTAAAATCTTGCATCAAGACACGGGCAGGGCGAAAAGCAATTTCCTGGCTTGGCTCAGCTAGAGGATCCCAGTTTGCTAAGGCTTCAATATCTTGCTTATTTACTGTTAAGTTATCTTCAAAGCGTAATAAGTTTTCGAGCAAAACTTTCATTGAGAAAGGTAAGTTCTCGCTGCCTTTAATTGCATCCAGACGGTAGTATTCATAGTCTTGTCCATTTACTTTTAGGACATCGCGAGAATTGAAACTGTTACTCATATTACTTCCTCGATTAAAATCTTGCTTGTTTATAACTTGTTGTTTTTTAAAGAAAAATATTGTTGTTCTTGCTGGAAATGCCGATATTATAGCCTGAATTTGGTTTTTATGCGCGGCTGATTCATTTATCAAAGCCAATCCGTGAATAATATAAACCACGAATAAATACTGAGTTTTATAGGGCGTTAATTTTTAGAAATTATTGATGTGACTATTTGGTTTAGTAAAGCAATGGTTTCGGGTGTGAACTCACTGGAAATCCGATCTTGTACGAGAGCAACTTCTCTTTTTGCTAATTCTAATCGCCTTAAACCTGACTCAGTTAATTTCATATAAAATGAACGTTTGTCTTTTGGGTTTTTTATACTCTCAACGATATCCGCTTTGATCAGATCGTTTGATAATACACTCATTGTTGCTCGCGTAACATTTAAATATCGACTTAAATCAGAGACGGTGATCTTGCCTGATTTTTCTAAAAATAACATTGCACGAAATTGTGGTATGCGTAAGCCTGAATACATTAAAGCTAAATTTAATTTTTTTTCAAAAATTTGTGTTGCTTCCAGCAATTGAATGATGTGTAGCGATTCCATTTTAATCCTGTTTTTATAGTAGTTAGTTAGGCTAACAATCAAAAAACTATTTCACTATATTAACTTATTTTTATAGTCTTAATACAGGTTAATAATTACATAGATATGTAATTAATTATTTAGACATAATTAAAATAAGTTTAGGAGTATTGTTATGAGTACAGTAATTGAAGACGGTATGATAGAAAATATTTCACTTGTAAATAAGATAACAGATCTTGAAGAAAAAATTAAAGCAATGGAAAAAAGATTACCTAAGGATCAGGTTTCAATTATTGTCTTATCAGGTGACTTTGATAAAGCTATGGCAGCATTCATGATGGCTAATGGTGCTGTTGGTATGGGCATGGAAGTGACAATGTTTTTTACTTTTTGGGGATGTTCGGTCATTAAAAAGGAAAGAAGGCTTAAAGGTAAAAAATTTACTCATAAGCTTGTTAATCTGATGTTACCCGCAAGTAGTAAAGAACTTCCGCCATCAAAAATGTCTTTTGCTGGATTTGGGCGAAAAATGTTTAATCATATGATGAAAGGTCAAATGTCATCACTTGAAGAACAAATAGAAATTGCGGTTGAATCAGGTGTTAAATTTCAAGTGTGTTCGCCATCATTAGGAATGATGGGATTTGATAAAGATGAATGGGCTGTGCCTGTCGATATATGTGGTGTCGCGGCAATGTATGAAGTCGCACTTAATGCAAGAACAGCATATTTCATTTCTTGAATATAAAAAAGGATAAAGACAGCCGTGTAGTATTAATATGCTGCCTTGATCCATTTTTAATTTAAGGTCTGTTATATTTATGTTTTATTAAGCTGGTTTTCAGCCTCGCGCATATATTTTTTACGATTAAAGAGAATATGCCAGCGGCGTCCCCCAAGTTGTTGCCATAAGACTGCACTTCGAATTCCGGCTAAAAGAACAGTTCTGATTTTATTCGATACAGTTGTATTAGTAAGATGATGTTGCTCACCATTCACCATAATGCGCGGACCAAGCTTACTAATGGTGCGACTGTATAAGTCAGCAATATTTGCAATAACATTTTCATGTGTTGTTGAAAAATGTTCAGACTGCCGGGTGGCCAATTCTACGCCACTTGATAATGTTTCAAGCATTTCAGAATTATTCATAAGCCGTCTCTCAAGGAATAAGATACCCACAACATATCGTGAGATATCGATATTTCGATGTTCTGCATCTTTACCAAATTGATATATTAATGTTCGGAAGCCAAGTGAAAGATTGTTTATATTCCCAAAAACCTGAAGCACATCATCAGGATCCGTTTCAAAAATGCTTTCTACACTGACCTTTAAGTCATCATCAGCAATAGTTCCTTCGTTTGCTAATGTATTAACCAGTGCAGCGGCGCGAAAGACACCTGCAAGTGCAAGAGTTCGTGATTCAAATTCATCCATTATATAAATTCTTTAGGGTTATTTAATTATGCGTATTTGCGTCTAAAGGTGTATTCGAGATATGTGGCGTGTTCGAAATACGCGGTGTATTCGAAATACGCGGTGTATTCGAAATAATGGTCCCACCACCTAAACATTCTTCACCATCATAAAAAACAATGGCTTGCCCGGGCGTGATAGCCCATTGTGGCTGATCAAATATAATATGCCATGTTTGATCTTTTTCTTGATACTCAACCGTGCAACTAGCATCTTTTTGCCGGTAGCGTGTTTTAGCAACACAGCGAAATGAAAATGATGGAGCTTTACCTTGTACCCAATGCATATCATTAGCAGAACATTCTTTTTGGTGTAGAAGAGGGTGGTTATTACCTTGCACCACGATAAGAATATTATTTTCTAAGTCTTTATCGGCAACATACCAGGGTGTATCACTAAAATTTTTTAAGCCACCAATGCCCAGGCCTTGTCTTTGCCCAAGTGTGTAATACATTAATCCATCATGTTTGCCAACGCGCTGGCCATCAGGTGTTTGCATTTCACCGGGCTGAGCAGGTAAATATTTTTGCAAAAAGGCTTTAAAATCACGTTCCCCAATAAAACAAATACCTGTGCTGTCTTTTTTGTCGTAAGTAATAAGATTGTTTTCTTCTGCAATTCTACGCACTTCAGGTTTTTCAAGCTCACCAACTGGGAATAAACTTTTTGCAAGTTGTTCCTGACCTAAAGTATACAAAAAGTATGTTTGGTCTTTATTATTATCAATACCTTTGATGAGTTTATAAACGCCATCCTGAAAACGAATGCGGGCATAATGGCCAGTCGCAATTTTTTTTGCTCCTTGTGAAATAGCATAATCAAGAAAGGCTTTAAACTTTATTTCCTTGTTACATAGAATATCCGGGTTGGGTGTTCTGCCCGCGGCATACTCCTGTAAGAAATATTCAAATACGCGATCCCAGTATTGATCTGAAAAATTAACGCTTTGTAAGTTTACATCTAAAACATCACAGACTTTTTGAGCATCACTTAAATCTTCTTCTGCAGCACAGTAACCATCTTTATCATCACCTTCCCAGTTTTTCATGAAAAGACCCTGCACAGAAAAACCTTGTTGCTTTAGCAATAACGCTGCAACAGATGAATCAACACCACCGGACATGCCAACAAATATATTTGAACCTTTTTCTAAACTCATATTTTATAACTATATTTTATGCGGCTAAAGTTGCTAAGGTTTATTTCGTTGTCATGAAAAAGAGGCGGTTTAATACTGTTTACGAGAATTTTAATATGAATATTCGGTGACAGATATGATGTACGCAGTTTCATTGAATGTAATCAGACAAATTATATTCTCAATTTTCCTTATTTGCAGTAAAACTTTACACAATCTTGACATAAAAACAATTAAAATTCGCCTTGAATTACATTTTTCATAGTAAGCTATTTGTTGTGATAACCGGAAATATGAAATGCGGATCTTAATCATTGAAGACAATCAAGATATTGCTGCAAATCTTGCAGACTATTTAGAAAACCAGGGACATACCATTGATGCTGCTGCAGACGGTATAACAGGTTTACATATGGCGGTGGTCAACGAATATGAAGTGATTATTCTGGATCTTATGTTGCCAGGAATGGACGGTATTGATGTCTGTAAAAAAATTCGTACAGAAGCGCTAAAACAAACGCCTATTCTTATGTTAACTGCCCGCGATACGGTTGAAGACAAGCTCAATGGTTTTTCTGTCGGTGCTGATGATTACCTGGTAAAACCTTTTTCAATGCGTGAATTACATGCCCGTTTACAAATATTAAGCCGCCGGCAAATACAGCCATTTGGCAGTAACAAACTTCGCGTTGCCGATCTTGAGCTTGATTTAGGAACAATGGAAGTACATCGAGGGAGTGAACTTATTGATCTGGCACCCATTGGCAAAAAGCTGCTCGAAGAATTAATGCGCTCGGCACCAAAGCTTGTACGGCGACAAAAGCTGGAACATGTTATTTGGGGTGATATCCCACCAGATAGTGATGCATTAAGAGCACATATGCATAATTTGCGTCGATTAATCGACAAACCTTTTAATAAACAACTCCTGCAAACTGAACGTGGTTTAGGTTACCGCCTGGTTGATCCCGATGCAATTTCGTCATAGTTTACGTTTTCGAATTCTTTTCTCCTACCTGATATTTGGCATCAGTTTTGGTGTTGTGATGGCAGTATTCCATTACCTTTCACTAGATGAGCTGGAAGAAATTCTGATTTACGAGCAGGTAACAGATGAAATGCACCTTTTTGTTAACCTTACTGATAAAGATAAAAATATCACCCGCCTTCATACAAAAAAAATCACTGCATTTAAAAAAACACCTGGTGAAGTCATCGTTTCTTTTCCATTTCTTAGTTCATTGTCTCCGGGTTTTCATGAAAAATATTTCAATAAGCATACTTACACCATTTTGATTAATGAAAAAGAGAATTTTCGTTATTATGTTTTATATGATGAAACCGATTTTGCTGCACGGGAAGATTTTTTATTAATTACTCTTTCTATTAGTATCGCACTAGCCATACTTTTTGCACTTTGGTTTGGCTATTGGATTTCAGGAAAAATAATTTCGCCCATTAGGTATTTGGCAAATCAGGTAGGACAATTGCAGACCGGCCAATTAGAAATAAAATTATCAACTGAATATGCTGATGATGAAGTGGGACAGTTAGCTGAAACGTTTGATGAGTTTATGCATAAGCTTGTTCTATTTGTTGAACGAGAACGTAGCTTTACTGCCGCTGCAAGCCACGAGTTACGTACGCCGCTTGCAATTATACAAGGCGCAGTTGAAGTAATGATTGCAAAAGGTAATTTAACCGCTGAAGATGCTAAGCGACTCGAGCGTATAGAACGAGCTTCTCATGATATGAGCCAGAACCTGACTGCTTTACTGGTATTGGCTCGTGAACCAAGTGGCGAAGCTGTGGTTGAAGGTGAAGTTGATCTCCCACAAATTATTGAAAACGTTATACAGTCATACCAGGTGGCTTATTCAGCTAATAATGATGTTTCCCTTAACCTGGATTTACGTAACCATGTCGTCATTAATGCGCCATCAAATATTGTCAGTATCCTGGTTGGTAACCTGATACGAAATGCTTTTTTATATACTGAGAAAGGCTGTATTAATATTCGTCTTGATAGCAACAAACTTGAAATTTCTGACACGGGTATTGGTGTTTCAGAAAAAGATTTACCCAATATATTTAAGCAGGGTTTTCGTGGTTCGAATGCTGTAGGAAATGGTTCAGGTTTGGGTTTGTCATTAGCAAAACGAATTTGTGATTATTATGGCTGGGAACTAATAATTGATAGTAATAAAAATACAGGCACAATTGTGACCTGGTACTTTTAATTTTGACGTAATTTTAACCTTACCTTTACCTTACCTTTATTCTTCCATACATATACTTCTTATTAATTTTTATGCGTTTGTTCGTATAAAAATAACCAACTCACTTCAGGGATGACTTTTTCATAGTTGCGTATTTTATTATGTACTTGACTATGGGTATTTGGGTATTTGGGTATTAGTTAGCGCGACCAGAATAATTATATTGTGTCAGAAGTAAGTAATAAGCGGTTAGGTCTGAATGATTAAAAGCATGCAAATTGACAAGCAGTTATACCAGAAAGTTAGTACAACTATTTTTTCTTTTGCGGGTAAATACCCAATATTAACAGTAACGATTTATCTTATGCTGACAGGTAATTTGGCTTTTTGGTCTGCATTTCAAAAAATAAATACCGGAAGCTTTCTAAATACGCTTTTGTTTACCGTTTCATTTTTTATATTTATTGCTTTATTTATAGCAGTCTTGCTTTATCTTGTTAGATTCAAATATGTATTAAAACCGATATTGGTATTTATTCTTATCGCATCATCTTTTGCCAGTTATTTTATGACCAACTATGGTGTCATGATTGATACCACAATGATTTATAACTTAATGGAAACGGACTCAAGTGAAGCAGGTGATTTGATAAGTACGGGGCTTATTTTACATGTGTTTTTATTTGGCGTTTTACCCTCTATTCTAATAGTTAAAAGCCGCATTTATTATTTGTCACCTGCAAAACAGGCTTTTCGCAATACTGTAGCAATAGGATTATTTATTGCTATCTTTATTGGTAATTTCCTGATGTTTTCTTCCCACTACGCGTCTTTTTTCAGAAATCATCATCATGTTCGTTACCTGATTAATCCTGTAAATTATGTATATAGTATTGGTAAATATCTATCACAGACCCTAATGGTTGAAGACACCACAGCAGTACAGATTGGCATGGATGCGCATGTAAACAAAGATATAAAGATGATTAAGAAACGATCCGTTATTGTGCTGGTCGTTGGCGAAACGGCGCGTGCTATGAATTTTTCACTTAATGGGTATAATAAAAATACCAATCCGCTACTTGCAAATGAGGATATATTAAATTATCCGAATTTTTATTCGTGTGGAACGTCTACCCATGTATCTTTACCTTGTATGTTTTCCATGTTTGGGCGAGAAGATTTTGATGAAGCTCGAGCAAAATATTTTGAAAAATTACCCGATGTATTACAACGTGCAGGAATCGATGTATCCTGGAGAGATAATAATTCTGGCTGTAAAGGTGTTTGTAAAAATATACCGACAGAAAATACTAACCTTATAAATTTAGATTATGTCTGTAGCGATTCTGAATGTTATGATGAGGCCATGCTTGTTGGTCTCAAAGACATTATTAAAGCTAAAACTAAAAATGCTGTTATTATATTGCATCAAAAGGGCAGTCATGGCCCGGCTTATTATCTGCGCCATCCATCAACCTTTCAGAAATTCATACCTGAATGTGAAACAAGTGAGCTCAGTAATTGTTCAACTAATGAAATTACAAATGCATATGACAATACGATTCTCTACACCGATCACTTTCTGGCTAAGGTAATTTCATTGCTTAAAGACGAAGCAGGCGAAATTGATACTGCGATGTTGTATGTGTCTGATCATGGCGAGTCACTGGGTGAAAACCATGTTTACCTACACAGCTTGCCCTACCTGATTGCACCTGAAGACCAAAAGCATGTGCCATTCATAACCTGGTTTTCAGACAGCTTTAGCGAACACAATCTACTTGATCAGACATGCCTGAAGAAGAATGTTAATAATGCCTATAGTCACGATAACTTATTTCATTCAATATTAGGCTTAACACACGTATCAACATCAATTTATAAACCTGAACTAGATATCTACAGACATTGCAGGAAGCCCATAAGCTACTTGTGAGAGAAGGCTATATTCAACAGCCTGAAAATGTTAGACCCTTTCACATTTCGAGCATTTTGACATAATTTTGACATTCTCTTTACACAGTTTTAACCGCTTATTTTTTACATTACAGTTTCAATTTTTATAAAGAGACGAAAAAAATGAGATTGATTTTAAGTCTAACTGTATTTCTGTTATTTAACATAGCAGCACATGCTGCCTCAAATTCCACCTTAACTTTTAAAACAGACACAGGCGCTATTCAATTATCCGACTATAAAGGTAAGGTGATTTATCTCGACTTTTGGGCTTCATGGTGCATTCCTTGTCGCAAGTCCTTTCCCTGGATGAATGACATGCAAAAACGTCTTGGTAATAAAGGTTTTAAAGTCATTGCGGTAAATCTTGATCAAGAGCAAGACAAAGCGAAAGCTTTTCTTGAGAAAACACCTGCCAACTTTACTGTCGCTTATGATCCGGAAGGTGTTTCTGCAGTCGCATTTAAAGTTAAAGGCATGCCGAGCTCCTATCTTATCGATCGAACCGGAAAAATTTCATTTACACATATTGGCTTTCGTGAAAAAGAAATTCCCGCACTGGAACAGAAAATCAAACAGTTATTGTCGAAGTAGCAGGAGTCGTATCATGAAGTTACCTATTTCTATATTTCTCATATTAACCGCGTTTATCTCTGGCTGTAGTTCATGGGGTGTTCAACCCTGGGAGCGTAATAAACTTGCTGAGAAAAAAATGCAACTTGAACCCGCACTGCTGGACAGTTATCTGGATTCACATATTTATTATAGTAAAGAAACTTCAAGTGGTGGTGCAGGTGTTGGTGGAGGAGGTTGCGGATGCAATTAAAAAAATCAAAATCAGTTCGTAAGGTGTTAGCGGTTGCAACGACATCTTTATTATCGGGTATGGCTCACTCTGCGAATAGCGGTGATAACAGCTGGGAAATGGACTCTGCAGTATTATTCTACAGTGAAGCTGATCGGGTGAGTGTTATTGAACCTGTCGTTAGCCTACGTAAAGATATGGGGGATGAACATTTCCTGAATCTTCGTTTTGTATTCGACAGTTTAACCGGCTCGTCTCCTAATGGCGCCATTAAAACATCTAGTGCGCAAACATTTACAACACCGTCTGGTAATTCAACCTATATAACAGCAGCAAATGAAACACCGTTAGATTCAACATTTCATGATACTCGTGTTGCAGTGAATGCTGAGTGGGAAAAGCCTCTTAACAAAACAACGAAAGTTACCTATGGAGCGAATATATCTAAAGAATTTGATTATCAATCACTTGGTGTGTCAGCGAATTTTTCATGGGACTTCAATAATCGCAATACAACCCTGACTGCGGGTGCAGCTATAAATGCTGATACTATTAATCCTGTGGGTGGTGTGCCGACAGGTTTAACTGCTATGTCTGCTTCAAAATTGACGACTGGCAGTGATGACACTAAAACGGTGACCGATCTGATTTTAGGGGTTACACAAGTTATTAATCGTACAACTTTAATGCAGCTTAATCTTAATATAGGCAGTGACAGCGGTTACATGACTGATCCTTATAAGATTCTTAGTGTGCTTGATGGCAGCGGTAATTTAAGGGCAACTGATCCTTACCTTTATGAAAAACGCCCCGATAGTCGAAGCCGCCAAGCACTGTACTGGAAAACAGTCATGGGATTCAGTGATGACGTACTTAATCTTTCTTATCGTTATTATTGGGATGACTGGGATGTATCATCACATACGATTGAAGCGAAATATCGTTTCTCTTTAGGTGACAAACAGTATATCCAACCTGAGGTGCGTTATTATCTTCAGGACAAGGCAAATTTTTATTATTACAACTTAGTCGATGGTGCGATTCCAACGTATGCCAGTGCAGATTATCGTTTAGCAGATTTGAAAACGACAACGCTGGCATTTAAATATGGTATTGACCTGGATAAAGACAGTGAGTTTGCAGTTCGCATAGGTAAAATGAACCAAACCAGTAATGGAGATGCACCTTTTGAAGATGTTGATGCGACTTTTGTGCAGCTAAACTACCGTATGGTATTTTAAATAACATTAGGGCTTGGGATGTTACAGATTTAACTGTAGCATCTTGTATTATGAGTTTTGATATAAAACAAGATGAGGGGTTTTGGCGCGGTGAATTCCAATCCATGGCCAGTCCTTGTGAACTGCTCATTGAAACTGATGATGAATCGCTTGCGTATGCATTAACAAAACTCGCCTTTGAAGAAGCGTCACGAATAGAACAAAAATTTAGTCGTTATCGTCAGGATAATATTATTTACAAAATAAATAATAGTCAGGGCAAAAAAATCAGCGTTGATCAAGAAACAGCGTTGTTACTTGATTACGCTGATCAGTGTTTTCAAATGAGCGACGGTTTTTTTGATGTTACATCAGGCGTATTACGTGAAGTCTGGAAGTTTGATGGCAGCGATAATGTCCCCAGTCGAAATAAAGTCAAAGCAGTTTTACCGCGCATAGGCTGGCAAAAAGTAAACTGGCAGAGTCCGGATTTTACCCTGCCTGAGGGTATGGAGATTGATTTAGGTGGAATAGGGAAAGAGTACGCGGTTGACCGTACCGCCATGTTAATACGCGCTCATAGCGACAATAGTGTATTAATTAATTACGGTGGCGACCTGTATGCAACAAAACCTAAAAAAAACGGCAACGGTTGGCTGATAGGTATTGAAAAAACAGGTATTAAACCAGCTCAAATAAAAAATAAAAAACGTACTAGCATTAAAGAATTTCAACTAATACAAGGTGGTATCGCTACTAGTGGTGATGTATATCGTTACTTAGTTAAAGATGGGATTCGTTACAGCCACATTCTTGATCCACATACTGGCTGGCCTATTAAAGAAGCCCCACATTCAATCACTGTTGTTGCAGAAAGTTGTATTGAAGCGGGGATTCTTGCCACACTCGGCATGTTAAACGGTAAAGCCGCAAAAAAATTCCTTCAGGCTCAAGGTGTAACATTCTGGATAAATTAATATTTTATATTTTTATTCGAGTTTTAGTTTGTTTAACCAGTCACTGACTTCTTTAAGTAGCACATCACCGCGATCTGTAATGTAATGGTCGGCATCGGGCACAATGCGTTGTTCAGATTGAGAAATACCTGTCGACTTGATCATTTCTAATCTCAATGGCGCAGTTTTAGTTACTGAATTAAATTCTTTTTGCCCATAAATATCTAATACAGGAATTTTAAATTTATCAAGTGGGAAGGGTTTTTCCATGTATTGTTTTAAGTCTGTTACACCCATACCAATCCCGATATAAGCATCTGCACCTTTGCCGCCTGTTTTATCAAACCAGGCCATGCTCATATGAACACTACAGCTGTGTGCGATAAGAACAATATTTTTAATGTTCTTGCTCTTTAAAAATTTAATCGCGGCTTCAATGCGTGAAAAAGATTCAGGAAATATGGGGACATAATCATAATATTTAGCATCTTTCGCCAGTACGGGCATTTGAATTGATAATGTATGCCAGCCTGATGCTGGTAGACCGATTCTTAATGGTTGTGCAACATCTTTCCAGGCTGGGTGATAACCCCGGCCGTGCATGATAATGACTGCACCTTTAGGTTTTTCAACTTCTGATTCCATATATATAGATAAGAAATCATGCTTGCCGTCTTTTAAATAGACGGGCTCACCATCAAGAATTGAATCAACGATTTCATCTGCGAGGCGTTTTTCACGTTCTAAATCAGATGCCTGCACTGAAAAAATCATCACAGACAATAATAACGACAACATTATTTTTATATTCATAACTAAAACCTATTTTCAAATTATTACTAATGTTTTAAATATTTATGAGTTTATATCTTGTATTAAAAATAACGGAAATTCTTTTCCATCAAGGTAATCTTCAATTGACTTTATCACTAACGGACTTCTTAAATTAGTGCATTGTCTGATTTCTTCTTCAGTCAACCAGGTTGTACGTTCAATTCCATCATCTAACTTTTTATCTTTGTACTCATTAATAACTTCACCAACAAAACACACTCGTAAATATGTATCCCCATTGTCGTGTTTCCAGCGATAAATGCCACTAATGTATTTAGGTGTGAAGTCCCAGCGAGTTTCTTCTAAGGTTTCACGAATAACCGCATCCGTTAATGTTTCATTATTATCTAAATGGCCAGCCGGTTGATTAATTACTTTTTTACCGTTGTCGTTTTCCTCCACCAGCAGGAATTTTCCTTCGCGTTGAATGATTGCTGCGACGGTGACGTGTGGTGCCCAATAATTTAATTGCATTCGCTTGTTTTTCAAGTTGTGGTGGAGTGGAGATTTTACTCCATTCTCCTGGTGATAAGCCATTAATTGTAAATTCACCAATTGAATAGCGAATTAATCGCAGAGTAGGGAAGCCAACGGCTGCTGTCATACGTCGTACTTGCCGATTTTTTCCTTCTGTAATGGTGAGTTCGCACCAGGAGGTTGGAATTTCTGCACGGTAGCGCACAGGAGGATCGCGTGGCCATATATCAGGTTCATTTATTTTTTTTGCTTTTGCCGGTAAGGTTTTGCCATCTTTTAGAATAACGCCTGATTCAAGCTGTGAAAGTGCCGCATCGGTCATTTCCCCTTCAACTTGAACCCAGTATGTTTTAGGTTGCTTGTGTTTTGGATGACTTAAGCAATGCTGGATTTTACCCTCGTCGGTCAGTATCAACAGGCCTTCGCTATCATGATCGAGTCTGCCTGCAGGGTAAAAGTTTTTATCGGTAATAAATTCAGATAGGGAAGAGTGTTTTTCATGTTCGCTGAACTGGCTGATGACGCCGCAGGGTTTGTTTAATAATATCAGTGACATAAATGGATTTTACGCTACTTAATACCTTTACACGACCCAGATAACTGCTTTTACTCGCCATAGTTCTAACCGTCGAACGATTGAGTATGGCGATTATCATCCACAAAATGGTCATGCCTCACTGTTGCCGCTTAATTAATGTAAATAATACTTAGTTATACGCGAGGTGCTGTCGAACAGCACCTTACATATTATAAAATACAAGCTATGATTTTTGTATTAAAAAGATAAATTTGCTATCTTCTTCGCCAGACTCGAGCAATACATTTCCTGTCTGTCTGGAGAAAGCATCAAAATCTTTTACTGCTCCTGGATCAGTAGCCAGAATTCGTAATATCTGACCTGCATTCATAGCTGTAAGTGCCTTTTTTGCTCTCAAGATTGGTAAAGGACAGTTTAAACCACTTGCGTCCAATTCTTGATCAAAATTTACCATGATATACTCCTTAGATTGACGGTGATAATTATGGGTTATTGCTTAATTACCTGGTCGCGCAGCGAAAATAGCAGCCCAAGCATTTCATTTTGCTCAGTTTGTCCAACATTGTTTTTCTCCAATGCTCGCATAACATCATCGATAACGGCGATGAACTCCTGATGACTAATATTCATAGTCTTATGTGCAGCAAGCATTGTTTTTCCTTCATATTTTTCAGGGCCTCCAGTCCCCCAGCATACAAAGTCAGTGACTTGCTTTTTGATCTCTTCAGCATCACTATTTGCATATCGTGTACTGACTTCTGAGTTCGCCATATGATTATCCCAAACATCTTCTGAAATTTTTTTAATTTGGCTAAATCCCCCCAGACGTTCATAAAGTGATGGTACTTCTACTTCGTTATTTAAAGTTTGTACTTCCGCACTCATTTTATTTCTCCTTCCTTAGTTGTTAACAATTAAATATAAATTAAGCAACACAATGGTTTGTGTCATAGCATTCATTTTCAACAATGGAAAACCATTGCCCAAAATCTTGTGGACAGTATTTAGAAAACTCATATTTCATATGTACAAGCTGCGAATATCTTGCAGAAAGTTGTGGGGCAGTGATGTTAGTTAATGAACCAGGTAATTTGATTCCATTTATTGAAGCAATGTTTGATATTTCGCAAGCCGTACCTGTGAAAAATGCCTCATCAGCTTGTAATAATCTATTAACACTAATATCACATTCTTCTATTTCAATTTTCATCTCCCGTGCCAAAGCAAATATGGTATCCCGGGTAATACCTTTCAAGGCACTAGATACTTTTGGTGTTGCAATCCTTCCATCTTTAATAATAAACAGGTTAGATGCACTTCCTTCACTAACTATTTCTTTTTCATCTAGCAGGATGGCTTCGTCACAACCATTTTTTTTTGCTTCTGAATAAGCCAGAAAGGAATTTAAATAATGACCAACGGCTTTGGCCTGAGCCAACTTCGGGTTAGAAAATACTCTTTTCCAACTACTAACGAAGGCGTTAACACCTGATTTTTCTTCACTTGAAAAATAGCTATCCCATTTCCATGCAGTGATCAAAAGATGAACCGGATTTGGTTGCTTGCTTTTCACATCAAGTCCCATTCCACCACTGCCATAAAACAACAACGGACGAATATAGGCATTAGTTAATTGATTTGATCTAAGAACTTCGTGAATTGCCTGGGTTATCTCCTCATGAGAATATAAAATTGGCATTCCAATTATCTTGGCTGATTTAAATAGCCTTTCTATATGTGCATCCAGTCGAAATATCGTAGCTTTGTTATTAACTTCATAAGCTCGAATACCTTCAAAAACACCTGTGCCATAATGAAGAGTATGAGATAAGCATGATATTTTAAGTTTATCGATATCTTTAATTTCACTATCAAACCACACGTTCATTTTTGTTCCCCTAAATACTGTTAATGTAATTTTTCCAATCCGCTGAGCATTGTTTCTTGTTACCCAGCGGGGGTACTTTTTCGGGATCAACATTGACTTGAATGACTGTTGGCTTGTCACGAAGAAATCCTGCTTTAATCTGATCTGCCAGCTTTGTGATATCAACACAATGATGTGCAACAGCACCAAGTGATTTTGCAAACATGACAAAATCGTACTGGTGCAGTGTGGCACTCTCAGTACAGCCTAAACTACGTAGTTCATAATGAATCATTCCAAGCTGCATATTTGCATTGATAACCCATACTATTGGAAGTTTTAGATCCACAGCCGTGGCTACTTCATTACCATTCATCAAAAAACAACCATCACCAACCATTGCCATGACATCAGAATCTGGTGACGCAAGTTTTGCTCCAATGACACCCGCTGTAGCATGCCCCATGCTTGCACCACCCCAAGCACTGATATACCTTCTGCCTATACGTTCAGGTAGATAATGTGTCGCCCAAAGTAAGATTGAATTTGAGTCCGCCAGAATGACTCCGTCATTGCCGACCGCTATATCAGCTGCTTTGATAATCTCTACTGGGGATGGAAGGCCTGCTTCATTTAAAACGTGTTCTTTTGGGAGAGGCCACACTTCGTACTTTATATAGGGTTCAAGCCATTTAGTCCGTTTGTTAGTATTTTCATCTTGCGGTAAGGCCATTAAGTTTTGATGAAGTTTTTTGCTAAAACACTGCCCATCAGAGACTATTCCTAAATCAGCTGGAAATACCTGACCAATATTGCTGGGATCAATATTCACCTGAATCATTGCATGAGTTGGAATCAAAACTGTGTTCCATGAATTTGTCGCGTAACTACCAAAACCGGAACCAACAGTTAGAATGACATCAAATTTGTTATTTGCGAGAAGATTATCGGCACTTGCAGTAGCAGCAATCCCGACACTACCAATATAAGTTTTCGATAAGAAGGTTAAATCTTTTCCTTTAGCTCTGGGTGTTGATGCAATTGGTATTGAAAGATATTCACATATCTCCATTAATTGACTAACGGCATTAGATGATGCGCCACTTCCAAACAAAACTAGGGGCCGGCTTGATAGTCTAAGGAAATCAGCTGTATGAAGGACATCTTGTTCTGATGCACTAGGTGGTTGAGACAGATAGCTGTGTGGGTACCAATACTCTGGTGTTACTTCTTTTGTCCAAAGGTCTCGAGGAATTGCGATATGTACTGGACCAGGTCTTCCTGATAGAGCTTTTGCAATTGCACAGCGTAGTCGGAACTGAAGAATTTTTTCAGAAACAATAATTTCACTGTGCTTACAAATTGATTTAAACATATCTGTGGTATCTATACCGGTATATGGCGTTGACTCTTGAAAATCTCCTCGGCCCCAGGTATCGATTGGATTCATGCCTGTGACTACAAGCATTGGTATGGAGTCCATATATGCAGAGGCAACACCCGTCATAAGGTTTGTTGCACCAGGACCTGTTGTAGAGCAACATACACTTAAGTTGCCTGATAACCGGCTATAGCAGTCAGCCATAAAAGCTGCGCCACCTTCATGTTTGGCCAAAACAAAGTCAATGTCTTCATGTTTTTCTAAGCTGACATGAAAAGGAATTGTTGCTCCACCAGGAATACCAAAAACTTTGCTTACGCCTGCCTGCACTAAAGTATCAACTACAACATCAGCAATAGATTTTTTTTTATTACTGAAGAATTTTGTACTTGTATTTTTTGAGTGTGATGATTGTAGGTTAATTGCTTCCATGCACTTATTCTCCCTAAGTGTTAATATCAAATTACATTTTTCTGTTTTAGAAAATTTTTATGTTTAAGCAATAGATTTTTGTTTATTAAATCCTTATAAACCTGACCAATTGCACTTATATAGAGCGGCTCTTTTCCCACTCTAAGATCTTTCTTTATATCTTCTGTTGGATATATTGCTGAAGTTATACCGGTTTGTTTTGTACACTTAAAAATATCATCAAGAACAAACCCGACTATTGCATTTTTAATATAATCCGGTGTTTCAGGAGCAGTAATATATTTAATGAATTCGTTATGGTTTGTTTGCAGACAATCACCACAACTCGGTATTTGCATTTCTGGAACCATACGATTCAATATATATTCATAGGTATTTTGTGGTTGCGCGTCCCAGCCAGCAATCATTGTGCGTACAAATCCATCAGGATTTTTTATTTCATCGTAGAAAAAACCGGCATTAACCAAGCGACGTATATCATCAGCTACGGTATTATTTGCACCACTATCATCTGCATTCCAAAATACAACCTGGTGCAATAGCTGTCGTAAAATTGGAAGATACCGGATAGTTGAGTTTATTTCGTCAAGACTTGTGGCTACATTTATTAGATCAATTGGAGAGAGTGAGGCATCAAGCATCATCGAACCTTTTGGCAGCTCAAGCAAAGTTCCTTCGCTCATCCAATAAAAACTGCTCTTTGTTAGCTCAACAAAAGTTCCCGGTGTAAGTTTTGCTGCTGCTTCAGCTCCATGCGCCTTTAAAACTTTTTCATAGCTAAGTACGAGTGACTCAACAATGTGTGTCTTAATTTTAAAATTGTATTCTTGTTTATGAGTTATTTTGTAAAACAACTCAAATACATTCATTTCATAATAAATCGGGAAAAGGCTAATATCTTTCCAATACCTTCCAACAACGTGGCATACCCAATCGGAGATAACATCAGGTGAAACATCTAAGATAGTTTCTCCCATATGCTGAGGGACCATGTGAGCCCAGCCAATCGGATAAAGTGCGACATGAGGGAAATGCTTTTGTGCGCTGGTAACAGTTTTATCAAGTTCATCCCAGTCTGGTGGACTGTCAGAAGTATGACAAATGGTTCCCCAAAGCCCCTTGTTATGCCCACCCAAAAATTCATGCCGATGATGATAGTGAATAAATATCATCGTGGCGCCAAGTTGAGCTACTTCCTTTTGCCCGAAAGAGGGAGTGGGGCCAACGACTTCATAGTCGCCAGCGTATATCAAATCCCCCTCGCTATGAACATCCTGGTTCATGTTTGTATCCATTAATTAGACCTTTTGCAGCGTACTACTGCTTTCCGTTCATCTTGCCCCAATGGACGATATCGGTAAAATCTCGACGTTGTTGTCTTGGTAAGTCTTTATTTGCACTGTGTCCAACTGCGATGAGCATAGTGACTATATAGTCATCTGGAACATCGAGGTATTTCACAATGGCATCATGATCAAAACCAATTATCGGCAATGTTGCTAAATTCATACCATGCGCAGCTAGCATAAAACTCATAGCAGCCAGGCTAGAACCGCCTGCAGCATGTTCAATTTTGCGACCTTCATCTGGATACACAACATCAACCGCACCCATGTAAGCTTCGCGAGTGGTTTCATCGATATAACCGTTATCTTTAAATTGCTGAAGGATTTCAGCATCACGACGGTGTGGGTTTTTATCTCCAAGTACTGCTACTACAGCAGAACAATCTAAAATCTGTTGTTGTCCCCAACATAAGGGATGCATTTCTTCTTTGGCTTTTTGATCATCAACAATGATGAAGTCCCAAGGTTGAAAGTTAAATGAAGATGGGCTGAGCGCAGTCAGTTCAAATAATTTTTTCCACTGACTGTTTGTAATAGCAGGGCCATTAGTTTCGAAGTAATGTACTGAACGACGATTCTGCATAGCTTCTTCAAGGTTCATTGTTATTACAGGCTCTTGTTCTAAAATTGTGGCTACTTCACTCATTATATTTCTCCTTAAACATTATGTTTTTTTCAATAACTAAAATCATTCACACATTAAAATATTACTAGCCATCATGTTCTATGGCCTTCCATATTTTCAACGTGGGCAGATATTGCAATAGAAACTCCCTACTTATAAGTGAACGAACATTCACTTAGATTATAAAAATAGTAGTGCGATTTAACTTTAAAGTCAAATCAGTCATTATTTTATAATCAGAATGTATGGTATTGTTTATATAAGGATTATTTGCTTTTTATTGATTTTAGAAACAAATATTCTTAACATCCTATCTAAATAATTTTGTGATCTTAATCACATAAACAATGCTGGAATTATGTATAAATGAATATTCATTAATATTTAAGTCTAAATAGACGATAAATAGCAAAGTTTAATGGATTTACTAGAATATGTGGCTAATGTGGGATAATCCAGACATAACTTATGTCATACAAATACTTGGAATAAATACGCGATGATAAAAAAACGACTATCGGCAGAAGAAAGAAGGGCATCGATACTTGCGCTGTCGAAAGGGCTTTTTGCGCAATTTGGGCTTCATGGTGTTTCTGTTGGTACTATAGCAAAAGCATGTAATGTTTACCCTGCTGTAATTTACCAACATTTTCCTTCTAAAGAAGCTTTATATGAGGCGGTTTTAAATGAATATGCGTGCAAGAGAGAAGAATATATTGATGTCATACTCTCCGGGCCTTCTGATTTTGCTAATGTTTTATTTCGAATGACTCAAGTGTATGTTAAATCAAGGCTTGTCGATCCTGATGCAATTCGCATTGAGCTTCACAGTGCATTATACGATAACAAATCAACTGAAAGTTTGTTTATTAATCAATGGAAAGGTTTTACAGATTATATTGAATTCTCTTTGGAAGAAATGATTGATGAAAAAGAAATTCCAGAAAGTGACATTCGACTTGCTGGGCTTTTATATACTGGTTTGTTACGTGAATTTATTTATACAATGGGTATTAGCCGAGAAAAACACTATAGTGATATTAATATTGACTATGCAACTAAAGAACTAGTAAACATGTTTTTACGTGCTGTTGGTATTAAACCACTTAACTGGTGAGCGCTGAATCCATACTTTACGTAGAATAAGGATATGAATTAAACAATAAGATTGCAGGTTAGGGGAAAGTATATAAATTTAAATTGAAGATAAAAATAAACCCCGCCCAATAATTCGGGCAAGGTATTTTTTAAATTATGTATAAAAGATTAGTGATGAGTACTACTTATTTGGTCATCAGGTATGTCACCTAATTTAATCTCTGTTGCATGTTGTCCTTTTGGACCTGCAGTCACCTCATATTCTACAACTTGTCCTTTTTTCAGGGTTTTATAGCCTTCCATAGTAATCACCGAGAAATGCGCGAAAATATCTTCGCCACCTTCAGTAGGTGAAATAAACCCATAACCTTTACTGTTACTGAACCACTTTACCGTACCTATAGACATTGCTTCCTAGCCTCCGTGTCATTGAAAAATATCAATTGATCCCATACATTCCAATGAGGTCAGAATTAATATCCACAAAAATTGTGAAATAACTACTTACCATATTGAAACTACGACCATCAAAAGTAAATATAGACAATATTTAACAATCTGCACAAATTTTAATCATCATTTTAAAACCAGTGTCACAAAAAAAGGTCTAATAAGTTAGAATTTGAATTATGAGCAAAGAGTTACAACAAATACCCGATGATGGGATCGACGACGGTGTTGCGGTCCAGGAGGCGAAACCTAAACTTAAGAAACCACCTATGTATAAGGTGCTTATTCTTAATGATGATTACACACCCATGGACTTTGTTGTGCATATTCTTGAGGCATTTTTTAATCTATCTCACGAAAAAGCACAAAATATAATGTTAAATGTCCATACTAAAGGCAAAGGCGTCTGTGGCGTCTATACTCGGGATGTAGCAGAAACAAAAGTTGAGCAAGTAAACGATTATTCGAGACAGAATCAACATCCGTTGTTATGCACAATGGAAGCGGATTCATAAACCTAAAGGCCATATAAGATGTTGGATAAAGAACTCGAACAAACCCTAAACCAGGCATTTCGTGAAGCACGGGGTAATAACCATGAATTCATGACAGTTGAGCACTTATTGTTAGCCTTGCTTGACAATAATGTTTCGCGTGAAATTTTACTTGCTTGCGGAGCCGATATTCCTGCTTTGAAAGCAGAACTTGTGACCTTCTTAGAGGAAACTGTGCCGTTACTTCCACCTAATGACGATCGAGATACCCAGCCTACCCTGGGGTTTCAACGCGTATTACAACGTGCTGTATTTCATGTGCAGTCATCAGGAAAGCAAGAAGTATCAGCCGCAAATGTATTAGTGGCTATTTTTAGTGAGCAGGAATCTCAGGCTGTATTCTTCCTCAAAAAACAAGATATCAGCCGTTTGGAAGTCGTTAATTATCTCTCACATGGAATCAACCGATTGTCATCTGATGAAGAGGTAGATGAAGACATTGAGTTAGCAAATGATGAGCAAGAATCATCACCTCAAAATCCGTTAACTCAATACACCACAAACCTGAATGAATTAGCTGCAACTGGAAAAATTGATCCACTTATTGGTCGAGCAGATGAAGTAGAACGTACAATTCAGGTTTTATGTCGTCGTCGTAAAAATAATCCTTTGTTTGTTGGTGAAGCCGGTGTGGGAAAAACCGCATTAGCTGAAGGTCTTGCGAAACGTATTGTCGAAGAAGATGTACCTGATATTATTAAAGATGCAGTCATTTATTCACTTGATTTGGGTGCCTTGCTAGCAGGCACAAAATACCGAGGTGACTTTGAAAAACGTTTTAAAGCGGTCATGGTGCAGCTTCGTAAAGAAGATAATGCTATTTTGTTCATTGATGAAATTCATACCATTATTGGTGCCGGTGCGGCTTCGGGTGGTGCAATGGATGCCTCCAACCTGATTAAGCCTGTTTTATCAAATGGCGAGTTAAAGTGCATTGGCTCAACAACCTATCAGGAATATCGCGGTATTTTTGAAAAAGATCGTGCCTTGGCACGTCGGTTCCAGAAAATTGATGTGCCGGAACCCACTGTTGAAGAATGCGTACAAATTCTTCAGGGTTTAAAGAGCCGTTTTGAGGAACATCATGATGTTAAATACACTCAACCCGCGCTGCGTGGTGCGGCTGAATTATCTGAACGCTATATTAATGATCGTCATTTACCGGATAAGGCGATTGATGTGATTGATGAAGCAGGGGCCTATCAACAGCTTCAACCTGCCTCAAAACGGAAGAAAACAATCGGCATTAAAGAGATTGAATATATTGTTGCTAAAATTGCACGTATTCCGCCAAAAACAGTCTCCAATGATGATATGACGACACTTAAAAATCTTGAGCGTAATCTTAAGCTGGTTATTTTTGGACAAGATGCTGCAATTGATAGCCTTGCGACAGCGATTAAGCTCTCGCGTGCGGGATTAGGCCATGAAGATAAGCCGATTGGTTCATTTTTATTTGCTGGCCCAACAGGCGTAGGTAAGACTGAAGTTACGCGTCAATTAGCGCTTATAATGGGTATCGAGCTCATCCGTTTTGATATGTCAGAATACATGGAACGTCATACTGTTTCACGCTTAATTGGTGCCCCTCCGGGATATGTTGGTTATGACCAGGGTGGTTTGTTAACAGAAGAGATTAATAAACATCCTCATGCGGTGCTTTTATTAGATGAAATTGAAAAAGCACATCCTGAAGTCTTTAATCTACTCCTTCAGGTCATGGATCATGGCACACTAACGGATAATAATGGCCGTAAAGCAGACTTCCGTAATATTACCATTATCATGACAACAAATGCTGGTGCTGAGCAATTAAGTCGTTCTTCAATGGGCTTCACAACCCAAGATCATTCTTCTGATGGTATGGAGTCGATTAAAAAATCTTTCTCGCCCGAGTTTAGAAACCGTTTGGATGGCATTATTCAGTTTAAACAGCTGAGCCAGGATATGATTGCCCAGGTTGTAGATAAGTTTATTTTTGAGTTTGAACATCAACTTGAAGAGAAAGGCGTTTCACTATCAATTGATGATGAAGTGCGTACCTGGTTGGCGATTAAAGGCTATGACCCGGTTATGGGTGCACGCCCAATGACGCGTGTCATTCAAGAGCAGCTGAAAAAGCCACTTGCAGAAGACTTACTCTTTGGCAGCCTGACAAAAGGCGGTCATGTCACTGTGAAAGTGAAAAATGATGAGTTAGTGTTTGATATGCAGAGCAAAAATTTGCCAGCAAAACAGGATGCTTAACTAAAAGATATAGGCTCTTAAACCACAGAGGCCACAGAGTTACACAGAGTAATAATTACTTTTATCTCTGAGAACCTCTGTGGCCTCTGTGGTTAAATTCTTTTATTATCTTCCGCGGAAGACGATTCGACCTTTTGTTAAGTCGTAAGGAGTCAGCTGAACAGTTACTTTATCTCCGGTTAAAATACGAATATAGTTTTTACGCATTTTTCCAGAAATGTGTGCAGTAACCACGTGTCCATTTTCCAGTTCAACTTTAAATGTTGTATTAGGCATTGTATCAACGACAGTGCCTTCCATTTCAATATGTTCTTCTTTCGCCATTTATATCTCTAAACCACTGTTAAAAGTCGGAGGTTAAAAATCAGGCGCAATAATGCCTGAATCAGGCGAAAACATCAAAGACTGATTGCTTTAGTAAGTAAATAAATTGTGTTTTTTAAATCTATGCAGTAATTTTTGTCCACTCAATAGGTTGCCATACAACATGAGGATGTGTTGCTTCTTCAGAAATAACGATATCCATACCTAAAAACTGAGTCAGTTTTGCGAGATCCTGGATTTCGGATAATTGCTGACGCAATGCATCAAAGTGTGCCTGGTTAATATAGAGTAGGTTGGCATGATACCCATGGCTTAATTCAAAGTCGTGAGAGAGGTGATAGAGGAAGCTTAACATGGTGAAACCCTCCTTTTATCCTGTTTCAGGATAGTTGCTAGAGTTTAACAATGCAGGATAATTGGGATATTGCTGCATTATTGTATATATCGGCTGTTTTTCTCCCTGTTTAAATAAATATAGCTAATATTTGTGACATTATTGTTAAATATTGAAAAAAACATGTGATCAGGCACAAGATATTGTGTTTTTTGTGAGATATTTCACTAAATGTGGTGGTAAAGGGGGCGGCTAGCGGGTTTTTTTGAGCCAGTGCCATTCTTGCCCATCAAAGAACTCCATGGGCTGGTAATTTGACTTGTAAGACATCTTATTTGTCTTTGGATTCCAGTAACCCAGATAAAGCCAATCAAGATTAAGTGATTTGATATAATTCACTTCAGACAATATACCAAACACGCCCAGTCCGCGGTTTGAGTAGTCAGGATCAAAATAGGTATAGACGGCAGAGACTCCGTCCACGAATATATCCATTACAGCAATCATCATTAATTTTTCATTCAACCTGAACTCTAAAAGCTTAGATAAACTCCAATCCGCTTTAATTAATGATTCATAACTATCAGGCTCATCATTATCCATACCGCCACCGGCGTGACGGCCCTTCATATAGCGACGATACAGTGCGTAATGTTCATTATTAAAAACTGCGTCTTTTACATTAATGACAATATCTTTATTTATAGTGATATTTCGTCGTTGGCTTCGGTTAGGTTTAAATTCATCTACGGGCACACGAACAGGAATACACAAACCACAGCCAGTACAATGTGGCCGGTAAATATTTGAGCCACTGCGTCTAAAACCCAGTTTGGCTAAGGCACTGTATTGATTCATATCAACGGGATAATTTGGATCAACAAAAAGTGTAATTGCCTCATGATCATCAAGGTAACTACATTTATGTTCAGGCGTTACCATAAATCTTATTTCATCGAGTGATTTGTCATCCATATCATTCATTTATTTTTCCATGCTTGAAATAATGTGACTGGATAAATCGGGTTCTATTAACCATTTTTCATGGCTCGTATCATCACGTGCATGCTGGTTTAATAATGCGATAAATTTTTCTCTGGATATCATAGTTGCGCCTAAACTTTCCAGGTGAGAAGTGTAAACCTGGCAATCGATTAATTTATACCCCCAGCGTTCTAGCTGTTTACTCAGAAAAACAAAGGCTGTTTTTGATGCATCCGATACTTTAGAAAACATAGACTCGCCAAAAAACACTTTACCAAGCGCAATTCCGTACAAGCCACCCACTAGCTGATTATCCTGCCAGCATTCTACGCTGTGAGCATAACCTGATTGATGCATGTTTTTGTATGCATTAATCATATCATCAAGAATCCATGTTTCAGTTTGCAGGCTCCCTTTTTCTAATCGAGGTTGAGAGCATGAAAGAATAACCTTTTCAAAATTTTGATCCATTGTGATTTGAAATTTGTGTTTGCGAATTGTTTTTGCCAGGCTACGTGAAATTTTAATATCACTTGGTTTTAATACCATTCGGGGATCAGGTGACCACCATAAAATAGGTTGACCTTCGCTATACCATGGAAAAATACCATTCCGATAGGCAGCAACTAAACGTTCAATTGTTAGATCACCACCTATAGCTAATAATCCATCGGGCTCACGTAGTGCTAACGTGACATCAGGAAAGCTTTTTTTATTATTAATATCGAGGAGGTAGGGGCCTGTCATAGCTTTTCTTTAAATGGACTGTGTTCATTGAGTTCATCAATATAATGCAGCATACCTTTAGTTTCATGGTTTAGAAAGTGAGCGATGCTTTCACGAAACTGAGGATGCGCAATCCAATGTGCAGACCATGTTTTTGTTGGCATAAAACCACGTGCGATTTTGTGTTCACCTTGTGCACCGGGTTCAAAATAGTTTAAATTATGTTTAATGCAATATTCTAAGCCCTGATAATAACATGCTTCAAAATGCAGGTTATCAAAGTTCTCACTGCAACCCCAATGACGACCATATAGTGTATCTGTGCCTTTTAGATTGAAAGCACTCGCTACATAATTTTCTTGATATTTTGCTAAAACCAGAACAATATTATCTGGCATTGTTTTCGCTATTTCTTTAAAAAAACTGTTCGATAAAGTCGGCATGCCACTTTTTCTTTCAAAAGTGCTTTCATAAAACTGATGATAAATATCCCAGTGATGATCTGATGCCTCATGTCCATTTAATATTTCAAATTCAATATCTTGCTCTTTTACAATCCGACGCTCTCGTTTTATCTGTTTTCTTTTTTTAGAGGTTAAATAAGTTAAATAGTCTGAAAAGCTTTTGTAGTGATTATTCGTCCAGTGAAACTGACAGCCGAGACGCATCATAAAATTTGGGTTGTTTGAGAAGTAATCAGTGTCTTTGTTATTTGTAAATAAACAATGATAAGACGAGATATTTGATTTTTCAGCAAATAGTAATACTGCGCTAACTAATGTGTTAGCGATCTCATTATAACGTGCATCATCTTGAATTAAGAGTCGGGGCCCTGTTGCCGGAGTATAGGGTATGGATGTTACCAGCTTAGGGTAATAACGAAGATTATTTTGCTGGTATGCATCTGCCCAGGCCCAGTCAAATACAAACTCGCCATAGGAGTTGAATTTAATATAAACCGGTAATGCGCCTACTAACATTTCATTATCGTAAGCTAAAAAGAAATGCGGCAACCAGCCAAATTCTTTACCGACCGCACCATGATCTTCTAAGGCTATAAGAAATTCATATCGTGAAAAAGGAAAATCATTTCCTGCAAGTGTGTTCCATTCGGTTGCAGAAATGCGATGGAGCGATTCAATAGTTTTTATTGTAATAGACATCTATTAAAATATGATAAGTAGCAAAATATATTAATGTAGATTAACTATGATTTTTTTGTCATTTGTTCGTATACAAAGCCATGCAGTAATAATTTATCTTTATCTTCAAGAAGGATAAACTCAATGCCATATTCATATTTACCACTTTTCGAATTTTCTTTTTCAACAGCGCGTCGAATTTTTCCTGATATGGTTAAATATTGTTCTATGTCTGCAACGTTAACTTTACTATTAATAGTAATCGTATCACCCACTTCACCTAATGTATCGTTAGATAACAACTGAGAACCTGCTGTACTAATATCTTGCATTGAAGCGCTTCTTCCATCAGCTGTAGTATTTTCAGATTCAACATTTTGTACGGTTACAATGAGTTTGCAATTTACTCGCTCAGCTTTTCTTACTGTGATCGATTCAAGATCTTTTGGGTATGTAAGATGTAAGTGTGGGTATGGGTGTGATGTTGCATGAATTGCCTGTGCAGAAAATCCCTGCGCAGAATTTCCTGAAATCATTCTGACTATGAATTTTTGCTCGGCGGGAATTCTTAATGGAACACCATCAGAACGAGGTGTTGTGACCAAAATACTTTTATTTTCTAAAAAGCCAATTAACTTGACATAAAATCGCTCATCTTTTTTATTGGGTGAAAATTGTAATTGCAATGTATCGCCAACATTTTGCCTTAGATCTAAATCGTTTTCAGCCATTGCTTGTTCATCTCATTCTAATTTTTTTAAAGCATACCATTAAATATTTAAACCTCATATATAAGGTAGCGTCCGAATAAAATATTTGTCATAAAAAAAGCGTACATCTCAGTAAAGAGAGTACGCTTGAAATATGTAAATACCCGAGTATTAATCGGGTTTTATTTTATTCCTGGTTTTCCAGGAAACGCTCAGCATCCAAAGCCGCCATACAACCCGCACCCGCAGAGGTAATTGCCTGACGATAGACATGATCTGCCACATCACCTGCCGCAAATACACCGGCTACACTTGTCATCGTTGAGTTGGCTTCTCGACCACCTTTAGTGTTTAAGTAGCCATGACTCATATCAAGTTGGCCTTCAAAAATACCGGTGTTGGGTTTATGACCGATAGCAATGAAGATACCCATGAGTTCAATATCTTTAGTGCTGTTGTCTTCGCGGTTTTTAATCCGTGCACCTGTTACACCGGATGCATCACCGAGGACTTCATCCAGTTCAGAATTCCATTCAATAGTGACATTGCCATTTTTAGCTTTTTCAATCAGTTGCTGTGACAAGATTTTTTCTGAGCTGAATTTATCACGACGGTGAATTACCGTAACATGTGAAGCAATATTTGAAAGATACAGGGCTTCTTCAACTGCAGTATTACCACCACCGACAACAGCGACATCTTTACCGCGATAAAAAAATCCATCACATGTCGCACATCCGGACACACCACGACCTTTAAATTTTTCTTCAGACTCAAGTCCGAGATACATGGCAGAGGCACCTGTTGCAATAATTAATGCGTCACAGGTATATACGCCATTGTCACCGGTTAAAGTAAAAGGTCGTTTGCTTAAATCAGTTTTATTAATGGTGTCGAAAATCATTTCAGTATTGAAACGTTCAGCATGTTCACGCATGCGATCCATGAGTGCAGGACCTTGCAGACCTTCTACATCCCCAGGCCAGTTATCGACTTCTGTCGTGGTCATGAGTTGTCCGCCTTGTTCCAACCCGGTAATTAATACAGGATTTAAATTAGCTCGAGCTGCATAGACTGCAGCGGTGTAGCCCGCAGGGCCTGAACCAACAATTAATACTCGACAATGTTTTGCTTCGCTCATGGACTAAACTCCAGAATTCTTAGTGTTAAATAGATTTAAATAACTTAGATTTAAATGTGGTTAATAATATGGTTTATGTTATCTCAGTAATTTGTGGACTGAATACCATTATGCAACTCTGGGGAGGCACAATGGTTAAAAAGATTTGTGGTATGTTACGTAAAGCAAACAACAGGGTAAAGGACGAATATGGAAATCGGTATTCCGCGTGAAATAAAAGTACTTGAAGGTCGGGTTGCATTAACACCAATAGCCGTAAAAGAACTGGTTATAAATGGTCATCAGGTCATTATTGAACAAAATGCGGGCTTATTAAGTGGCTATCTTGATACTGAATATCAAGATGCAGGTGCTATTTTGGTAAAATCAGCAAAAGAGCTTTATGACCGGGCAAGACTCATTGTTAAAGTCAAAGAGCCGCAAAGCTCAGAGCTAAAGTATCTACGAGCTGATCACATTCTCTTTTCATACTTACATTTAGCCGCGGCACCTGAATTAACACAAGAATTGCTGAAAATTGGCTTAACCGCCGTGGCCTTTGAAACGGTGACCGTAGATAGGCGGCTTCCACTCCTGGCACCCATGAGTGATATTGCTGGGCGTATTGCCGTTCAAATAGGCACACATTTGCTTCATCAACCTCAAGGTGGGCGAGGTATCTTATTAGGTGGTGGTGGACTTGTTGCAACAGAGAAAGGGCAGGTAGTGATATTAGGTGGAGGTATTGCCGGCACGGGAGCGGCTTATGTTGCGGCGGCACTGGGGGCGAATGTCCTGGTTTTTGATCCAAATGAAGAGAAGCACATTCAGCTAAAGCTATTAAATAAAAATATTAGAACGAGTTACCCTGAGCAAGAAGACATTGCGCAAGCAGTAAAAGAGGCTGATTTGCTCATTGGGGCTGTATTAATCCCGGGTGCTAAGGCGCCACACCTGGTTTCAGCTGCTCAAGTTAAATCGATGAAGGCCGGTAGTGTTGTGATTGATATTTCAGTTGACCAGGGGGGGTGTATTGAGACGACGCGGCCAACGAGTTATGAGAACCCTACTTTTGTCTGGGAAGATGTTATTCATTTTGGGGTGACAAATATGCCGGGGGCTGTTCCTCGCACTTCCACACAAGCATTGTCCGAAGTTTTACTGCCTTATGTGCTCGGTATGTGCCAATCTGACTGGCATTCTGATGTCGCCTTAGCAAGTGGAATAAACCTTCAAAATGGAGAAATTGTACTGTCAGCTCTCGCTTAATTGCGTGTTTATCGACACATTGTGCTGATTTTTTCGGTAAGATAGCCATGTAAACAGTACATCTGACTTGCACTTTACTAAAGGTTAAAATAATCTAATAATATTAATCACTTATGATATTATTCTCATAAATATTATTAACTAAAATAACGATAAAGAACTCCTAAATTGGCTCAAGCAAGACAAACCACTACAGATAAAAAGCCTCTGGCAAGTCACATTACGCGTGGATTAAAAGAGGGGGCATTATTCATTTTTGGATTTACTGCCTTGTATTTCTTTCTGGCGCTTATTTCCTATGATGCCTCGGATCCAGGATGGTCTCATAGTGGCTTAGCTGGTAATAAAAATGTGGCCAATCTAGGCGGGCCAACAGGTGCATTAATTTCAGATATTTTTCTTTCTCTTTTTGGTTATTTGGCTTATTTGTTTCCTATAATGGTCGCGTACACGGGTTTGCTTATCTATAGAGATCGGCAAAAAGAGCATATTTTTGATAAGCGCGGCGTGGCGCTCAGAACCTTAGGATTCATTCTCACATTGCTTGCAGGTTGTGCTTTGGCCAGCATGCATGATGCTAATGTAGTGAGTCCTTTGCCAGTAAATGCAGGTGGCATTTTAGGTGATATTCTTGGTAGCAGGATGGAGCAGGGCTTTAATATTATTGGGGCAACATTATTGCTGTTGGCTATTTTCTTTGCCGGTGTAACCCTGTTTACCCATTTGTCATGGCTACGACTAATGGATACCACCGGCGCTTATACATTAAATTTCTTGAATTTGTTTAAACAGGGTTTTGTTCAAATATATGATTTTTATGAAAGGCATAAACTAAAAAAGAAACGTGATCAGCAATTTAAAGTGACAGCGCAACGCCAGGAAACAAAACGCAAACCTCCGGTTATTAAAGCACCCCCTAAACCCATTCAAGAAAGCAAACGCGTGCAGCAGGAGAAGCAAGCCTCTTTATTTGTTGCTGAATCTGATGGCTCATTACCATCTATTTCATTGCTTGATGGCGCTACACCTAGCCAACATGTTTTATCTGAAGGTGCCCTTAAAGCCATTTCACAACAGGTTGAAATGAAGCTGCAAGATTTTGGTATTGATGCCCAGGTAGAAGCCGTACATCCTGGGCCTGTTATTACGCGATTTGAATTACAGCCCGCCGCCGGAACCAAGAGTAGCCAGATTTCTAATTTAGCAAAAGATTTAGCACGTTCTTTATCCGCGATAAGCGTACGTATAGTTGAAGTGATACCGGGCAAAACAACCATCGGTTTGGAAATTCCAAATGAACACCGTGAAACCGTTCGTCTAAGTGAAATTATTAGCTCAAAAGCATTTGCTGATGCTAAATCACCTTTAACACTTGCCTTAGGCAAAGATATTAGTGGTATTCCTGCAGTAGCTGATTTGGCCAAGATGCCACATTTATTGGTAGCGGGTACAACCGGTGCCGGTAAGTCTGTTGCATTAAATGCAATGGTATTGAGTTTATTATATAACTCAACACCGAATGAAGTGCGCATGATTATGATTGATCCAAAAATGCTGGAGCTTTCAATCTATGATGGTATTCCGCATCTGCTTGCACCGGTTGTGACAGACATGAAAGAGGCAGCCAATGCATTGCGTTGGTGTGTGGCTGAAATGGACACGCGGTACAAGCTCATGGCGAGTTTAAAAGTTAGAAATATTACCGGCTTTAATAAAAAAGTGAATGATGCCATTAAAGCAAAAGATCCTATCAAGGATCCTTTCCATCCGGCAGATTCAGAACTTCCCGTAGGAGACCTGCAACCTCTACCTTATATTGTTGTCGTAGTGGATGAGCTCGCTGACATGATGATGGTGGTGGGTAAAAAAGTTGAAGAGCTCATTGCGCGTTTAGCACAAAAAGCACGAGCATCGGGAATACATCTTGTTCTTGCAACTCAACGCCCCTCAGTTGATGTTTTAACCGGGTTGATTAAATCTAACATTCCGACACGAGTTGCATTTCAGGTGTCATCACGTGTTGATTCAAGAACAATTTTAGATCAGATGGGCGCTGAACAATTATTAGGTCATGGTGATATGTTGTATTTACCACCGGGTACCGCAATCCCAACGCGTATTCATGGTGCATTTGTTGATGATCATGAAGTCAATAATGTAGTTGATAGTTTAAAGAAAAGTGGCAAACCTCAATATATAGAAGAAGTCACAACGGGACCTAAAAATGAAAACGCAATGCCAGGATATAACGATGATGATGAAGGTGATGAACTTTACGATGATGCAGTACGTATTGTAACTGAAACCCGTAAGGCATCTATCTCTGGTGTACAGCGACGTCTTAAGATTGGTTATAACCGTGCAGCACGTATGATTGAAGCGATGGAGCTTGCAGGAATCGTTGGTCCAGCAGAGTCCAATGGTAGCCGGGAAGTTCTCGCGCCACCACCACCTGAAGATTAAATACACTGCATCATTGTGTAATGTCGATCGATTAAGTGAAGCAGGTTAAGAAAAAATATGATAATAGTTAATTATACTGCTAAACAAACGTAACACGTCATTGCGAGCCTTTTTAGGTGAAACAATCTCATGCTACAAGGTGCTTATCATGATTTACCTTGGTCTTACTGAGATTGCCGCAATCATTTTATTCCCTCGCAATGACATGATAAGAAAGACTAAAATTAAAGAGTAAAAAATGAGAATTAAAAAAATATTATTAATGTGTACTTTTTTATTAATAAGTATGAAGAGTTATGCGAGTGAATTAACTGATTATTTAAACAATCTTCATACTTTTCAGGCACAATTTAGTCAAAAGGTATTTTCTGGTAATAATGAAGAAAAACAAAAAAGCAAAGGATTAATAGCTGTTCAAAGCCCTGATAATTTTTACCTTGAATACAATGAACCTTATAAGTTGCTATATGTTGCAGATGGTAAAAAACTCTGGAGTTATGATGAGGATCTTGAGCAAGTTGTAGTCAAAGCACAGGGTGGCTTACTGATTGATACTCCTGCAATGCTTTTAGGGAACCCAAAAGATTTAACAAAGTCATACCGTATTGAAAGAACAGGTATCACTGATGGCTGGCTCTGGTTTGAGCTAACACCTAAAAAAGAAAACTCCAACTTTGAAACCGTTAGTCTTGCATTTGAAAACGATAAACTTATAGCGATGGAAATGCGTGATAATTTTGGCCAAACCACCCGGCTTGAATTTAATAATGTAGTAAAAAATCCAATACTTCCAGCAAAGCAATTTGTATTTACTCCACCAAAGGGCGTCGATGTTATTGGTCAATAAATTGATAAATTAGCTATTTTAATTGTTATGTTTAGATGAAACAGGATCAAAATATTTTTCCCAATATCGATCACAGTGAGTGGCAGCCACTCGCTGACCGCATGCGCCCGCAACATCTTGAAGATATCATCGGTCAACAACATTTATTAGATAAAGAAAAACCGCTACGTTTAGCTATTGAGAATGGAAAACTGCATTCATTAATTCTTTGGGGACCACCGGGTACAGGTAAAACGACTTTATCTCGCATGATTGCAAATTATTGCGATGCAGAATTTATTAGTTTGTCGGCCGTTTTATCTGGGGTGAAAGATATTCGTGCCGCCGTTTCCCGAGCACAACAATATCAGCAACAAGGTAAGCCCAGTATATTGTTTGTTGACGAGGTTCATCGTTTTAACAAATCACAACAAGATGCATTTTTACCCTATGTTGAAGATGGCACCATAACGTTTATTGGTGCAACGACTGAAAACCCGTCTTTTGAATTAAATAATGCCTTACTCTCACGTGCACGAGTCTATGTATTAAAGTCGCTAAATGAGCAAGATATCGTTCAAGTCTTAAAACGCGCACTTACTGATTCTGATAAAGGGCTAGGTAAAAAAAATATTAAAGCTGACGACAAGGCACTAAATTTATTAGGCCAGGTCGCCGATGGTGATGCCCGCCGTGCGATAAACTTATTAGAGATTGCCAGTGACTTAACTGAAAATAATGTCATTGATATCGAAACAGTAAAAAATATTTCTGGCGAACATTTACGCCGTTTTGATAATCATGGTGAAGCTTTTTATGATCAGATATCTGCATTGCATAAATCGGTTCGAGGATCGGCGCCAGATGCCGCGCTTTATTGGCTGGTAAGAATGTTAGATGGCGGCTGTGATCCTCTCTATGTAGCTCGTCGTGTTGTACGCATGGCAAGTGAAGATATTGGTAATGCCGATCCACGTGCATTAACGTTGGCTATGCAGGCCTGGGATGTACTTCAACGCCTGGGTAGTCCAGAAGGTGAACTGGCACTTGCCCAGGCGGTACTTTACCTTGCAAGTGCGGCTAAAAGTAATGCTGTCTATAATGCATACAACCAGGCGCGGGCAGACATTCAACAATACGCATCTGCTGAAGTACCTGTTCATCTGCGTAATGCACCTACAAAACTAATGAAAGAACTCGGTTATGGAAAAGAATATCGCTATGCTCATGATGAGCCTGAAGCCTATGCGGCTGGGGAGTCATATTTTCCTGAAACAATGCCAGAAAAACATTATTATCAACCTGTAGCACGTGGACTTGAAATTAAAATTAAAGAAAAACTTGAACACCTGCGTGAGTTAGATAAAAAATCGGGTAAGAAAAGGTAAACTACGTTAATGAATAATTTACTTGCTATTGCGATAGGTGGTTCATTAGGTGCGGTCATGCGTTATCTAACATCAACCAGTGTTTATCGACTTTTTGGAACTGATTTTCCTTACGGCACATTAACGGTTAATGTTGCAGGTTCCTTATTGATGGGGTTTGTCTCAATATTATTACTTGAGCGCTTTATGCTGGCGGAGTACTGGCGAGCCATTATTATTATTGGATTTTTAGGTGCCTTTACCACGTTTTCAACTTTCTCTATGGAAACATTTAACCTGATTCAGGCCGGTGAAATGGCAAAAGCTTTTATTAATATGTTTATGAGTGTATTTCTCTGTTTAGGGGCAACCTGGATAGGCGTTATCGCAGGACGACAACTATGAATATGAATGAAGTTACTATTGTGCGTATTTACCTTTCTGAAGGTGAAACGCAACTGAAGAATTTAATGAAACGCTTGCGCGATTGGGAAAAACTTCGTGGCTTGTCAGTATTTCGAGGAATTTCTGGTTATGGTGAATCAGGTGTCATCCATGGTGCTGATATTGTCGATTTATCGATGCATTTGCCGATTGTTGTAGAGTTTTTTGATGACGATGAAAAAATAAATAACATACTTGAGCATTTAAGTGATCAAATTAAACCCGGTCACATGTTAAAATGGTCTGCTAGTACAAACGCATAACATTAATTATTAAAGAATAAGGTTTATATCCACATGCTTGACCCTCAGTTATTAAGAAATAATCTTGAAGAAACCGCTGCATTATTAAAGCGCCGTGGATATGATTTAGACACAAAACATTTTGCAGGTTTAGAAGAGCAACGTAAAACATTGCAAGTGAATGCACAGGCACTCCAGGCTGAGCGTAATGCTAAATCTAAAAATATTGGTAAAGTAAAAGCGTCGGGGGAAGATATTCAGCCTTTACTTGATGAAGTCTCTTCATTAGGGGCAAAGCTTGAAGAAGCTGAAAATGCGCTAGTTGTTGTACAAGAAGAAATAAATACTATTTCAATGGGGTTGCCAAATATCCCGGATGCTTCCGTACCTGATGGCAAATCTGAAGATGATAATGTAGAAATTAGAAAATGGGGTACACCTAAGCACTTTGATTTTAAGGTAAAAGATCATGTTGATCTTGGAGAAGGTTTAGGTCAGATCGATTTTGAAACAGCGACTAAAATTACAGGTTCACGTTTTGCAGTCATGAATGGCGCTATAGCCAATATGCACCGCGCCTTGATTCAGTTTATGTTAGATACTCACTCAACTGAGCATGGCTATACAGAGACATATGTGCCCTATATTGTTAACAGTGATAGTTTGCGTGGCACAGGCCAACTGCCAAAATTTGAAGAAGATTTATTTAAACTTCGTGCTGAACAAGAATTTTATTTAATTCCGACAGCAGAAGTACCTGTGACTAATATTGTGCGCGATACCATCATTGAAGAAGACTACATGCCTCGAAAATTTGTTTGTCACACACCGTGTTTCAGAAGTGAAGCGGGATCTTACGGGCGTGATACTCGAGGTATGATTCGTCAGCACCAATTTGAAAAGGTTGAACTGGTACAGGTTGTGACGGCTGATAATGCTGAACAAGCACATGAAGAACTCACTTCACATGCTGAAGCGATATTACAAAAACTGGATTTACCTTACCGCGTAGTTAACTTATGCACAGGCGATATTGGTTTTTCTTCACGTAAAACTTATGACTTAGAAGTGTGGTTACCAGGCCAGGAAAAATACCGTGAAATTTCTTCATGCAGTAATTTTGGTGACTTTCAGGCGCGTCGTTTAAAAGCACGCTGGCGTAACCCTGAAACAGGTAAACCTGAATTAGTGCATACCATCAATGGCTCTGGCTTGGCTGTTGGGCGTACTCTGGTGGCTATTATGGAAAACTATCAAGACGAGAAAGGGCACATCCATGTCCCTGAGGTTTTACAGTCATATATGGGCAACCGTAAAATTATTGAATAGTCTAATGAAAGGTCGGCAATTTAGCCGACCTTTATATTGTTCTCTTAATTATTACGATTAGCCTCTAACCATTACAATCAGAAAAACGACAAAGCCTATTACCGCCGCTAATGGTATAAAAAAACTCTTCCAGTCTTCACTAGTCCCTTTAGGTGAATCCTTCATTGCTTGTCGCATGCGAGGAAAGATAAAAACAAGCATGGCAACCATTAATAATGCGGAACCGATTGTTACCCAATTCATTTTAGAACCTCAGTGTTAAATCTATAAAAATAAGTGTAAAAAAAACCCCGCTTGTAGTTAGGCGGGGTTTTTAATAAGTCGATTAAAATAAATTAATCGTCGCCTCCTAGCGCACCCAACAGATGAAGCAATGCTGAGAAGAGGTTAAGAATTGATAAGAACAAGCTAGCAGTAGCCATGATGTAGTTCGTTTCTCCACCATGAATGATTGAGGATGTTTCATATAAAATGAAGCCACTCATAATCATAATAACAGCAGCGCTAACCGTCAGTGACAATGCTGGAATACCCAAAAAGATGTTCAGCAAAGATGCACCAATAATGACCAACATGCCGACCATTAAGAAGCCGCCCATGAAACTGAAGTCCTTACGAGTAGTTAAAGCATAACCAGACAGACCAAGGAAAATAATACCTGTACCACCTAAGGCAGTCATAACAATGCTTGGGTTAACTGACAAATAGTAAGCCACCATCGGGCCAATACCAAAACCAAGCAATCCCGTGATGGCAAAAATGACAGGAATACCTGAAGCAGAGTTAGCCGTACGCGGTAAAACAAACCACAACATGACAATACCAACGATAGTTGCTACCAGCCCCATACCTTGAGATGCCTGCATGGATATGCTGAGATAAGCCATAAATGCGCTAAATATTAGCGTCATAGACAGTAATTGATATGTGCTACGAATAACCTTATTGGTGGATAAAACCGACTCAATTGGGCGAGACGCAACAGACTGATTTCCTAACATAGAGATATCCCTCTTAAAAATTTAAATTAATTCACATATGCGAATATGACATGAGCATACGCGATTAGTTCATAATATCAAGGCAATTGAATCGAATTTCAAGGGCATTAATCACTAGAAATCTGATTAATCATGTTGTATGCTGCGCACCTTCAAATACAGGAGACTTTTCTGTTATTTTGAGAACCGGAGAGGTGGCAGAGCTCGGTCGATTGCACCGGTCTTGAAAACCGGCGTTGGTTTATCCCAACCGTGGGTTCGAATCCCACCCTCTCCGCCATATTGCTAAAGGCTGCCTATACGGGTGGCCTTTTTTTATGCCTGTTTTTATCCTTATTTAGACAATGATATTAGAGAATGACCACTGAAATGCTACACAAAACAGGGGATATGGGGTATTGTTTATAGATAATATATAACCCCCGTTATTATAAAAATGATAAAAATAATACTTGCTGATGATCACTGTTTAGTTCGGACTGGCCTAAGACGATTATTAGATGATGTGGACAATTTTTCTGTTGTTGCTGAAGCTGAAAATGGTCACGATGCTATTTCGCACGCAAAAGAGCATAATCCCGATGTCGCTATTCTCGATATCAATATGCCAGAACTTGATGGCATAAAAACGACAGAGTTTCTCCGTCGTGACTTTCCTGATTTAAAAATTATTATAATAAGTATGCACAGTGATGAACTTTTTCCACAGAGGCTGATTAAAGCTGGGGCAAATGCATACCTGACAAAAGATACCAGCATGAAAGAAATCACTCATGCAATTTATGAAGTTATGGAATCACGTAATTATATTTGCAGTGAAGTTGCTCATAAGCTGGCATTAGTGAACACAGGCTGTAAGACAGGCTCACCGTTCAAAACGCTTTCTAAACGTGAACTCGAAGTTTTGGCGTTAATGATTAAAGGCCTGAAGGTTGCGGATATATCCGATAAACTTTGTTTAAGCCCAAAAACTGTAAGTACATATCGCTATCGTTTGTTTGGCAAGCTTTCGGTACAGAATGATATTGAGTTAACAAAGCTTGCTATGCAACATGGTTTTATTGAAGAAACCCCACTTCCGTAGTCTTAGCATTGCTGTCAATACACTACAATAACCGAAGTGTTTAGCGGCTTCTATATTTAAAAATGCAATTTCAAAAATTGAAAAACTGCCAGGGCGTTAATGTTTTCTATGCCAACCGCACCGACTGAATTTGATGCAAAAGCTGCTTTACGAAATATACCCAATAAGCCGGGTGTTTATCGCATGCTCGATGAAAAGGCTTGTGTCATATATGTTGGTAAGGCAAAAAATTTAAAAAAACGCGTCTCGAGTTACTTTTTAAAAAATGTCAGCAGTCCTAAAACACGTGTAATGGTGTCACACATTCTGGATATTGAAGTTACCGTAACACATACAGAAAATGAAGCGCTGATACTTGAAAATAATTTAATTAAATCACTTAAACCTCGCTATAACGTTTTATTTAGAGATGATAAAAGCTATCCCTTTATTTATCTTTCGAGCGAGCATGCTTTCCCTCGCTTAGGCGTTCATCGTGGAGCAAAAAAAAAGAAGGGGCGCTACTTTGGTCCTTACCCAAGCGCGGGCGCTGTGCGTGAAACATTAAATTTATTGCAGAAAATTTTCCCCGTACGTCAATGTGAAGATAGCTTCTATAGCAATCGATCACGTGCTTGTTTGCAACATCAAATTAAACGCTGCACGGCGCCTTGTGTCGGTTTAATTTCAGAAGAAGAATATGCAGAAGATGTAAACCACGCGGTGATGTTTTTACAGGGAAAAAGTAATGATGTTATTAATCAGCTTATTACAAAAATGGAGCACGCGTCAGAAAAGCTGAATTTCGAAAAAGCGGCTCATTTTCGCGATCAAATAGCTAATCTCCAGCGCATTCAGGAAAAACAATATATCGATAGTGAAGGGGGAGATCAGGATATTATCGCCACGGCATTAAAAAATGGTTTGGCATGTGTGCAGATATTTTCAATCAGAGGCGGGCGAAATCTGGGTAATAAAACGTTCTATCCACAAAATGCAAAAGACAGTGAAGCGGAGGAATTAATTAGTACCTTCATTGCACAATATTATTTGGGCGATGCTCAAAGTGATGGGCGTGAAATTCCTTCAGACATCATTATAAGTCATGAGATCGAAAACACAGAACTGATGGAACACGTTTTAAAAGATCAATGTGATCATGTTGTGAAATTACAGTCAAAACCTCGTGGTCAACGCGCACGATGGTTGGATATGGCGATTCAAAATGTCAATCAGGCTTTACAAATTCGATTAAACAGCCATGTGACAGTATTGCAACGATATGAAGCGCTGCAAACTGCCTTACAACTTGATGAAATGCCGACTCGTATGGAATGTTTTGATATTAGTCATACTATGGGGGAGGCAACAGTCGCATCCTGTGTCGTCTTTGATGAAAAGGGGCCTTTAAAAGCGGATTATCGTCGTTTTAATATTGACGATATTACACCTGGTGATGATTACGCTGCCATGAAGCAGGCTTTAATGCGTCGATATAAACGCCTTAAGGAAGGTGAGGCCAAGTTACCCGATATACTTTTTATTGATGGTGGTAAGGGTCAGGTTAGTCAGGCTGAAGAAGTACTTGAAGAGTTACAAATTAATGATGTTTTACTGATTGGCGTCACTAAAGGTGAGGGAAGAAATCCTGATTTGGACACACTTTACTTGTCGGCCTCCAAACGCAAGATTATACTACCGCCAGATTCTCCTGCATTGCATTTAACGCAACAAATTCGCGATGAGGCTCATCGTTTTGCAATAAGTGGCCATCGCAATCGTCGTGCAAAAAAACGTAAAACATCTGTATTGGAAGGTATTCCTGGTTTAGGGCCTAAACGCAGACAGCAATTACTCAAGCAATTTGGTGGTCTCCAGGAAGTAACACGTGCCGGGGTTGAAGATATTGCCCGAGTGCCCGGTATAAGTAAGCAACTCGCTAAAAAAATATATGATACATTTCATATGAATAATGAAAATTAAAACAAGAATTTAACTAAATGAACTTAAAAAAATGAATTTAAACATCCCGAACATCCTGACTTTGTTTCGCATTGCACTCATTCCGGTACTCGTGATTGTTTTTTATTGGCCTGAATTTGAAAATCAACATATTGTCCTTGCAAGCATATTTTTTGTTGGGGGCATGACAGACTGGTTTGATGGTTATTTAGCACGTGTACTTAATCAACAATCTGATTTTGGTGCTTTTCTGGATCCCGTTGCAGACAAGCTTTCGGTCAGTATCGCGCTTGTCCTTATTATAAGCGCCCATCCAGGTGCATTTGTTGCAATACCCGCAGCAATCATTATTGGTCGTGAAATAACTATTTCTGCTTTACGTGAGTGGATGGCAAATATTGGTGATGTCACCAAAGTAAAAGTATCCATCATCGGCAAATTTAAAACAGCAGGGCAGTTATGGGCGATTGGATTTATGCTTTATGAACAGCCTATAGGTTGGTTCTCGCCACTTCAGTTTGGTTATTTATTACTCTATATATCAGCTGGATTAACACTTTGGTCAATGGTGACGTATTTAATTGCAGCATGGCCAACCTTAAGTAAAGAAGGGTAAAAAAGTCCACATAAACCTCTTGACAGTCAGGCTCGTATCTATAAAATACCGGCCTTCGAAGCGGGAATAGCTCAGTTGGTAGAGCACGACCTTGCCAAGGTCGGGGTCGGGAGTTCGAGCCTCCTTTCCCGCTCCAAATTTAAAGAAACCTCGGCAATTCCGGGGTTTTTTTATGTTGTTTTAGACGTATAATCTACAGCAACAAATTTGGCGAGGTAGCAGAAAGGCTATGCAAGTGATTGCAAATCACTCTTATGTCGGTTCGAATCCGATCCTCGCCTCCACTTGTTGCCCAGGTGGCGAAATTGGTAGACGCAAGGGACTTAAAATCCCTCGGTAGCAATACCGTGCCGGTTCGATTCCGGCCCTGGGCACCATCTTTAAGTTTTAGGACATCCCAGAAAGTCCAAAACTTCCTGAAAAGCCGCATAAAACCTCACTTTTTTACTCCCTGTTAGTCCAAGTTACTCCATTGACATCAAATAATATCGTTGGTATAAATGTTGGTATCTTCTCGATTCGATTCAGGAATGTACCAACACATGACTACAAAGAATCTTTCTGAAAAACTCTCTGCCGTACAAGTAAAGGGCGCTAAACCCACAGAGAAGACCTATAAGCTCTCTGATGGAAAAGGCCTTAACCTTGAGGTCCGTCCAAATGGCTCGAAGTACTGGCGCTTATCCTACCGATACCAACAAAAGCAGAAAACGTTGGCGTTAGGGGTCTATCCAGTTGTGACGCTTTCAAAAGCGAGAGAATTAGCCTAAAAACGAAACAGCTCCTTCACAACAACATTGATCCTGCTGTAGATAAACGCCGCCAAAATTTTGCATCTGCAGAACAGTCTTTTGAGTCAGTCGCTGAGAAATGGTTTAAAAAAGAATCTGGGCGTTGGAGTAAAGATCATGCCGACAAGGTTTGGAAATCGTTAGAAGTCGATGCCTTTCCAACCATTGGCACGATGCCCGTAAAAGATCTCGAAACGAGAGATGTGTTGATGGTGATTAAAAATATCGAGAGTAGGGATGCGCTTGATGTGGCGAGTCGTGTCAAACAACGAATACGCTCGGTACTGCGATATGCCGTACAAACAGGTATCCTAAAATATAACGTTGCAGATGGGCTCGAAGGCGTTATCAAAACACGAAAAGTTCAACACAGACAAGCTATTAAGTTTGATGAGCTACCATCGTTCCTCAATGCCATTGATTCATATCGTGGTTACATCTTAACTCGCTATGCACTTCAGTTTATTGTTCATACTTTTGTACGTCCAGGAGAGCTGCGTTCAGCTGAATGGAAAGACATTGATATGGAAAAAGGTATTTGGCGGATACCTGCGGAGAAAATGAAAATGAAAGAAGAACATATTGTTCCGCTATCTAAACAAGTATTAAGTTTACTTGAATCAATTAAAGAGCTAACGGGTAACTTTGATTTAACTTTCCCTGGTAGTCATGATAGTAAAAAGCCCATGAGTGAAAATACGCTAACCTATGCGATAAGAAAAAGGCTTGGTTATGATGCAACTGCTCATGGTTTTAGAGCAACTGCGAGCACCATCCTAAATGAATCAGGTTTTCGTGTAGATGTCATTGAGCGGCAATTAGCCCATGGTGAAAGAAATAAAGTTAGGGCAGCGTACAACCGATCTCAATATCTCGCTGAGCGGACTGAGATGATGCAATGGTATAGTGATTACCTTGAAAATATTAAAAATGGTGCTGATCTCATAAAAGTAAAATTGAATTGAATTGAAATGTTGATTAATCAGCTATTACGATTGGGTTTCAGTGGAAACTCCGCTAGAACAATTTTTTCTAAATAATTTTTATGTTAATGGATTGGGGTTAGGATGCTCGAAATTACTGGTAAGGATATAAATGAACTAAATGACACTGACTTACGTTCACTAGTCGGTCTTCTTTGTGAAGCTGAATTAAGTGCAAATGGCTTAGCTACAGCGGGTGTTACATGGGGTGGACATCAAAATGCTAAGGATGGTGGTCTTGATGTAAGAGTCGCAGTTTCAAGAATTTCTTATACTGATGGATTTGTCCCAAAAGCTGCGACTGGTATTCAAGTAAAGAAACCAGATATGGCTCCCGCAGCGATACTTAATGAAATGCGTCCAAAAGGTAAGTTGAGGGAAGTTATTAAGGATCTAGCTGTTTCCAAAGGAGCCTACATAATTGTTAGTAGTACGGGGTCAACATCAGACTCTGCTCTTACTGATCGAAAAAAAGCAATGCGAGATGCTTTATCGGAGCTTGATAATGCATCTAACCTAACAGTTGATTTCTATGATCGTGAGCGTATAGCTGGCTGGGTTCGTAATTACCCATCTCTTGTTCTCTGGGTTAGAGAAAAAATTGGGAATCCTATTGAAGGATGGAGACCATATGGGAATTGGGCTAATTCCCCAAATGGGATTGAAGAGGAATATCTTCTTGATGGAGATGTTCGACTTCATAACGGAACAGAGCCAAGTTCAGATGGTATGGCAGCTGTTGATGGTATAAATAGTATTCGTAAAACTCTAAGTTGTCCAAGATCATCAGTACGACTAG
>JAPHTF010000087.1 GCA_026197095.1 Gammaproteobacteria bacterium
CGAAGAAGAAAGTCGCCAAGAAGAAGGCCAAGAAAAAAGCGAAAAAGAAAGCTAAAAAATAAATTTTACGCAAAATACGTTAATTAATTTATTTAGTTCTTTGTATAAAAATGCGGGCAAATAGCCCGCATTTTTTTGTAAACTTACAATAGTTCAGCACAATAAAAGACTTATTTTAAATGTGATATTATTTGAGTTTATTCCAGAAAAAATATAAAAAGGCCTAAGATTTATATTAACCTTGCCGATAATCTTATTGTTACTTCAATTTAAGAAAACAATCGAATAAATTAAGTATGCTCGAAGAAAAAACAATTAAAGAAGCCAAGATATTAATCGTTGATGATCAGCCTGCTAATGTTACGTTGATTGAAAAAATGCTTGATATCGACGGATACATCAATGTTATTTCAACTACAGATCCCACCCAGGTTGAATCGATTTATTTGGAGCAAAATAGCGATCTCGTCTTGCTCGACTTAAACATGCCGGTAATGGATGGTTACCAGGTACTAACAAAAATTCGAGAAGTTGATCCCGATTACCCGCCTATTATAGTACTCACTGCACAAAGTGATCGTGAATCAAGAATCAAAGCACTTGATCTTGGTGCAAGGGATTTCCTTGCAAAACCCTTTGACCGCGTTGAACTGATGACCCGTATTCGAAATATGTTAGAAGTACGCGTTATGACCAAAGCTATGAAGAATCAAAATAAAATTCTGGATGGTATGGTTAAAGTGCGCACTCAAGAGTTAAATGATACTCGGCTTGAAGTTATTCGACGTTTAGGTCGCGCAGCAGAATACCGCGATGATTTGACGGGTTTCCACATTATTCGTATGAGTCGGTATTCACAACTGCTCGCGCTGGCCGCAGGCATGACTGAAGCCGATGCGGAAGTGTTGCTTAATGCCAGTCCTATGCATGATATTGGTAAAATCGGTATTCCTGATAGTGTTTTGTTAAAACCAGGTAAATTAGATGCAGAGGAATGGAAAATCATGCAAACCCATGTTGATATTGGCGTTGAAATTTTATCGGGTTCGGATTCTGATTTGATGAACATGGCTGCAGAAGTTGCTCAGAACCATCATGAAAAATGGGATGGCTCCGGATATCCACGTGCGCTTGTAGGTGAGGAAATTCCAATAACAGGTCGAGTTGTTGCAGTTGCCGATGTATTTGATGCCTTAACTACTGAACGACCCTATAAAGAAGCATGGCCTATTGAAAAAGCGACTGAATTTTTAATAGAACAAAAAGGTAAACATTTTGACCCACGACTCGTTGATTTGTTTATCGGAATACTCCCTGAGATTCTTAAAATCCGTGAACAATACGCAGAAGAGCCTGAAGAAACAGTAAAAGTAATCTAGATTTAATGAGCGATACAAAAATAAAAGTACTGGCTGTTGACGATAATATCGTAAATATTAAAGTTCTGGGCCAATATCTCCTCAAGCAAGGCTATGCTGTCATTACTGCCCAGTCTGGCGAAGAATCCATTGAAAAATTCAAATCTGAATCCCCGGATATCATATTAATGGATATCATGATGAGTGGCATGAATGGACTTGAGGCAACCGCTAAAATAAAAGCATTGGCGGGAGATAACTGGGTTCCGGTTATCTTCATGAGCGCACTGGCCTCTGAAGAAGATAAAATTAAAGGACTTGATATTGGTGGTGATGATTACATCACTAAACCTATTGAATTTAATATCCTGGGGGCAAAATTAAAAGCCGTTCAGCGCATCTCTGATATACAACATAAACTTTCAGCTACCATGGTAGAGCTAAAACAATACAAGAAAGCTGAAGAACGTGAGCAGGAGATGGCTTATGATTTAATGGAAAGTTTATTTAATACCGGCCAGCACCTGGCAGGAAAAGATTTTCATATTTGGCATATTCCAGCAACACTTTTTAGTGGTGATTTAATTGTTGCAAATAAATCTTCTGAAAATCGGTTGTATATATTACATGCAGATTCAACTGGACATGGCTTAACGGCAGCACTGCCATTAATACCTGTATCGCAAACATTTTATCAAATGGCGAATAAAGGGTTTTCAATTGGCAACATTGCTAAAGAAATGAATAAACAACTAAAGTTTATTATGCCAATCAATCGCTTTGTTGCACTTACATTGTTGCTTGTTGATATGGAAAGTAACATTATCGAAATCTGGAATGGTGGTAATCCACCCGTGTTTATTACAAATGAGAAAAAAGAACTGGTTAAACAATTTGACTCCAGGCATCTGGCATTAGGTATTTTACCCGATGAGAGTTTTGATGCGAAAACAGAATTTTTTTGCTGTGAGGGAAATAATTCTGTCGTCATGTATTCTGACGGTTTGACAGAGGCTGAGAATTCAGACGGCCAGATTTTTAATGAATCAATGTTGTTAGAAATATTAAAAACAGAAGTAAATGCTGTGAATTTACGAAATAATATTGTCGATGCTGTGTCTGAGCATTTAGATGGTGGCAAGGCTCACGATGATATGTCATTAATCGTACTGAATACGCAAGCTGCTATTCATGATGCCTAACGCTTAAATTTCCGACTAATCAATACAAGCACACTTATTATAAATCCTGATATCTTTTCTCGTACGTGTTGTATGAAAGATCGAGCATTCCATTTTTTTAAAATAATTAAAGTACTTCTTGAAAAATTATCATTAAATAATTTAATTATTTGTTTATGACTAAGTGGATCATATATCTCAATATTTGCATCAATATTTAAATACTGATTCCACAGATCTAAATTACTTGAACCAATAGTATACCAGTCGTCACATACTATTATTTTTGCATGTGTAAATCGGGGTTGAAACTCATAAACAGCAACATTTGCCTTTAATAAACGCTGATAATAACGCTGTATTCCACTTGTTATCCATTTATGGTCGCTGTAAGGTCCGGGGAAAATCAACCTGACATCGACACCTTTTTTTGCTGCAAAGCGTAATGCTCTTCTTACTTTCCAGCTACTTATAAAGTAAGGAGACGTTAACCATACCCGCCTTTTGCTTGCCCGAATGCGATTAATAACAGAACGAATTATTTCATTTTTTTCAGAGCTGGATGAAATAAGAACACGTGCCTTATTTTTAATTTCTTTTGGCGGTGCTTCTAATGGTTGATGGAATATCTGTAAAGACTCTTTTTCTGTTTTCCATATATCATTAAATGCATCAACAAGATCAAGAACAATTTCCCCGTCAATCTTCAGCATGACATCATGCCAATAATCATGTCTTATATCCTGGGTGAATTCATCAGTAATGCCAGCACCACCAATAAATGCAGTCTGATTATCAACCGCTAACATTTTTTTATGATCCCGCTTTAAACTTTTTCCTATGTGGAAAAAACTAACAGGATTATAAAGTAGCAGCTCTATACCAGAAGAGATTAATGTTTTTTTATCTGCATCGCTTAAACCTTTTGTGCCATACTCATCTAATAAAACAAAAACATTAACACCACGATTTTTAGCTTTACATAACGCTGTGATAAAAAGGTCAGCAGTTTTTCCCGACTCAAATAAATATTCTTCGAGTAGTATGCTGCTTTTAGCATTTTTTATTTCATTAAGCATAGAAGAAAAATATTCTGTGCCATCAACTAATACCTGGAAAGTATTATTGTTACGCCAGGGATATTGATACTCTTTTTTCTTTTTCATGCTAATCTGTTTTAATAGTAGATACTTTGTTATTTTCAATTTGTAAGCAAACTTTACCAGATAGCAACTCCTGGATTTTTTTGCCGGCAAGCTGGTAGCGCCATCCTCTTAGTAATGCAACTTCTGTATCACCATAGATGACTTTCTCAATCATTTTACGGTTTGCAATATTTGATGGACTAATGTTTTGCTCATTACCTACCAACCTTAATTGTGCCATTAACAAATCAGCAATAACTTCCTGATCTGCTGTAAGCCGTTTGGGTTTAGTTGTGGAAGGCAATTCTGATTCATTAAGTTCTAAGGCCTCCTTTACACAAGAAAGAATAAATTTTCCGGAGTTTTCAAGAGTCATCTTGTTAATATTAGCAATGCTGCCTAATTGAGAAATATTTTTAGGCAGAAGTTGAGATGCGGCAAGAAGAATATCATCAGCGAGAATCCAGCGGCGAGGGCGGTCACTTTTTATTGCTACTTCTTCACGCCATTGAGCAATATTTTTTGCGGCAGCAAGTTGCCGGGGCTTTAAACGATTAATGCCTTTCACTTTCTGCCATGCATCTTCAGGACGGGTGATAAATAATTCAGGCTGACATAACGCTTCAAATTCTTCATTAAGCCAGCTTTCCCGGCCTTGTTCGATAAGTTGTTTTTTTAGTAAAGGATAAAGTTGGCGTAAATAAAAGACATCATCACTGGCATAATGAATTTGTGCCTGACTGAGTGGACGCTTACTCCAGTCTGTTCGGGTGTGTGCTTTATCCAGTTGAACATTGAGAACTTTATTTACCAGGGCGCCATACCCAACCTGTTCCCCATAACCCAATAAACTTGCTGCAAGCTGTGTATCAAAAAGTGGTGTCGGTAACTTATTGTCTAAATCATAAAATATTTCATAATCCTGCCTGGCAGAATGTAACACTTTTAATTTTTTACTGTCATGAATAATTGCCATCAAAGGGCTGATATCATCAAGCGCAATGGGATCGACACAAGCAATAATATCATCCGTCGCTATTTGTATTAAACAGAGTTTAGCGCGATAAGTTTTTTCTCTGATAAATTCGGTGTCAAGAATAAGTACTGCTGCATCTTTTATGCTTTCACAGAGATTTTGCAGTTTTTCATTATTATCAACGTACAAAATTGCATACTCAGTCGTACTTTTATTGTTATCCGACATCTATTTAAAGTCCTGAAAGTAGAATAAGGTCGTATAATAGCAAAATGCTATTTCTTGTACGAGTCATGCAAGGTAAGATATTAGTTTAATATGGCTCTATAAGTATTTTATTACATTTAACTATGTAATTTATGACTAATAAGAATAAAGAGTAAAAACGTTGTTATGTTGCATTTAATCAAAGTGTTTTGGGATATTTGTCGATTAAGAGCAGGACCGCAAGATTTACCCAAGGAACAATATTTACTGGTAGCAACAATATTAGCCGGTATTATTGTTGATAGTTTTGCATCATCCATTTTGATGCCTAACTTATCCGGTTTGGAACTCGTCAAAATTATTACCGTTTATAATATTATTCTGTTAACAGTGGTATATTTGTTATTAAGGGTTGTAGGTTATCCATTTCGAGGGATACAAACACTGACAGCGTTTGCCGGAGCAGGTGTATTTATTGCTTTGGTTTTATTACCAGGTTTATTAATTATTAATTCAGCAGAAGAACAAGCCAGGTCATTTGTTTTTTATATTCTGGCGGATACTTTTTGGCGTATTGCTGTTAACAGTCATATATTTCGTCATGCCTTCTCCATTAGTTTGTTATTGGCCATGATATTATCTGTAAGTTATTTCATTTTTGGTTTGTTTGTAGCGGATCTATTAATCCCGGCGCAAAATGAATTAAGTAGTCAGTAGGAAAAATATTATATGCACATTCATATCCTTGGCATTTGTGGCACTTTTATGGGCGGACTTGCATTGCTTGCTCGGGAGTTAGGTCATACTGTGAGTGGCTCAGATATGAATGTTTATCCTCCAATGAGTACTCAGTTGCAGGAGCAGGGTATTACTTTAACACAGGGCTATGAACCGGAGCATTTGCAGCCGACTCCTGATATTGTTGTCATTGGTAATGCCTTATCACGCGGTAATCCTGCGGTTGAAGCCGTACTTGAGCAAGGGTTGCGTTACACTTCAGGTGCGCAATGGTTACTGGATTATGTGTTACAAGATCGCTGGGTACTTGCAGTAGCAGGGACGCATGGGAAAACATCAACAGCGAGTTTATTAGCCTGGTTACTCGAAGATAATCAGTTATCACCGGGTTTTTTAATTGGTGGCATACCGGGTAATTTTGGTATTTCAGCTCGTTTAGGTGAATCACCTTTTTTTGTTGTCGAAGCAGACGAATATGACACCGCTTTTTTTGATAAACGTTCTAAATTTGTTCACTATCATCCGCGCACATTAATTTTAAATAACCTTGAATATGATCATGCCGATATATTCCCCAATATCGAAGCGATACAAACTCAGTTCCATCATTTATTACGGACCGTTCCTGCTAATGGGCTCATTATAAGCCATGCAGATGATCCTTATCTTGAGCAAACTATTGAAAAAGGTTGCTGGACAGCAATAGAATATTTTTCAGGCAAACAAACTAAGCATTGGCAGGCAGAACCCATTACAGAAGATGGTTGTGAGTTTGATGTTTTATTTAGCTCGAAGAAAGTAGCTTCAGCAAAGTGGACTATGTTAGGTAAACACAATATGAATAATGCGTTAGCTGCCATTGCAGCGGCCAGACATGTTGGTGTGCCTGCTGAACTTTCAGTTGAAAGTTTAGGTCGCTTTAAAGGTATTAAACGTCGTATGGAAGTACGCGGAGTAATTAATAATATTACTGTTTATGATGATTTTGCTCACCACCCAACAGCGATTAAACTGACATTAGACGGGTTACGTAAGAATGTTGGCGAAAAGAAAATCTTTGCGATTCTTGAACCACGTTCAAACACCATGAAAATGGGTGTGCATAAAGACACGCTGGCGGATTCTCTAACACTTGCCGATCAGGCTTATTTGTACCAGGCTGAAAATTTAGGCTGGGAGATTGAACAAAATTTAAATAATAGTCATGATTCTGTACAAGTATTTTCGTCAACTCAAGCGATTGTTGATAAGGTCATAACCGAGGCCAATGCGGATGATCATATTGTTATCATGAGCAATGGTGGCTTTGAAGGCATTCATCAGCGAATTTTAGACGCCTTAAACAATAAGTATAAATAGAGTACTGATTAGTATGGCAAAACAAAAACAATCCCCCGTCATTCTTGCCTTAACAGGTGCTTCAGGTGCACAGTACGCTCTGCGCTTACTGGAATGTTTGCTTGGTGCCGGTACGCCTGTTTATTTAATGGTGTCAAAGGCCGCTCAAATTGTTTTATCAATGGAAACAGAATTAAAAGTGCCGGCAAAACCAGCAGAAATGGAACGGTTTTTCACTGAGCTTTACAATACTGAAGCCGGGCAGGTCAAAGTCTTTTCTCAGGAGCAATGGACTGCACCGATTGCCAGTGGTTCACACGATGCTCTATCAATGGTGGTGTGTCCATGCACAACCGGAACACTGGCAGCGATAGCTAATGGCAATAGCGACAATTTACTGGAGCGCGCCGCGGATGTCATGCTAAAAGAAAAACGGCAACTCATTATGGTTGTCAGAGAAACACCTTTTTCGCAAATTCATTTAGAAAATATGTTGAGGTTATCTCAAGCAGGGGCGACTATTATGCCTGCCAATCCGGGTTTCTATAATAAGCCAGAAACATTGGATGACATTATTGATTTTATGGTGTCACGTATTCTTGATCATTTAAACGTTGAGCATAATTTGCAACCTCGATGGGGTGAGTAGCAAAAGATGGTCAGTAAAACTAGGATTTTTAGTATTTTGTGCCAAACTTAACAGAAGAAATTTTAAATAGAATATTATAATTTGTTTCGTGTATAAAAATTGATGATGAAGCCCAGCCGATCATGGAAGTCATAGAAAAAATAAAAATCCCCTTGTTCCCACTTAATGCTGTGCTGTTTCCCGGTGGAGCATTACCTTTGCGTATTTTTGAACCGCGGTATCTTGATATGGTCAGCGACTGTATGAAAAATGATAGCCGAATCGGTGTTGTTTTAATTGAAAATGGTCATGAAGCCGGATCGGCAGCAAAAGCACATGAAGTGGGTACAATCAGTTTTATATCGTACTGGCATAAACGTAATGATGGCATGTTAGGTATTACCTTAACAGGTGAGCAGCGTTTTCGTGTTATATCAACTGAGGTAAAAGCAAATCAGCTTATCATAGCAGAGGTAGAGTTATTACCGAATATTGAAGCATCAAATAATGAGCATAATGCTGAACAGCTCATTAACCTGCTAAAGCAAATTATTGCCCAACTTGAACCACCCTATACAACAATGGAAAAGTTTTATGAAGACCTTGACTGGGTGAGTGCACGGCTTATAGAGTTATTACCCTTGCCGTTAATAGAAAAACAAACTATGTTGATGATGAGTAACGTAACTCAAAGAATAAATCATCTTCAGCCTTTGTTAGTTGCAATGGAAATGCTTTAACTTCTTTAATTTCACATCACTAAAAAAATTGTCCTGTTTTTATTTTCTTTATTATCGAACATCAATCGCTTATAAACAGTCAGCCTTGTATTATCGAACTTCAAATCATTAATCGCTTCTTGGCTGGTAACCAAATAAGAAATGCCCAGCTGTTTTTTTACATTTACGGAGCTAATACTTCCAAACCAAAGTGGTTGCAAAGGATTGTCTTGTCGCAGCTTATATTTAGACAGCCATAACCGAATAACCGTGAGTTCCTGCTTCTTGTTGTTGTAATGATAAAATCTCAGGGTTTCATACGAGCCTTTGTGTATATGCGGCAAGACAGGAAGCTGGTCTATATCTACATCATCTAAGAACCAGTTTGATAATGCTTGTATGGAATTTAAACTATTTGTAAATCCAAGCTGTTGTAAGCTGGAAACAATGTCCTGCTTATCTCCCAGCCATTGCAGGTTAAAAATATCATTTTTGTTTTGATTAATTCCTTCACGGATGATGGGCAATATTTCCCATCCGCTTTCCAGCCAACTGTTCGTGCCCATTACTAAATAGTCGTCTGAAGAAATATATAATTTATCGTGATGAAATATCTTCCAGCCCGGATAGAAAAGAAGAATCACTATGATGATTAATATATTGTTTCTCGTTTTTTTGTTGATACTTTCTTTTGTATGTCGACGGTATGCAATTCCTAGTACATTAAACCAGATAATACCAATGAATAACCCAAATAATGCCTGAGTAAAAACCTGAAAAGAAAAATAAAGTTGAGCCAGTATTAAGAATAAAACTAAAGTAGAGGAAAAATAAAAAATTATTTTTTGCCTGTAATATGAAAGTCCTGAATTTATAATAATAGTTAAAAAACCTATAACAGATACAACCACAATTAATGGTAAGGTTTGGACATCCAGATTTATGTTTTGTTGTAATGAGCGGGCTAATTCGTTACTTAATAGTGGTGATAATACCAGCGGCAATGAAATTGCGGCTAGCCAATACCAGAGGGAGAAGAGGTTTTTTTTAAAAATAAATAAAATACCTAAACTTAAACAGAGTATGGCGAAAAAATAACTGCTTGTAAGGTAGCTAAGCCACAACATGATATTATCAAGTGGAGGGGAACGAAATGTTTGCAGGCTTAAATAAACAAATTGATTAAGGGAGTCAAAATTATAGTAAAACGGATTATAAGAATAAGGAAAAGAACTGTTAAGTAAGACTAAAATAGCTGTTAGTATAAAAATAATAAAAGCAAGAATACTTAAACCGCGTATCTCGGGGTGTTCTTTATCAAAAACAGCTGCAGATATTTCTCCTAATATCGTATGCTTTTCACCCCAGTTTAATAAGTAATTAATAATTTTGTCATTATAGGGTTTTGTGAAAACATAAAGTCTTTGGATTAATTGCAAAACAATAAAAATAATCAGCAATATAAAGACAAGTAAAAATATAAACTTACTGGCAAATTCACTTGCTACTTCAAGAGATAGCCCAAATACTAATCCAGGTAATAAATATAGCGGGGCCCAGAAAATAGCTGAACTTACATTTGCCGCAAAAAATATTTTTACCGGCATCTTTGCCATACCTGCAATAGCAGGTATAACGGGGCGTAACAGGCCAATGAAGCGAGAGAGTATTATGCTTTTTATGCCGTGTTGTTCAAAGAATTGATTTGCACGAATAATAATTTCAGGATGTCGCGATAATGGCCATATATCATGGAGCTTGTTTTTATATCGCCTACCCAGCCAGTAACTAAGGCTGTCACCGGCTATTGCTCCGATTGTTGCAAAGAACACGGTTGGCCAGAATTCAAGCGCATTCATAGCAATGAGTGCACCAAATAAAATCATGAATATTGCACCGGGTACGACTAACCCAACGATAATTAACGACTCGCTAAATGCAACAATAAAAACAAAAGCTAATGTCAGTGCTGGATGCTGTTGTAGAGCAAGAATCAAGTTTGCAATAATATCTTCAGGCATAGTGACAGTATACTTCATGCATAAAGTTGTTTTCGAGAGAGTAAGGCGTTTTTTTATCTTTAAAGCAAGATAAAAATAACCGAAGTATTAATCTCTTATTTTCACTATATAACTTGATCGCCAGGAAAGATTTAGAAAAGCACATATATTCATTCCGGTGAGTGTTTATGCCGGAATGAATACAAGCTGCATTGATGTGTAATTATAATGTGGCGAAGGCTTTTTCAGCAGCATCTAATGTCTTCGCAATATCATCATCACTGTGCGTGCTTGAAACAAAACCAGTTTCATATGCGGACGGTGCCAGGTAAATTCCTTCTGCTAGCATACCGTGGTAAAACTTTTTAAAACGCTCAGCGTCACAAGCACTCACTTGTTCAAATGTTGAGATGTTTTTTTCTTCGCTGAAGAAAAAACCAAACATGGCGCCAGCCTGATTAGTCGTCAACGCTATATTGGCTTTTGCGGCACGTTGTTCCAGGCCTTTGACTAAGTTTTCCGTTTTCTTGGTCAGTGCTTCATAGAAACCGGGTTGCGCAATCATGTTTAGGGTTGTGAGACCTGCGGCCATCGCAACAGGGTTACCTGATAATGTACCTGCCTGGTAGATAGGGCCCAGTGGTGCAATTTGTTCCATGATTTCGCGTTTGCCACCAAAAGCGCCAACGGGCATACCGCCTCCAATGACTTTACCTAATGTTGTGAGATCCGGTTTGATATTGTAATGTCCCTGAGCGCCACCAAGAGAAACCCGGAAACCACTCATCACTTCATCAAGAATCAGAACACTGCCATATTGATCACATATCTCGCGCAGACCTTCGAGAAAACCTGGAACAGGGGGGATACAGTTCATATTACCCGCAACAGGCTCAACTATGATGCAGGCAATTTGCTCACCAATTTCTTTGAAAGTTTTTTTAACTTCATCAATATTGTTATAGCTTAAGGTGATAGTCAGCTCTGCCAGAGCAGCCGGCACACCTGGAGAAGTTGGTACGCCTAAGGTTAAAGCGCCTGAACCAGCTTTCACTAATAGTGAATCTGAATGGCCATGATAACAGCCTTCAAACTTAACAATTTTGTCACGGCCGGTGTATCCTCGCGCTAAACGTAAAGCACTCATGGTTGCCTCAGTACCTGAGCTCACCATGCGTACCATATCCATTGAAGGGACCAGTTCACAAACCCTGTCTGCCATTTGCGTTTCAAGTTCTGTTGGCGCACCAAAGCTGAGACCATTTTGCATGGTCTCTTGTACGCTTTTTAAAACATCAGGATGAGCATGACCAACAATCATTGGACCCCATGAACCAACATAATCAATATATTGGTTGTCATCTTCATCATAGACGTAAGGACCTTTTGCTTTACTAAAAAATATTGGGTCTCCGCCGACACCTTTAAATGCGCGAACGGGTGAATTTACGCCACCAGGAATATGTTTTTGAGCTGCAGTAAAAAGTTCGCTTGAACGGGACATAATGAAAGTTCCTTAAATAATTTTTAGCATTAAAATAATGGCGCATTATAAATCAGACAGAGGCTTTTGGTCATCTCTAGCACTGAATATATCTACAAATTGTTGTGTCGCATTTAAAATATCCGGTTTAGCAAAAATACCCTGAATGACAGCTAGCATCTCTATATCATGCTCTAGCAATAACGGGGCGGTTTTATGTGTGATACCACCGATAGCAACGATGGGAATAGTGATCGATTTACGTGCTTCACTTAAAAGAGATAACTCGGCTTGCGGGGCAGTGGGTTTTGTTAATGAGGTAAAGAAGCGACCAAAGGCAACATAATCAGCACCTTCTCTTTGAGCGATAAGAGCAAGTTCAATTTGATTATTACAGGTCACACCAATAATTTTATTATTACCTAATCGCTCTCGAGCCTGTTGAAGCTGAGTATCTTTTTGACCAATATGAACACCATCAGCATTCACGTTAATGGCAAGGTCTACATTGTCATTAATAATAAATACGACATTATGTTTATTGCAAAGTTTGGCAAGCTCACGGGCTTCATTTTTTTGTTGTTCAGGTGAGGCAGTTTTATTTCGGTATTGCAGAATATTAATTCCACCCAAGATAGCTTGCTCAGCTTTTACAATGATCTCTTCACCCATTAATTGAGGGTCTGTTATTGCATAGAGGCCGTGTAAGCTTTTTACTTTACTGATCATTTGGGACTTTCTGCTCAATCAGCATGTTGCCAGTAAAAACGGTTTGGAATAAGTTGACCTTTCTCACTGATCTTGAAGGCATGTTTCAAAGTATTCCAGCTATAATCTTGTGCTTCGTTTACCGCAGTAAAGGGATCTAAACCTTGTGCAATGAGTGCTGCAATAGCTGAAGCCAGGGTACAGCCTGAACCATGATATTCACCGGGTAATCTATCCCAGCTAAATGTTTCTACATACTGGCCTTCACTAAACCATAAGTTATTTACATGCTCATTATCTTCATGAGAGCCTGTGAGTAACACTGAGTCACAGCCGAGTTGCATTAACTTTTTACCGCACAGCTTAAGATCCGTTTCATTACTGAGTTGTCGAGCTTCAATGCTATTGGGTGTGAGAATGGATGTATAAGGTAAGATTAATTCCTGAATAACATTGATCATCTCGGTCACACCTGATTCGGTTAAATTTGTTCCTCCTCCTGCCGCAAGAACCGGATCGTAAATAACAGGTAAATCAGGATGTTGTTTGAGAATAGTGGTTATTGACTCAGCAATGTTACGTGAACCAATCATGCCAATTTTGATGGCTTTTATTGCCACATCATCAAGTAAAGTATTCACCTGATCAGTAAATAACGTGGCTTCAACCGGTTGATATCGAACGACATTTTGCGTGTTCTGTACCGTCAGAGCGGTGATGACGGGAACAGCATGGCCACCCATACTGGCAATGCTTTCAATATCCGCTTGAATACCGGCGCCACCTGAAGGATCAAAACCAGATAAACATAAAATAGAGGGAGGGGAATACAACATAGTTATCGTGTGAAAATTTTGTCTGTATATAATAGTGGTAAATAGTATAAGCTAAATTATGGCGTAATTTCGTGAAATAAACAGCCTTATCACTCATTCGCCGGCCAATGCAGATAGAGATGTTTGCATTTTAACCTTATGATAAAAAACCAGGTATTAAGTGTTTGCGGTAAATATAATTTTACGTTGAATTAATGTTTATGGTGTTTTTTCGTTTTGTAAATACGCATACTCCAGATCCAGAAACCACTTGAGGCAAGAAATATCATCAGTATGGCAATAAAATCCGTGAAATAAATACCCCAGTCACCCAGTAGCCGACCACTGTGCAGATCGAGAAAAACACGTTCGAGAGTGAGCCCTTTACCACGATAAAGTTCCAGAATATTTTGATATAACGTTTTAGGTAAAACCGCCGAGTCTGACCAGACACTAATGGCAGCAGGTGTTTTTTGCCAGAATAAGAATTCCTGGTTTGTTGTAAAGACACCATTTGCTGCCCTCACGGCAAGTTCATCTTTATCGGTAATACCGATCGCTTCTATACCCGAAGGAACACCTTCACTACCCGCAACGCGTTCAATGAGTTCTCCATCAAGGGTGTAAATCAATAAGGTATCATTCTGAGCAATAATAAACATACTTTGAAAAAGGACAGCTCCGATAATGCTTTTATCCGTCTCTCCAATAGCATGGCTATCTAAATATAATTGATCATCCCATTGGCTTAGCCATTTTTTTCCAATTTGATAATTCTTGATGTTTTCTGGTGCCGCAATACCATAATGAGTCAGTAACCATTCAGCCTGAATATATTTTTTATCAAGTTCAAGTCGACCGGTATGGTTAAGCATAATTCCCGTCACGGCAAGAATCAGAATAAACAGTGCGACATTAACACCGACATAACGGTGCCACTGATACATAGAGCGTAGCTTAACGCCGTGTTTTTTATGGCGTGTCATGGTTGTTTAATTTGTGAGGATAAAAATAAGGCCATACGAGATAATTTGGTTAAGGCACGGACGGACATGGTTGCGCCTGAAATACCATCAATGCTGCGATCGAGTTGAGAATCAGCTTGTATTGTTGCCTGTTTAAATTGTTGGGTGAAAAAGTCATGTCGAATTTCATCACCACGGCTTTCACGAAATATTAAAACTTTTACTCTTTCTATTTTATTGTTGTTTATTACGATGCCAACAGTAATAAGTTCATCTTTGCCCACTTCTTCCAGAATCCATGCGCTGCGTTGTTCTTTTAACCAATAACGAATCCGAAGCTGGCTGGGTTTGTGCTGTAATATTTTTTCCACCGTTTTACCAGTTTCACCGGTAAGCCATATTACTTTTGCCTGAGGAAGTTCGGTTTTAAACGTTTCATTTAAAAATGCAGCTGGCTCCTGATATGTACCGCGCGCCTGTAAAGGCGAAACGCAGAGCAATAACGACAAGTAAATTAAAATTTGTTTTTTCATCATGTTTTTAATATAAAAAATCCGGCTCCAAAATCTGGAGCCGGATATTATGCCTAGCTATTCGATCTTTTAGAACTGATAACCAATGCCGATATTAAAACCGTTTTGATCCTGGTTATTGGCATTGTCCTGAGTTTGATAGTCAACTTTAATGACTACGTCTTCATGTGGCCAGTAATTCATGCCAATATCAGATTGTGTTTTTTCTGAATTGCCTGGTCCACCAGTGCCAGCCTGGTTGTCGTATTTATTGTAACGTGCAAATACACCCAGTTTAGGACTGATTTTGTATGAAGGTTCGATATACCAACCCGATTGTTCATCGTAACCGGTGGTTTTACCGTCCACATCCCAGCTTGCATATAAAGCGCGTAAACCAAATGCACCCGAATTATATACCGCATGAGCTTCGATCATGGTAGCAGCATTTTTTGTGCCCAGACCCTGAGTGTAATCGCTGATGCTGGCAACCGTTGTTGCGAGTTCAAGCCCAGGCACACCTGTGTACTTGAGACGTCCAGTGAGCATTGGAGAGTCAGCTGGGGCGCTTGCGACTTTACGACGACCATCACGTATTTTATTGTTATTTCCACTTAGATCCAGTCCAGAGGTCAATGCGAGGTCATAAGATAAACCTTTTGATATTTCGCCGCTTAATGCTGCGCCAGCTTCCCACCAGGTTGCAGGTATGATGTTTTTTTCGACGGGATTACGTTCGGTGCCATAAAATGTGTTGGGTTCATGGGTTTCGTTGATTATGCCCACGGGTACCAGGAATAAACCACCTTTGGCGCGCATTGTTTTATTAAGGTCAAATTCGATATAGGCTTGTTCGAGCTCTATTTCTCCGGGCTTATTATCACCATTCTTGCCTATAGTGCCATCACCGGCCAGAGTATGTTCAAGTTCCAGTTCAGAAAAAAAGCGAATATCTTTGCTGAATTCATGGCCAAAAAGCATAACAAAACGGTGGAAGTCGATTTCTTTGTTATCTGCCGCGCCACCTTTGCCATTGAGATTGTTATAGTGAAGTTCACCATAACCGCCGATTGTGGTTTTCCCTTTACTACCATGGCCCTCTGCGGATTTTTTGCTTTCCATCATGTCCATAGAGGCATCCATACGCTCCATGATCATTTTGTTTTGTTTTTTCAGGGCATTAATTTCTTGTTGCAACTGGTCGCTGTCTGTTGTCGCTTGCGCCAGCATGGGGGTCGCCAGTAATGCCGCGAGCAGTGCAGACGTTCTAAATTTATTCATTTCAATTCCTCGTAATCAATTAGCAAATGCTGAAGAGGAATATATATAAATACCAATCTAAATGCAAATCATTATCGTTTAGATTATTGTTGCTTTGTACTTGAGGCTCAAGGGGCTATATAATGGAGATGATCTAAAAATATCATCGATTTGTCCCAACATTTTGTTAATTAAGGAAAATTTCATGAAATATTCTTCTATCCTGAGAACAACGGGCTGCTATTTGATTTGTGTTAGTAGTTCAATCTATGTAAATCCATTAGCGGCTGAAGCGCTGCATTGGGCAGGAGATTTCCGAACGGGTTATTTTTCACAAGAGAGAGAGGCTAGAAGTGGAGTTAATAGTTCTCGAGATGAAGGTCGTGTGCGACTTCGTTTTGGTGGGCAATACAAAGCAAACGATAGCTGGCAGTTCAAATTGAGAGCGGCCGGGAGGTCTTATCTGGAAAAAAATAACCCCAACTCAGAGATAAAGATCTTTAGTGAAATTCCTGCGGGTGATGGCCTGCGAGCAGGGGATGTGACGCTAGATGAAATCTATGCGCAATATAAAAAAGAGAAAATGGATCTAAAGTTTGGCCGCTTTCAAACTAAAATGGAACTTGAGGGCGTAGCGAAAAAGTCACTGGATCGTAATGATAGTCCGAATACCGATATTACCTGGACAGATGGTATTTACACAAAAATAAAGCTAGAGGACTGGTTGCATCATTTTATTCTACAATATAATTACCCAACTGGAGCAACAGAAGTACGCCGTTCACCACTTGATTTTTCTTCATCTGAAAGCCGTCTCAGTGCATTTTGGGCATTGGAAAATCGTAAAAAAACTGGCGCATTTGTACAACGAGGCATAGACATTACATATTTGCCGAGTGCTTTATGTGAAGATGGCACAACAAGCTGTAACACACGTAAAGATTACATCACTATAGTTGGACGTTTAGCTATGCAATGGCCGATAAGCAGCTCGGGTACAAAATTTATGTTAGGTACCGAAGCAGGTTATGCAGTTAATACCCAATTAAGTAGTGTTGCTAGAACGGGGGCAAGCGGCAACGCAGATGGAGTCGCCTGGCAACTCACTTTTAATTTTATTGATATAGCACCAAAACATAGCATGGGACTTGTTTACGCAAATGCAGGGGCGGGCTGGTTGATATCTCCGGACTTTCGTAATAATAATTCTTTAGTTGAGTTACGCTATAAGTGGGCAATAGATAAACGTAATAGTTTAGAAGCAAGAATTCGTCAGCGTCAGGATTTGCAAACTCTGGTTGGAGAAACACGGAAACAGATTGATGATGATTTATATGTCCGATATACCTGGAAGTTCTAAATGTAGTTGATGATGATTACGTGCTGAAATAAAGCCGCCATAAGGCGGCTTTATTGATTTAGAAAGGTTTAACTGTTGCAAGAATTATAATCGCAACCAAAATTAATACCGGAATTTCATTGAACCAGCGATAGTAGATATGTGAATGAAGATTGTTATCATTTTTAAAGTCCCGAACAAATTTCCCGCACATAAAATGATAAATAATTAAAATAACAATTAAAGCCAGTTTAATATGTAACCATAAGTCTTGAGCAAAAGCTGCCCAGGCATAATCAATTAACATTGCAGTACCAAAGACAATCGTTAAAATAGCGCCTGGTGTCATAATTCCATAAAAAAGTTTACGTTCCATTATTTTAAAGCGGTCATGACTAATTTTATCATCCGACATGGCGTGATAAACAAATAAGCGGGGTAAATAAAACAAACCTGCAAACCAGGTAACCATAAAAATTAAATGTAAGGCTTTTAACCACATAGATTATATCCTGCTGAGAATTTTTTATTTTTTTAACTCTGGTTTATGATAAGTTCGATTCTTTTTTTCCAGACATCCATTTTCATTTCACCAATTTTCTTTTTAACAATTTTGCCTTTATCATCAATAAGAAAAGTAGTTGGTGTTAAGCTGACATTTCCAAACGCTTGAACGGCCTCACCTTTTAAATCAAGAGCAATAAAATAAGGTGTATTTTTACGTTTAATCATTTCCATTACATAATCTGGCCGATCATACGGCATCGCGATTCCAATGATTTCCAGTCCTTTAGGCTGTAATTCGTGATAAAGCTCGCTCAAGTGAGGCATTTCTTTTATACAGCCTGGACATGATGTTGCCCAAAAAGTAATTAAGACCGGTTTGCCTTTTAAGCTGGCTAACTCAATTTTTTTGCCATCAATTAACTGCAGCGTAATGTTGGGCACTTGCTGTGCACCTGAAGGCGCAACCCATAAGTAGGTAATACTGCCAATAATGAGAATGGCGAAAAGGGCAATCAGTATGTCTTTTAGTTTCATAGTTTTATTTCAACTTACATATATAAAAAATTCAATCTATTTGTCGTTTGTATTTGCCTGAACAGTTTTATGCAAATAGGCATCAGCGAGTGCCTGATAAATCGGTATCGGGCAAACAAGATGTGAAACAGCTTTTGCAATAAGTGCGGTTGCCATTAAGGGCATTAACATGGATGAGCTAGCGGTCATTTCCATCACAATAACAAAAGCCGTAATCGGCGTTTGTACTACACCGGTAAAGTAACCCACCATGCCTAACATTACGATGGCTGAAAAAGGAATGCCTGGCATAAATTGCGCGAGGTCAGCACCAAGCCCGGCACCTATAGATAAAGACGGCGCAAAAATCCCACCCGGTATTCCACTTAAATAAGAGGCAATAGTGGCCAATAATTTATAAAAAGGAAAAGCTGGGGAGACTTCACCACCGTCAACCAAACTTTTTGCTTCAAGATAACCTGTTCCAAAGGTTTGGCCATCGGATAAAAAACCTAACAAACTTAAAATAAGTCCACAGAAAAAAGCAATTCGTATTGGGTAGGCACTTAAATAAGCTGCAATTTGGCGAGTTCCATAAATTAAGCTGCTACTAAATAAGCCACCAAGTAGCCCACCAACTACCCCACATGCAATGACAGCAATCCAGGCTTGTGAAAGTGCAATACTTTCAGTCGTGTGTCCGAAGTAGGTGTATTCACCCAGAACAGAAAGAGCCGTGACACCAGCAAGAACAACCGCAATGAGCAAGGTGCCGCTCTTACGCTCTTCAAAAGAACGACTCATTTCTTCAATAGCAAAAATAATGCCTGCCAATGGAGTATTAAATGCAGCAGAAATCCCTGCGGCACCACCAGCAAGGATCAGAACACGGGTCATATCTCTGCCACGTAAGTTCGGCATATATTTGCGTAAAGAATACAAAATGGAGGCGCCAATATGAACGGTAGGACCTTCACGGCCGATTGATGCGCCGCTGAGTAAACCCAGGCAGGTAAGAAAAATTTTAGCAAACGCAACTTTTAACGAAAGCACTTTTGATCGCATATGATGGCTGGACATTGATAGTGCGGCAATGGCTTGTGGAATTCCGCTGCCTTCACTGCCTTTAAAAAACCGGCGTGTTAACCAGACGATGAGTGTTAATCCAATGGGGGGCAGACTATACGCAATCATTGGGTGCTCACGATAAAGCTGATGATACAGCTCGTCAGATTGGTGACTTGCTAAAGCAAAAAATGCCGCAATCAGCCCGAGAAATATAGCGCTACCCCATAAGAACAACCGGACTTTCCACTTGTTAATAGAAAGCAAACGTCGTTTTGTTTGATGATAGTGTCGCTTATACATAATGCGACCATCTTAACACGAACAGCTATTAGGGGACGATGGTCTTAATTTTCAGAGAGTGCCTGAATATGAATGGGGGAAATCTTAAATCCGAATATATGACCAGCCATTTTTCTGACGATCGGCGATTTGACTTATCGCAGAGGGTACAATTTTGGTATTGGGTAAAAGTTTAAGCTTTTTACCTTGCGCATCCTGAATTTTATTTAGTGTTTCTCCACAGACCATTACCGCGAGATTTGCATACTTCTGTTGTAAATTTTGTAACCGGGTATTGTAAGCTTTGCCATTATTGGTTACCAAAGTTAAGCCTTCCTGGTTAGTTAAAATTTCAAGGTTAAGTTTAAGAGATGATTTCGCATATTCAGCTAATAAGGATTCTGCTTCATTTAAAACGATATTTAATCGGCGTGGATCAGCAGTGCTAACATGTAACATTAAATTCCAACTCTTAGTATTGTTTATATGGTCAGGGCTATGAGTCACTTGTGCAATATCTAAAAGGCTATTTGGGTTCATCGCTTGATTAGAGAGCCAGCCAGCAATTGCGCCAAACACAAGAAAAAAAGAAGCTACCACGCCCCATCTATATTTTGTTTCTTTAGTGGGGGTACGGGTTCCTTTGTGGTGTTCAGGTACTTCAACACTCTGGTAAGTAAGTTGTACCAGGTTGTGTAATTTTTGTAATGTGCATACACGTTGACTGAGCTCAGCATCATGACGTATAGCATCAAGAATTGCTGCTTTTTCAGTTGTATCAAGTTGATTATCAATGAATGCATTTAAATGCTCATCTGAATATTGTTTCTTGCTATGCATATTTATTTAACAATCCTTATATATGTACCCTGTCGGAGTACATTTTGTTCTTTTAGTTCAAGGAGCTGTTCTGATAGTGCTTTACGTGCCCGGTTTAACCGACTCATTACCGTACCCATTGGTATACCAACAATCTCTGCCACTTCAGTATAAGAAAAACCTTCAAGATCAACGAGTGAAAGTACCTGGCGTTGCCCTTGAGGTAATGTTGTAACGGCTTGTTGAACGATATCGGTAATACTTTGCCTTTCATGAGCCAGCTCCGGTGTATCATCATTCGTGAAAATACACTCATCTATATCATCCGTCGGTTTTTGCTTTCTTAAATAATCACGCCAGCAGTTAGATAAAATTGTAAAAAGCCAGCTATTCATCTTTTTCATATCACGTAATGAGTTTGCATTACGTATTGCTTTAATTACTGTGTCCTGAACCAGGTCATCTGCAATATCGGCAGCATGGCACCAGGAATAGGCCACCTTATATAAACGTGGACGTATTTCTTCCAACTGTTTTTTAAAAGTGGTGCTGCGACAAATAAATTCGAGTGCTTTCATGTGCCACATTTTATACATAAAAAATGTGACTTCTTAAAAACAAACCTGGCTACTTATATGACGGTGCAAAATGCCATGTTATTCCATGAAAATCTTACATACATTAAAAAATTTAAATATTGGGAATAAAGCAAATGAGGCGTTCGTCTTAAATATGTACGGCAAAATTTTATTAATTAATCATAAAAATAGAATAAGTCTAAATCATTAAACGAATCAACTTGTTAATAAAATATTTCTCGAGGGGGAGAATTCAATGAAGTCAAACTATATAAAAGCCTTTGCGCTTTTAGCTTTACTGGTGTCACCGTTTTTCGGTAGCCATGCTCTTGCTGCAGGTAAATCATTTACTGATGCAAAAATCGTTTTACAAATTAGCGATCCAAATCCATTCAAACAAACATTAGTTCTCAATGTTGCGAGCAATATTATTAAACATTATGGCCAGGATTCGGTTGAGCTTGAAATCGTTGCCTTTGGTCCGGGCTTACGTTTGTTGTTTGCAGAGAATGCTAACAATGATCGTATTAGTGCTTTAGCTGGTGCCGGCGTGAAGTTTAGCGCCTGTGAAAATACAACACGAAACATGGCTAAACAGCTCGGGCATCCACCAGCACTTAATCCAAAAGCCGTAACTGTTTCTGCTGGTGTTGTTCGCATAATTGATTTGGTTAAACAGGGTTATATCCTGGTTAAACCATAAAGTTTAAATCAAAAAATATAAATACAACCAAGCCTTTATAGGTAAATTAAAGGAGTTGTTTAAGGGGAAGTTACATAATGAAAAATTATAAAAAGGTTGCACTCGCTGCAACAGTTACAGCTATGCTGGGTGGCTTTGCTTCTACAGCAAACGCAGTAAATTGGTTAATGTTGCAAGGTACTGAACGTGATGGACAGGCTCCACGTGCAAAGGTGTGGGGTTTTCTACAACCTACTTATCAAAATGATACAAGTAAGAGTACCGCAGCCGAACCTACTCGTATCGGGCCAAATCTGGAAAAACAAAGTCAGTTTCAATTACAACGTGCACGTATTGGTGTGCGTGGTTTAGCAATGCCTTTAGATAGCAATGTAAACTATTTTTTCTTAGCTGAATTTGGTCAAAATGCGATTACCGATGGCGGCATATATGGTCAAAAAGAAGCTGTTAAATTAACTGATGCAAGCGTAACACTTAATCATATTCCTGGCGCCCGTATTCGTATGGGTTTATTTAAAACACCGGGCCCTGAAGAAATTTTCCAGGGAGTCATAACATTTGATTACATTAATATGACTGATGTATCAAATCAAATGATGATGGAGCGTTTCCCTAATGGAGTAAATCCAACATGTACTGGCGCTACTGGCACAATTCCAGGTTGCGCAAGTGGTGGTGGAACTATCGCTGCAAATGAAGCAAGCTGGGGTTCATTTGGTGCTGCACGTGATATTGGTATTCAAGTATTTGATAGCTTTAAAAGCAATGGCTGGGATCATAGCTATGCAGTAATGCTGGGTAACGGTAATGGTCTGGATACAGGTGGTATTGCTGATGCAGACGAAACTTACCTATATTGGTCATCTGAAAAAATGATGGAAGGTGGCAAAGGCCCCTGGGCTCATGGTTTGAAAATGTTTGTTTGGTCTCATGCAGGTAAACGTAAGGTTGATTTATCTGATGATGATACGATCAATCCTGTTTCACATGATCGTACTCGAGCGGGTATTGGTGCACGTTATCGTAGTGGTAATTGGCGTATAGCGGGTGAATACATGAAAGGCAAAGGTATGATTTTCCAGGGGCCGGAAAAACCCAATATGGGAATTGGTGCTCTTGCTGCAACTCAGGATCTTGATGGTGAAGCTGATGGTTACTATTTAGATGTAGGTTATTATGTACCCGGCACTAAATGGGAACTGGATGCTCGCTATGATGTATATAATCGTTCAACAACACATGATTTACTGACTGCTGAATTCAATACATTGACATTGGGTGTTCAGTATCATTTAAATCGTAAAGCTAGATTGACTTTAAATTATGCTACTCGTGATGCATCGGCTAAAGATCCAATATCAACGGCTAGTGTTCCTTTAACGAATATGACGACAGCGCTCCATAGTGGATTAAGCGGAATTGAAGATCGCATTTCATTACAAGCGACTATTCTGTTTTAGCTTATTTATTAGTTAGGTGAAAAGTTAAGCCCCAACCAAGGTTGGGGCTTTTTCTTTTGTATTAGGACTTTATCCTTTATCATTACACAAATTTATAAATATTAGTGTAAGGCGTGGAAAATGATTAAGGTCGGCATTGTTGGTGGCACAGGTTACACAGGCGTGGAATTGTTACGTTTGTTGGCAGCACATCCTGAAGTAGAGATTCAGGCGATTACTTCGCGTTCTGAAAAAGGCTTACCCGTTGCTGACATGTATCCTAATTTACGTGGTCATCTTGATTTGGCTTTTTCTGAGCCAGACATGTCTGTGTTAACAAATTGTGACGTGGTCTTTTTTGCGACACCAAATGGCATTGCAATGACCATGGCGCGGGAGCTAGTTGACGCGGGGGTAAAAGTAATCGATTTGGCTGCTGACTTCAGGATTAAAGATATTAATGAGTGGTCGAAATGGTATGGCATGGAACACGCTTGCCCGGATCTCGTTGAAAAAGCCGTCTATGGTTTACCCGAGGTTAACCGGGCTGAAATTAAACAAGCGCAACTTATTGCAAATCCTGGTTGCTACCCGACAGCTGTTCAGCTGGGGCTATTACCCTTAATTGAAAATGGTTTAATTGAAACGGATAATTTAATTGCCGATGCTAAATCGGGTGTGAGTGGTGCGGGCAGAGGTGCGGCCGTGGCAACTTTACAAGCAGAAAGCAGTGAAAGTTTTAAAGCTTATGGTGTGGCTGGGCATCGCCATTTACCTGAAATTAAACAAGGCCTGACAATAGCGAATAAAGCGGATGTTGGGCTGACTTTTGTGCCTCATTTAGTTCCTATGATCCGTGGCATTCACGCCACCTGTTACGCCAGGTTAAAAGATAAAAATGTGGCTACCCGGTTGCAGTCGCTGTATGAAAAACATTATGCCAACGAAATATTTGTTGATGTCATGCCCGCAGGCAGTTTTCCTGAAACACGTTCTGTAAAAGGCGCAAATTATTGCCGGATAGCGATTCATGTGCCACAAGAAGGAGATACAGTTGTTATTCTTTCTGTAATTGATAACCTGGTCAAAGGTGCAGCAGGGCAAGCTGTGCAAAATATGAATATAATGTTTGGTTTAAATGAAAACGCCGGGTTAACGGCTATTGCATTGGTGCCTTAATGAATTTAGTTGTAAAGACACATCGTCCCTGGAAAAGCAAATTTATCTGGGGATTAGTGACATTAGTCTTATTAATTAGCGGTTGGACATTATTTGATTACGGACGTTACCTTGCAGGCTACGATAGCCGGGAAGCCTCCAATGAAATTGAAGGTTTATTACAAGTGCAGGCGCATCTGGAAAAAAGAATTGAGGCATTGCGTGAAGATAAAGCTGTCCTGGAACGTGCTGCACAAATAGAACGTAAAGCTTATAACGAACTGGATACGACCTTAAAAATTTTACAAGCTGAAATTCTTGAGCATAAAGAAGAACTGGCTTTTTATCGTGGCATCGTTTCTCCTAAAGATTCAAGTTCTGGCTTATACCTGCAAAATTTCTTTTTGAACCAAAATGGTGAAACACGGAGCTATCGCTATAAAGTGGTACTGACGCAGGTACTTAAAAATAGCAGACTGGTAAACGGCAAGGTAAAATTACAGTTTGATGGTTTGCTAAACGGTGAATCAAAAACGCTTGAGCTTAAAGACGTCACTGCGAAGAAGGTTAGGGATTTAAATTACCGTTTTAAATATTTTCAGAATGTTGAGGGTGTAGTGGAATTTCCTGAGGAATTTTCATTATTACGAGTAATAGTGCAAATACTGCCGCGTGGTAGTGAGAGCGATATGATAGAAAAAACTATCGAATGGTCAATTGAGGAGAAATAAACCCATGTGGGGACAGAATAAGAAACCTAAACAAACAGCACATATTGATTCCCTGATTGGGCAAAATACTGAAATTCATGGTGATGTTATATTTAGTGGCGGATTGCATGTTGACGGCACAGTTAAAGGCAGCGTTATCGCAGAGAAAGGTGAAGATTCAGTGTTAACACTCAGTGAGCGGGGTACTATCGAAGGTGAAGTAAAAGTGCCGAACGTGGTGGTAAATGGTTCAGTCATCGGCGATGTGCATGCAACAGGTCATGTTGAATTAGCCGCCTTGGCGCGCGTTCATGGTAATGTATATTACAGTCTAATCGAAATGGCGATGGGTGCAGAAGTAAATGGCAAGCTTATGCATCAGGCGGAAAAAAGTGGCCAAAATGCTGCTAGTGAAGAAATTAGTGAAGAAGTGTAATACTTAATCTTGATAAAATTACTAGGTTATTAGATAATTAACCGCTCAGATTCACTTGAAGTTTATATTTTCCGACAATAGATTATGTTTGGTTAATTTCACTAATAACTTTATATTTAACTTATATTTAAAGCGGAGTAACAACCATGGGTAGTTCAGTAGCAATATCAGAAAATGGCATGGTTTTTACCGATAGCGCGGCTAATAAGGTAAAACAGTTAATTGCAGAAGAAGGCAATCCAAATCTAAAGTTACGCGTTTTTGTCACGGGTGGTGGTTGTTCTGGTTTTCAATATGGCTTTACTTTCGACGAAGAAATTCAAGAAGGTGATACTACCGTTGATAACGATGGAGTAACCGTCGTTGTTGATCCTATGAGTTATCAGTATCTTGAAGGTGCTGAAGTCGATTTCAAAGATAGCCTCGAAGGCTCTATGTTTGTGATTAATAACCCAAATGCTTCTACAACCTGTGGTTGCGGTTCTTCCTTTTCTATATAAAAATCTCCTATACTGTTCATCAGGTGGTAAGGCCCGGGCTAAACCACCTTTTTTAATTAGTGTTATTTTAGTTAAATGTTTATGAACTTGTTTACCATAACAGGTTCAGATATTTTGCTATATCGATATGTTGTTTAATGGAGTCAGCAATGAGTGAATATCTTCCCGGTTTAGCCGGTGTACCAGCAACGAAGTCGAATATCTCTGATATTGATGGTGAAAAAGGTATTCTTGCTTATCGAGGCTACCCAATTGAACAATTAGCCAACGAAAGCAGTTTTGAAGAAACTTCGCTATTACTACTTGATGGTCGTTTACCCACTGCAAGCGAACTCGCTGATTTTGAACAACAGTTAAAAGAAAATCGTCACGTTAAATATCACATTCGTGATTTGATGAAAACGTTACCTGAAAGCGGACATCCCATGGATATGTTACAAACGGCCGTTGCCAGTTTGGGGATGTTTTATGCGGGTAATGAATGTCTCACCGGTGGTGATGAATGTCGTGACCTGAATTATATCCATAATATGACCGTAAAAATGCTATCACGCATGGCGACATTGGTTGCCATGTGGCAACACATTCGTAATGGTTATGATCCGGTAGAGCCACGACATGATTTATCCTATGCCGAAAATTTTCTTTATATGCTGACTCGTAAAGAGCCGGATCCTATGTTGGCGCGGATTATGGATGTCTGCTTAATTTTACATGCAGAGCATACGATAAATGCATCTACCTTCTCTGTTTTAGTGAACGCTTCAACTCTTGCAAGTCCTTTTAATGTTATTGCCGCTGCAATTGGTGCTTTATCTGGGCCACTTCATGGTGGGGCTAATCAAAAAGTATTGGAGATGCTCGAAGAAATAGGCTCGCCAGATAAAGCGGAAGCGTATATTGATAAAAAGTTAAAAAATAAAGAAGTTATCTGGGGCATGGGGCATCGTGAATACAAAACAAAAGATCCGCGAGCCAAAATCCTGGAAAAATTAGTTGATGAATTTATTGAAGCACGGGGCGGTGACATCAATCCGATGTTTGAAACAGCAAAAGCAGTCGAACGAGTTTGTGAAGATCGCTTGGCTGCTAAAGGAGTATATCCGAATGTTGATTTTTATTCGGGTATTCTTTATCAGGAAATGGGTATTGCAGCCGATCAATTTACAGCTATCTTTGCCATTTCGCGTACTGCAGGTTGGTTAGCGCACTGGCGTGAACAATTAAAGGATAATCGTATTTTCCGTCCAACCCAGGTTTATACTGGTGAACCGATAAGAAAATATGTGCCTATAAATCAACGTTAGATTTGTGTTACTGCTTTAATAATATATTCCACCCAAGATTACAGCCCGTTTAGCACCTGTAACTTCAGGTAAATTTCCAGGTTTATGTTCCAGTGTTTGCCTGGCTAACCAGGCGAAGGCTGTTGCTTCAATGAAATCAGGATCTAACCCGTATTTTGCCGAGCTATTGATTTCAATATGGGATAAGCCCAGTGTAAGTTGCTGTAGTAAGAAGTCGTTATGCACACCACCTCCACAAATAATGATTTCATCTAAGTTATTTGAATAAGCCTTAATAGCATCGGTTATGGTTTTAGCTGTAAAAGTGGTTAAGCTTGCTTGTACATCTTTTGCCGCAAGAAAGGGAAATTTGGAAAGTTTTTTCGTTAACCAAGCTGCATTGAAGTATTCTGTGCCAGTGCTCTTTGGTGGTGCGAGATTAAAATAATCATCATTAAGCAGATGTTCAAGAAAACTTTCATCAATTTCGCCGGATGACGCCCACCTGCCACTTTCATCGTAGTTTTTATTCTGCTGCTGTTGTATCCAGTGGTTTATTAAAGTGTTTGCTGGACCTGTGTCAAAGCCTGTAACAGGCATCATGTGATCAGCAGGTAATAACGTAATATTCGCAATACCGCCCAAATTTAAAATTACCCGGTTCTTTTTAGTATCACGAAATATTTTTTCATGGAAAGCCGGTACAAGTGGAGCACCTTGGCCACCGGCAGCCATATCGCGACGGCGAAAATCGGCAACGGTGGTAATGCCTGTTTCTTCAGCAATGATATTTGGATCGGATATTTGTAAAGTCGATGGAAATTCTGCGCCGGGTAAATGCCGAATCGTTTGGCCGTGACTACCAATTGCAATAATGTCTTCTTTATTTATATTTTCTTTGGTGATGAGTTGTTTAACAGCCTCAGCAAAAAGTTTACCTAACTTGACATCAAGTGCTGTTAAGCGGTTGATTTCATTTTCACCAGGATTAATTAGCGATTTAATTTCATTTTTTAAACTTGATGGAAGGGGTAAATACGTTGAGTCTACTACTGTCACTTGATCATTTTTAAATTCAACAAGCACTGCATCAATACCATCAAGACTAGTACCGGACATGAGGCCAATATAGAGATCATCTGCCATAACGATTAACTCGTGTTGCGAATGTGTAGACTGTGTTTATTCTTCGTTCAAAGCGATTTGTGTAGGTTTATGTGTATCAAGCTGTGACAATAAACGTTCAGCATACGCAATAAACTCACCTTTAAATGCAGCGTTAATCGGAGCTGAACTTGGCAACTTAACGGTAAGTGGATTTCGGTGTGAACCGTTAACGCGGAATTCATAATGCAGATGAGGGCCTGTTGCACGACCGCTGCTGCCTACGAAACCAATTGTTTGCCCTTGTTTGACATATTTGCCAACCTGTATGCCTCGTTTAAAGCCATTCATATGGGCGTACAAAGTTTGATAACGACTGCCATGTTGCACGATAACAACACGACCATAACCACCTTTACGACCTTTAAAAATAATTTTTCCATCACCCGCAGACTGAATAGGTGTGCCCCTGCGTGCAGCATAATCAACACCTTTATGTAAGCGCATACGATTGAGCACAGGATGTTTACGTTTACCAAAACGAGAGCTTATGCGACGAAAATCAACCGGAGAGCGTAAAAATGTTTTGCGCATGGATAAGCCGTCAGGTGTGTAGTAGCTGGTATGTCCTGCTTTATCCGTGTATCGAATCGCTTTGAATGTCTGACCTTGATTGGTAAATTCTGCTGCAAGGATTGTCCCGGTTTGGTATTTTTTTCCTTCGATGAATTGTTCTTCATAGAGGATAGAGAACTTATCGCCTTGTCGAATATCTAATGCAAAATCAATGTCCCAACCAAATATTCCCGCCATTTCCATCACTAAAGCATCAGTTAATCCTGCTTGTTTACCTGCTTCAAAGAGAGAACTTTGGATTTGACCTTCAGAAAAATTAACGCGTTTTTCAACAGGTTTCTCAATAGTTTCAATTGAGAAGTCATTATTTATTCTGTTTACATTAACCGTTTGCAAACGGTTAATTTGATAAGACAATGAATGTAGTTGCCCTTGTTCATCCGTTTCAATTAAGAGAGTGCGGCCTGGCTGCAAATTGCGTAATACTTTTGCCGCCTGGCCTTTTTGCATAATGTTATATAAATCTTGCTGACTAAAATGGTGTTTTCTAAAAATGGCGGAAAGAGAGTGACCCGATTTAATTTTTATCATTGTTTGTTTTAAAACTGGGCTTACTTCAATTTGCTGTTCTTGTTCTTGTGACACGTTTTCATTAAGTGGTATAGGCTGAAATTTGTCTTCTTTACTATGGTGAGTCGTTAGCGATGTATGAATTTGACTCAAAGTCTGTTCATTAAGCTGGATTAATTGAGGTTGTTGTATATTGCGGGTTGCTTCTACATTATTAGAGAAAAAACTGGCCAAGGTGATAATGAACATAATAGCCGCTATAACGATAACAGCGTGTAATCGCGTAAATGGCGGACGTTTCTGCGGCGCTGGCGGTTGTCCCAGTAACTTATAGTCTCGTGTTAAGAATGAGTTGTAATTCACGGATTTTATTCAACTTTTAGTTATTTTTATGTAAAGATAGCCGAATGGCCTCTTGGGGTCAAATACTAATGGCGATTATTATTGTATGTGAAGGAAACTAATCACATTTTCGTGTTTTGTTATTATCACTAAATAACGCGGCATTTCTGTAAAGATCCAGGCTGGGCAATATGCTAATCTACGCTGTTTTACTGGGGAGGAAAACTGGCCTTCCTAAATTTTTAAATGGGTTATCTTGGGACTAGGAAAAGAATTACATGTCATCACTTGAAGAGAGCTTAGCAATAATTAAACGCGGCGCCGATGAAATTTTATTAGAAGCTGAACTGGTTGAAAAACTTAAGAAAAACAAACCATTAAGAATTAAAGCCGGTTTTGATCCAACTGCACCTGATTTGCACTTGGGACATACGGTTTTAATCAATAAGCTGCGTCAGTTTCAGGATCTCGGGCATGAGGTTTTGTTTCTAATTGGTGATTTCACTGGAATGATTGGTGATCCAACCGGTAAAAGTGCCACGCGCCCACCTTTAACTCGTGATGATGTTATCGAGAATGCGCGCTCATATGAGCAGCAAATATTTAAAATCCTGGATCCAGAAAAAACCCTGGTGATGTTTAATTCAAGCTGGATGAATGCGATGAGTCCAACAGACTTAATTCAGTTGGCAGCAAAACATACAGTGGCTCGTATGTTAGAGCGAGATGATTTTAGCA
>JAPHTF010000125.1 GCA_026197095.1 Gammaproteobacteria bacterium
AATTCAGCTCAGCCGAGGAATACAGGAAAGAGCCTCGGCGATAAAGAGCGGGGATTTTACGTAGATCAGAGCCAATATACAAGTTCTGATTGAAAAAAGATCAACCACGGAGGACACAGGGATACACAGAGAAGAACTTTTAATAAATTTTTTATTTTTACCCTCTGTGAACCTCCGTGCCCTCTGTGGGTAAAGATTTTCTATATCCAGCCCCGTTCAGAGAAAGCGACACATTCGCCATCACCCACCACAATATGATCAAGCACCCTGACATCAATGAGATCGAGGGCTTCACTCAACTTTTTAGTGATATGGCGGTCTGCGGAGCTGGGTTCGGCAATACCGGAGGGGTGATTATGCGCCAAAATCAGTGCGGCAGCGTTATGCTCTAGTGTTTTTCGCACCACTTCGCGTGGATGCACGCTGGCACCGTTGATGGTCCCCTGAAAGAGGATTTCAAATTCGATAACCCGATGCTGGTTGTCCAGAAACAGGCAGGCAAAAACCTCGTAAGGCAAATCGCGAAGTCGTGCAGTTAAATAGTTTTGAGTTGCTTGCGGGTTTTGTAGAAATTCACCGCGTTGCAGCGTTTCTTTGAGGTGACGGCGAGACAGCTCCAATACAGCCTGAAGCTGGGCAAATTTTGCCTGACCTAAACCTGAAAATTGGCAAAAGGCATTTTTATCAGCCAGAAGTAAATTTCTGAGTCCATCAAAATGGGAAATGATGTCTCGGGCCAGATCCACGGCTGTTTTACCCTTGATGCCGGTGCGTAAGAATATGGCGAGAAGTTCGGCATCAGATAAAGCATTTGCGCCGCGCAGAATTAATTTTTCACGTGGGCGTTCGGCTTCTGGCCAGTCGGTGATTGGCATTTTGACCTCCATGTCAATTTCTGTTCAAAATCGGTAAAAACGATTACTCAATCAGTGCAAATGTTAAATATTTATAAAATTTAGTTACTCAGCTGAGTGATACCTGACTATAGTATATAGTGCGATGTGAATGTTCACTAATCTGTTAGAATAGTCTTTATGCAACACTTAACAAATAAAAGGGTTTTACTCGGTGTCACCGGCAGCATTGCGGCTTATAAGGCTGCGGATGTTATCCGTCGTTTGCGTGATGCAGGCGCGGAAGTAAAAGTTGTTATGACAGATGGAGCAAAAGCCTTTGTGACCCCGCTGACTTTTCAGGCTTTATCCGCTTCCCCCGTTTATGAAAATTTACTCGATAAAGAAGCTGAAGCGGCGATGGGGCATATTGAACTTGCACGCTGGGCTGATGTTATTTTAATTGCTCCGGCAAGTGCAAACAGTCTTGCAAGTTTAGCCCAGGGGCGGGCGGATGAATTATTAAATGCAATTTGTTTGGCGAGTGACGTCCCATTAGCGGTTGCTCCGGCTATGAATAAGCATATGTGGGCTGACCCCGCGACCCAGGATAATGTCCGGCTTTTAGCGCAGCGTGGCGTCCTATTTATTGGTCCCGATTCTGGCGAGCAGGCCTGCGGTGACATCGGTGAAGGCCGCATGATTGATAGTGAAACGATTATTTCTCGTATTGCTGAATTATTTAGTGTTGGCAGCTTAAGTGGTTTGACGGTTGTTATTACCGCCGGACCGACTCGGGAAGCGCTTGATCCGGTACGGTATTTGAGTAATCACAGTTCCGGCAAAATGGGCTATGCCATTGCAGAAGCGGCAGTTGAAGCGGGTGCAAAAGTAATTTTAGTCAGTGGCCCGGTCAGTTTAGAAAGCCCTGATCGTGTGCAGCGAATTAATGTTGAAAGTGCGGCTGACATGGAAGCTGTGGTAAAAGAGCAGGTGGGAGCCGCAGATATATTTGTGGCGACTGCTGCGGTTGCGGATTATCGCCCTGTTACAGTGCAGCAAGATAAAATTAAGAAAAAAGAAGAGCGTTTAACGATAGAGTTAGAAAAAAACACTGACATTCTGGCCACGGTAAAAGCTGAATATACCAAGACATTTTGCGTAGGTTTTGCTGCGGAAACGCAGAATGTAGAAACCTATGCCCGCACCAAGTTAGAACAAAAAAATATTGAAATGATCGTGGCTAACCTGGTTGGACCCTTAGCTAAAAAAACGGCAGGTACATTTAATAGCGACTTAAATGAACTTAATGTTTACTGGCAAGGTGGGGAGGTAAAGTTAGAGTTAGCGAGTAAAACAAAATTAGCAAGACAGCTCATTGCACTTATTTCGCAACGCTTTTCTTTATATAAAACAAACACCGATAATAAAAATAATATCATTTCATTAAAGAGCCATTAATTTTTAAATTTACAGATAGTAAAAGCTGGAGTCATAACTAAAATGCATAATATTAAACTCAAAATTCTTGATCCGCGTGTAGGAAAAGAAATTCCTTTACCTGAATATGCAACAACAGGTTCTGCCGGACTAGATTTAAGAGCATGCATAGATAATTCTTTAGAAATTAAACCGGGCGAAACACACCTGGTGCCAACAGGTATGGCGATACACATTGATGATGATGCAATGGCGGCAGTTATTTTACCGCGCTCAGGTTTAGGTCATAAGCATGGCATTGTATTAGGAAATCTAGTTGGTTTAATTGATTCGGATTACCAGGGACAGTTGTTTGTTTCAGTATGGAATCGTGGTCATGATAATTTTACGATTAATATCGGTGATCGCATGGCACAGTTAGTGTTTGTTCCCGTGGTACAGGCCAAGTTTGATATTGTTGAAAGTTTTGACGAAAGTGAGCGAGCAGAAGGTGGTTTTGGTCATACAGGGCATGGTTAGAATCACTAAATAAAATTAATTTGATAAATTGTTGGGGTAACAGTTTTGAGTAAAGTGCAAACAGCATCTGCAAAGAAAAAAAATACAGGTTTAAGTATAAATTCAATAAGCGTCGCAATATTTATAATGATTGTTTTTGTACTGACAGCAGGTTTATATATTGGTCAGCAAGATCCACTTAGTACTCTTGCCAATCAGCGTCAAACCGTGGCGGACACAACAACTACAAACGCTGCGTTAAGATTTACTAATCAGGTTGAAACTTATAGCCTGACTCTAAATGGCCTGGCACGCGATCCGGCGTTAATAGAAATATTCAGTACAAAAAATTTACAAGCTTTAGAACAACGCGCTTCAGAATTAAAAGTTATTTTTCCAAAAGCATTACGTGTGCGCTTGTTGCCAGCCAATACAACTCAACCCGATTTAAGTTTTGAACCTCATTTTACTTATGCCTGTCTGGATTTAGTTAACCAAAGCCGTAAAGAACCATCTCAAGTGCTGGTTGAAATGCATGAGATAGAAGGGACTCAGCAGCATATCGATATTATGCAAGCAGTGACTTCGCGTGGCAGTGTTGTTGGCTTTATTCAGTTAGCTGTCGATTCAACACTATTGGATCAATGGACTAAAAATGTAGCCGGAGATTCATTTCTTGAGATTCATCAAAAGATCGAAGACGGCAAAAATTACTTGATCTCAAAAGCAGGCACAGGAACAAAGCAAGGCACACATTCCGTTGTTGATATTCCCGGAACGCATTGGCAAGCTGAAACCTGGGCACCTTATGTAGGTAGTGACAGTGCGTTTAATTTGGGAATGCTGTTTGCGCTGGTAATGGGAATTACGTTATCGGGCGTGGTTGTTTTTGTATTGCGTCGGCTACTCCATAATGAATTGACCAATGATTTAGATAAATACCTGATGCTGGTTACCGGAACGTTAAAAGGAGTTAAAAAACATCAGTTTGATTTTAGCCTGACAGAATTTAAGCTTGCCGCAAGCCAGGTAAGTAATATACGTGTTGACCAGGCTAACTTTGATCGTGAGCGTGATGCAGAAGACAATAAAAATTCTAAATCAACACAGTCTTCCTTACCTGATGCAGATCCGATGTTTATGTCAAAAGATTCCATTCAGCTTGAAGAGTTAGATGATGAATCAGCAATGGCGCAGCTTGATTCACTTGATAGCTCAAAGGCAAGTACAGCTGTAGAGTCTAAAGCAACGCCTCCTGCCAATCTGCCGCTTTTGCCCGAAGAAATTTTTAAAGCCTATGATATTCGCGGCATTGTTGGGCAAACACTAACAGTTGAAAATATTTTACTTATTGGTCAGGCGATTGGCACAGAAGCGAAGAATCGAGGCCTTGATTCCATAGTGTTTGCACGTGATGGTCGTTTATCTGGCCCTGAGTTAGGTCAGGCATTAGTCAAGGGCATAATGGCTGCTGGGCTTAAAGTGATTGATATCGGCATGCTGCCGACACCTGCACTTTATTACGCTGCAGCTGAGCTAACAAACGGAACAGGTGTGATGTTAACCGGAAGTCACAACCCGCCAAATTATAATGGCATCAAGATGGTGTTAGGTGGAGAAACATTGTCGGGTGATACTATCCAACGTTTGCGTCAGTTAATTGTTACCGGGCAATTAAGTGCGGGTGAAGGGAGTTATGCAAATGAGAAAGTATTAGATAAGTATATTGAGCGTGTAGCACGCGACATCACCTTAAAGCGGAAAATGAAAATCGTGATTGACTGCGGTAACGGTGTTGCCGGTGCTGTAGCTCCTCAATTATTTACCAAGCTCGGATGTGATGTTATCCCGTTGTTTTGTGAAGTTGATGGTACTTTCCCCAATCATCATCCTGATCCCAGCCAGCCTGAAAACCTGGCGGACCTGATTGCCGAAGTAAAAAAACAAAATGCGGATATGGGGCTTGCATTTGATGGTGATGGCGATCGTATTGGTGTCGTCAGTGGTGATGGTAAAGTGATCTGGCCAGATAGATTAATGATGTTGTTTGCTAAAGACGTATTATCACGTAACCCCGGTGCGAATATTATTTATGACATTAAATGCAGCAGTAATTTGCGTACTGTTATTGAAGAAGAAGGCGGGAAGCCATTAATGTGGAAAACCGGACACTCATTGATTAAAGCTAAAATGAAAGAGACCAAAGCCTTGTTAGCAGGTGAAATGAGCGGACACATATTTTTTAAAGAAAAATGGTATGGTTTTGATGATGCCTTATATTCAGCTGCACGTTTATTGGAAATTATGTCAGCACAACTGCGTCAACCACGTGTTGTTTTTGCAAGTTTGCCAGATTCAATTAATACGCCAGAATTAAAAATTAATATGCCAGAAGGTGAGCACTTTAAGTTTATTGAAAAATTAACTGCAAAAGCGACTTCGTTCACTGATGCTGAAGTCACGTTGATTGATGGCATTCGTGTTGATTACAATAAAGGATGGGGCTTAGTTCGTGCCTCAAATACTACGCCGTGTTTGGTGTTACGTTTTGAAGGACAGAACAAAAAAGCCATGGCAGATGTGCAGGCAAAATTCCGTGAAGTATTGACTAGCATTCAGCCTGACATACAACTTCCATTTTAAAGTTTAATCATTTATTTATAAAAAAGAAAAAAATATGAGTTTAGAATTATCTTCTGCAGCAAATATTGCCAATGTACTAACAGAGGCCTTGCCTTATATTCGTCGTTTCCAGGGTAAAACCATTGTAATTAAATATGGTGGCAATGCCATGGTGGACGAGTCATTAAAACAGGGTTTTGCACGTGACATTGTTTTAATGAAATTAGTGGGTATGAATCCTGTTGTTGTTCATGGTGGCGGCCCACAAATTGGTAACATGCTAAAACAAATCGGTAAAGAAAGTCATTTTGTTCAAGGTATGCGTGTGACCGATTCTGAAACCATGGACATTGTTGAAATGGTATTGGGTGGTCAGGTTAACAAAGATATTGTTAATTTAATCAATCAGCAAGGTGGTCATGCGGTTGGGTTAACCGGTAAAGATGGCGGCCTGATTAATGCACGTAAAATGCGTTTTGAAGATTCTGCACCCGAGATGAACACTACAGAAATTATAGACATCGGCCATGTAGGCGAAGTTGAAAGTATTGATGCTTCAATTGTCCATATGTTGATGAAGGGAGATTTTATTCCCGTTATTGCGCCGATTGGTGTTTGTAGTGATGGACAATCATATAACATTAATGCCGATTTAGTTGCCGGGAAAATGTCCATTGCACTGAATGCAGAAAAACTCATGTTGCTGACAAACACCCCGGGTGTTTTAGATAAAGATGGTAAGCTGTTAACAGGTTTAACTGCCAACCAGGTTCAAGAGTTGATTGATAATGAAACGATTTATGGCGGTATGCTGCCTAAAATTGCCTGTGCAATTGATGCGGTTAAGTCAGGGGTGCAAACAGCACAAATAATAGATGGTCGGGTTGAGCATGCCGTATTACTTGAGCTTCTTACTGATGAAGGTGTAGGTACCTTAATCAAGGGTTAACAACTATTAAAGCTTAGGAATAAAAGGTTATCACTATGACTGAGAATGAAAAAAAACCTTCACGCCGACAACAGATTTTAGAAGCGTTGGCTCATGAACTCGAAATGAATCCAGGCGAACGGATTACAACCGCGGGTCTGGCACGGGCGGTAGGTGTTTCAGAAGCAGCACTTTATCGCCATTTTCCTAGCAAAGCTAAAATGTTTGAAGGTTTAATTGAATTCATAGAAGAAAGTATTTTTAGTTTAATAAATCGTATTCTTAAAGAACAAGACTCATCGTTAAAACGTTGTGAAAATATTCTTTCATTATTATTAGGTTTCTCTGAACGTAATCCCGGTTTAACACGAATATTAAGCGGAGACGTATTAACCGGTGAAACAGAACGTTTGCGTCTGCGCGTAAGCCAGTTTTATGAAAGACTTGAGACTCAGCTCAAGCAGGTTTTACGCGAAGGTGAAATGAATAAAGAGTTAGTGTTAGCTGCGCCTGTTCAGGCTCAGGCCAATTTATTACTTGCTGTAGTCGAAGGGCGTATTATTCAGTTTGTTCGTTCAGGCTTTAAGCGTTCACCCATTGAAAACTGGAATAATCAATGGACGTTGCTTATCAAAATGTTTACATAATATTATTTTTTAACTGTTGTAGCCGGCTTGTTATCTTCTGTTACTTTATTATCTTCAGATGTGTTACATATCTTTGATGCTGTCGTTGGATTAGCTTCATTTTCAGCTTTTCCTTTTTGTGGTTTAGCACTCTGACCCTTCAGCTGTCGAAAGTGCTGTAAGTCTTTCGCAAACGTATTGCAAATATCCTGTTGCTCATTACGTTTTTCTTTTATCGATGCCATATTATTTTTTAACCGTTCTTCAATGGCTTTAATATCGGAAACAATATTTTCAGGTGCTTTTTGACCGCGGCGTTCAGCATTTGCGGCTTGCTTTTGCATGATTTCCAGCTTTTTCATTAGCGCTTTGTTATTACTGTTGGTTACAGTAAGAATGCCTTCAATTACATTAATCTTACTGTCACGTAACATATTGATATCACGCTCTGTTGAAAACGTTTTTAACAAAATATCATCTTTTTTCTTTTGTTCGGCACGCCTGGCATCTTCAATTTTTTTCAATTCTTCCTGGCGGGCTATTTCAGCGAGTTCAGCTTCAGTTTTAGCGCGCTTCTCAACATTAATTACCCGGCCAGACTGATCGCGTTCTTCAGTTCTTTTTTGAGAATATTCAGGTGGGACATAGGTACCACATTCTCGAGTGCCTTCATTATTTCTCCAGCATTTTATCTTTCCTGCCGCCATAACAGGTTGCGAGATGAAAATACTTATCAATGTAAGGGTAGTAAGATTAAATGCAGTGAGATTAAGAGATGATAATAATTTTTTCATAATCGTAGTCATAGTATTCTTTAATTTAAATTTGGTGGTGATGTTTAGTGTATTTTGTAAGTGTATTCTGTTATTCAGAAGCGTTTCAAATTACACTGATGCTTAACATAGTTAATATAAAGTAGCAGATTTTGTGACAGACAGCATAGTACTCTTTCTCATTTCATTCATTGCCAACGCCTTTTCTGCCTTTGCTGGCGGTGGTGCAGGATTACTTCAGCTGCCCCTGCTTATTTTCCTTGGACTGCCGTTTAGTGTTGCGCTGGCGACGCATAAATTAGCCAGTGTTGCTTTAGGTATCGGCGCAACCACCCGACACTTTAGGGAAGGAAGCTTAAATTGGCGTTTTTCCTTGTTAATTTTGAGTAGTGGTTTGCCTGGGGTAATTTTAGGCGCGCTTGTGATAGTGCATATTCCTGAACGTCCTGCTGAACTCGCTTTAGGATTGCTGACATTAGGTTTAGGCTTGTATTCCATCTTACACAGGGAATTGGGACAAAGTATTGAGAAAGTAGGAGGTGATTGGCTTCATAATTTAATCGGCTTTTTTGTATTATTCTTAATTGGTGTGCTAAATGGTTCCTTAACCTCCGGAACAGGCTTATTTGTGACGCTTTGGCTGGTACGCTGGTTTGGTTTTGATTATAAACACGCCATTGCATATACACTCATTCTTGTAGGCTTATTCTGGAATGGTACTGGGGCGTTAACGCTGGGATTGCAGGGACCGATTCGCTGGGATTGGGTGCCGATTTTACTGGTTGCCTCAGTACTTGGTGGATATGTGGGTGCACACTTCGCTATTATTAAGGGTAATAAATGGATCAAGTCAGTATATGAAGTGATCACTTTACTGGTAGGATTTAAGCTGATAATTGGGTAAAAATTTAAAGCTAAGAAAGGAGAGATGAGCATGAAGATTTTTAATTTATTTAAGCCGGGATTTGCTTTTGTTTTATTGCTCGCGAGTAACACTGTTTATGCAAAAGATGTCGTCATGGACAAAAGTATAGGCATGGAATTAGCTCGCGATATTGTGAATGCCGCTGTGCTAATTTGCCGAAAGGGTGGCTATAGTGTCAGTGCCGTGGTCGTTGATCGTCATGGCTTAATGCGCGCTGCGTTAAGAGATGATGCTGCTGCACGTTTCACATTAGAAATTGCTGAACGCAAAGCTAATATGACAGTCATGGCCTGGACAGACAGCGGTGTATTTCGTAAAGCGCGTGGTGATATTCAGCAAGAGCTTAACCATATAAATGGACTTATTGTGATGGAAGGTGGAATCAAAATTGTTGCTGGTGGTTATAACATTGGCGCTATCGGTGTAAGTGGAGCACCGGGTGGTGATAAAGATGCCGACTGTGCAAAAAAAGCCGTTGAACAGCTTAATGAACGAATTGAGTTTGCTATCGAATAAAATGACTATCGTGGTAAAAAATAATGACACAGCTATCTGAAGAAGAACAATTACGAGAATTAATTTCTTTGTTTTACCGTGCAGCTGGGATGCCGGGTTGGAATGGAAATATTAATAATAAAGTCGTCGATATTTTTACGCGCATGCTAATTGAAGCGCAGGGATATTTGAAAAACAATTCATGGGTTTTTCGACCTGATCCAAGTCTACCGCCGATACAAGATTTACTTTATCAGGTTGATCGTATGGTTATTGAAAAAATGGCGAAAATGAACCAGGAATCAAGTTGCCTGGAATTTATTCTGGAAAAATGGGATGAGAAATTAGAGGAAGCCGCCAAACAATAATTAGCAGTTAATAACTGCTAACGGGCAGTATAAGTTACAGTTGATAGCAGAAATAAGATGTTTAATCTTCAGAATAAACCACAACGGGATCAGAAAAACATTTTGAGTTGGGTATTAATGCTATTCCTTCCTCTGAATTGAGCTTGGTATAACGTAAATCAATAGAAATAACCTCACCCTCAAATCCTGCTACTTTTATTTTATCGCCGGCTACAAAAGGACGATAAAGTAAAATTAATACACCGGATAGAATATTTGAAATAATATCTTTAAAGGCAAAACCCAGGGCAAAGCCGGTTAAGCCTAAACCTGCAACTAAAGCCGAAATATTAATTCCGATCGTGCCTAGTGCCGTAACCAGGCCTAATAGAATAAATATTACCCGACTAATTTGAGCAAAGAATTTTGTAAGGTGCGGATCAAAATTGAGTTTTGCCGCTATTTTAATAATCAGGCGTTTAACAAACTTGGATAAAACAAAGAATAGTAGAAAAATAAACACAACGGCAGCAATCTTTGGCAGCCATATCAGGCTCTGATCAATCATGTGTTCTGTTATTTTTGTAAAATCCATAGTCAATATTTACCGGTAGAATAGTTATTAAATACCGTATTGATCACGGTACGCTTTTACTTTATCTAAATACTGGGCAAAGTCGGCATTGCCTTCAATGTAGGTAATTAAATGTTCGAGTTTGATAATACTGAGCACAGGAATATTATATTGTTGTTCAACTTCCTGGATGGCAGAAAGTTCACCTGTGCCTTTTTCCTGGCGATCAAGCGCAATAATCACACCGGCAGGTTTTGCATTTGCCGCCGCGATAATATCCATTGATTCACGAATAGCGGTACCGGCAGTGATGACATCATCAATAATAAGAATGTCACCTTCTAAAGCTGCACCCACAATATTACCCCCTTCACCATGAGCTTTGGCTTCCTTCCTGTTAAAGCTATACGGAATATTGGTATTTTGATGTTCATAGAGTGCAACGGCACACGTTGTGGCAAGTGGGATGCCTTTATAGGCTGGGCCAAATAAAACATCAAATTTCACATCACTTTCAGCAATTGCGGCTGCATAGTATTGACCAAGTTTGGCCAGCGCTTCACCGCTGTTAAATAAACCGGCATTAAAAAAATAAGGGCTCACGCGGCCTGATTTTAAAGTGAATTCGCCAAAGCGAAGGACGTCGTTTTTAATAGCAAATTCGATAAAGTCTTTTTGATAATCGCGCATGATTGTTTCCGTTGAGTTTAATTCGATATACAGGTGGAGTCTCAGGTCGTGTATGATACACGTTTTATCAACAGAATTGGATAACGAGTAATGCGAATTATTACAGCAAATGTGAATGGTATCCGTGCGGCGGAGCGCAAGGGCTTTTTTGACTGGATGAAAAAACAACGTGCAGATGTGATTTGCATTCAGGAAACTAAAGCGCAGGAACATCAGCTGGATAATTCGATATTTTATCCCGAGGGCTACCATTGCTATTACTTTGATGCTGTGAAAAAAGGCTATAGCGGTGTCGCGATTTACAGCAAAATCAAACCCAATAAAGTCACTACGGGGTTAGGCTTTGATCATGCTGATACGGAAGGTCGTTGGATTCAGGCTGAGTTTAATGAACTTACCGTGGCATCACTTTATTTGCCATCGGGATCATCAAGCCCGGAGCGCCATCAAAATAAACTTAAGTTTATGGATCAATTGCTTGAAGAAATGAAAGTGATGAAACGAAAACGTCGTGAGTTTGTGATTTGTGGTGACTTAAATATCGTACATAAAGAAATTGATATTACCAACTGGAAAAGCAATCAGAAAAATTCTGGCTGTACTCCTGAAGATCATGCCTGGATGGATAAGGCCTTAGACGAAGTGGGTTATATTGATGCCTTTCGTGAAGTGAATAAAAATGCCGGTGAATATACCTGGTGGTCAAATCGCGGTAATGCGCGGGCGAATAATGTCGGATGGCGGATTGACTACCATCTTGTTACACCGGGATTAAAAGGAAAAATTAAAAAAGCATCAGTGTATAAAGAGACATGGTTTTCCGATCATGCGCCACTGACTATTGATTATGATTTTGAAATTAAATAGTTGTTATAAGTAATCAAGGCAAAGGACGCTAAGGTGCAGAGTACGCAAAGTTTATTTGGTTCAAGTACAACCGAACGATCCTTAAACTCCAGTACATCTATTCCAATAATTAAAGACTCTAACTAAAATATTCTTTACCTTAGCGTCCTCTACGATAAATCATATTTCTACTCTGAACGGAGTGCTTCAACCGGGTCAAGTTTTGCCGCACGCCGCGCAGGTAATACGCCTGCTAATAATCCAATTAATATTGCAAGTCCTTCGGCCATGAATACAAAAGTCCAGGGTGTATGCACAGGTAATGCAGGTAAGGCGGCATGAAGAAGTTGGGCGATCCCAATTCCAAGTAATAAGCCACTTGCTCCACCAATAGCCGCTAATACAATGGCTTCACCTAAAAATAGCGATAAGATTTGAGATTGTTTAGCCCCTAGAGCACGTAATAATCCAATTTCTGTTGTGCGCTCATTCACGCTGATGGTCATAATCGTAATAATACCGATGCCACCGACCAGTAAAGAAATACTCCCTATCGCACCAACAGCAAAGGTTAAGACATTTAAAATCGAACCCAGTACATCCAACATTTGTTCCTGTGTGGTAATGGTGAAATCTTCTTTACCATGACGAGCTTCGAGTATGCGTTTTATGCCTGCAATAACTTTTTCTGTATTTGCACCTTCTTTGTAGGTTATGTCAATTTCCATCAGGCCTTCACGATTATATAAATCAAGGCCTCGTGCGGTAGGTATATAGACAGTGTCATCTAAATCAAAGCCGAGTATTTGTCCCTTTGATTCCAGAAAGCCGATGATGCGATATCGATCACCGCCGATACGCATACGTTTACCTAAAGGGTTAAGGTTGCCAAAGAGTTCTTTCTTAACTTTAGCACCGAGGACAACAAAGGCACGAGGTGCAGTAGGATCTTCATCAGGTAAAAATCGTCCTCCATGTATTTTTATATTAAATGTAATGGGGAAGTCAGAACCAACACCAAAGACGGTCGTTCGACGTGTGCGGTCATTACCTTCAACTTCGGCATTACCTTGTACTACGGGTACAACGGATTTAGCTGAAGAGAGTTTTTTTAATGCTTCAGCATCTTCTATTGTAAGAGGACGTACGCTACCAAATGCACCCATACTCATTCCATGTGTAGATACTTTTCCTGGAGTAACAGCAATAAGGTTAGTACCGAACTGGCTGAATTCTGAAAGTACAAACTGGTATAAACCTTCCCCAATAGAGGTGAGTAAAACTACCGCGGTAATACCCACAGATATACCTAGCATGGTTAAAAAGCTTCTCAGCTTATGAGCCAGCACTGAAGTGCCGGTTAGCCGTATGAAATCTTTAATAAACATAACTAAGATTCATCCTTACCGTTTAGACAAGGCAATAACAGGATTAAGTTGGGCTGCTTTTTTAGCGGGTAACAAGCTAAATAAAACACCGGTGATAAGCGCAACTAATATCGAAGCGATTGTTGCCCATGCCGGGGGATAAGCGGGTAAATCAGGAAAGGCAGAGCGAATCCCCCAGCAGCCAAGCTGACCTAATACTAATCCGACTAATGCACCGAGTGCAGAAAGTAATATAGCTTCAATTAATATGAGATTTAAAATTGCTTTGGATGATGCACCTAAAGATTTTAATAAACCAATCTCATTCGTGCGCTGTGAAACAGTGACTAACATAACATTCATAATGAGTATGCCGGCAACAAAAAGGCTAATTGCAGCTATGCCAGCAACAGCATAGGTGAGAGCACTGAGTATCCGGTCAAAGGTTGCAAGCATCGCATCCTGTGTAATGACGGTGACATCTTCCACGCCCTGGTGACGTTCTTTTAATGTACTTTTAATAAATGTAATAACTTTAGGTATGGCTTCACGTGTTTTCACTTCAACAAATATTCTGAATAAAGCCGGTACATTAAATAATGCTTGTGCTGAGGCAACTGGAATATAAACTGAATCGCCCACGTTCATTCCCATGGATTGACCTTCTGAATCAAGAACGCCAATGACACGAAAACGACGATCACCAATACGCAGCCACTGGCCTAAAGCTGCATGCGCACCAAAAATTTCATTACGCAGTTCTGAGCCTATGACACAGACCGAGCTTCCCCGGCTAAGCTCTATCTTGGGTAAAAATTTTCCTTGCGCAACTTCCCATTGACGTATTTTTTGAAATTCATGACTTGTCCCCATGACGCTGACTTCACGTTTACGGCTTTGCCAGGCGACTTCAGCACCACCAATATTTAATGGGGCTATGCGGCTAACCTTTGGATGACGAGTAAGGGCAACTGCGTCATCAATGGTCAGGTCTCTTTCTGTAATACCAATGAGCCCCATCGGGTTATCACCACTGGTTTCATTTTTTCCGGGAATAATAATAACAAGGTTAGTTCCTAGCGCGGAGAATTCAGCCGTCACATAATTTCGCGCACCTTCACCAAGTGCAGTTAATATCACAACGGAACCCACACCGATACTCATTGCCAGCAGCATAAGAAAAGTGCGCGTAGTATTTGCGCTTAATGCTTGCCAGGAAAACTGAATAGCATCACGTGTGAGTAACATCACTTTCGCCTGGTGAGTTACCTGAATGATTAGCGGATTTTTTATCGACACTATCAGAGTCTATTCGTCCATCGATCATTCCTATTGAGCGCGTTGAACGTGCACCCAAAGCGGCATCATGTGTAACCACAATCAGGGTAATACCTTTTTGGTTAAGCAGCTCCAGGGTTTCAATAACATTGAGTCCTGATTTTTGATCGAGGTTACCTGTTGGTTCATCTGCAAGTAATATTGAAGGTTCGGTAATAGTGGCACGTGCAATGGCGACACGCTGGCGTTGCCCACCTGAAAGCTCTTGTGGTTTGTGGTGAGCACGATCTAATAATTTCATTGACTCTAATGCATGATGAACACGTTCTTTTCTTACAGATTCTGATATTCCTGCAAGCACTAAAGGTAGTTCAATATTTTCAGCAGCAGTTAAGCGTGGAATTAAATGGAATACCTGAAATACAAAACCAATATTCTGGTTGCGTGTCATGGCTTGCTCATTTTCATCGAGTTCAGTGACATTACGTCCGTTAAGAAAGTAACTTCCTTCAGTTGGGCTATCGAGTAAACCTAATAAGTTGAGTAAAGTAGATTTACCTGAACCGGATGGTCCCATAACGGATACATATTCACCATCATTGATGGTTAAATTAATATTGTCGAGTGCATGCACAGTTTGGTTGCCAACCAGGAAATTACGTTGAATATTATTGAGTTTGATCATAATAAAAACTATTTCTTGTCAGTTTCAATTTTTACACTGGCACCATCAACCACTCCGTCACGATCAATTGAAGTGACAATATTTTCTCCCGCTTCAAGACCTTCAAGTACTTCAGTATATTTCCAGTTGGTTAAGCCAGTTTTAATTTCTCTTTCGTGAATGTTTTTAGCTTCTTTGTCATAAACTAAAACTTTTTGACCTTCGAGAAGCGCTTCGGTAGGAATACGAATAACATTGGCATGAGAATCAAGAATAACTTCTACGTCAGCACTATAACCCGGTAGCATATTGTGATTATCGTTTTCGATGATAAATTCAACTTCGATATCAACGGTACGCGCTTGTTTTTCTCTATCTAATACATAAGGTGCTATACGTCTGACTTTGCCGTTAAAGAATTGTTTATTGTAGGCATCCAGTGATATACGCGCAGGCATCTCAGCTTTTATTTCAGGTGCATCGACTTCGTCGATTGGTGCGAGCACATAAAGACAAGTCGTATCAATAATATCGACGGCAGGTGGGGTAGGTACCCCGATAGGAGAAGGGGTAACAAATTCACCCAGTTCACCGGTCACTTCTGCAACGGTACCATCGAAAGGTGCTTTAAGTTGAGTGCGCTCAAGGGACGCTTGTGCAACGGATAATCTGGCACGACTGACTTCAGCAGAGGATTTTGCTGCCTGACAAGCTGCTTGTCGGGCTTCAGCATCACCGACCGCACGTTCAGCGCTACCATCTGAAGCGAGCCCTTTTTTTAATAATTGTGTTTGTCGTGAAGCTTCTTTCTCGGCGACTTTTGCAATGACACAGGCTTCTTTAATACGAGATTCACTCGCGAGAATTTCACTTTTAGCTAATGAAACTTGTGCGCTGATATCATCGTTCCACAATTCCAATAGTATTTGATCTTGTTTTACTTTATCGCCTTCTTTTACCGGTAAACGAGAAATTTGTCCGCCAATGGCCGGTGATAAACCTGCACGGCGGCAAGCTTTTAATGTGCCTGCACGTGTATTCGTAACAGTGCGTTGTACTTCACCCTGATCAGCAGGAGCAATAATGACCGCAACCGGTTTAGGACGTTTTACCCATGTAAAGAGTAATATACTCACAACTATGGCTATCGAAGTGATAAGGATTATGCGGTGTTTCTTTTGCATTATTAATCTCCAAATTCTATATATTCCATATATAACATATTTAGAAATTTTCTTTTACTTTAGAATAACTTTGGCAGCGTAAAGTGGTAAAGTCATATAAATTACTTGATATGGATCAACATGCAATCACAAATTGATTTAACACCTAAAACCAGTTGGTTTAATGCTTTTCATGTTTATTTAAATCGTCGCGTCATCGCGATGTTATTTTTAGGTTTTGCTGCCGGATTACCTTTTCCATTAGTCTTCACTACATTATCAACCTGGTTGCGCCAAATTGGTATATCAAAAACAATCATTGGTTTTTTTGCCTGGATAGGCATTACCTACTCAATTAAAATTTTCTGGGCGCCTATTGTTGATCGCCTCCCATTGCCTTTTATTTCAAATCTATTAGGTCAACGTCGTAGCTGGATGCTGCTGGCTCAAGCAGGGATTATTGCTGGTCTACTTGGCATGGCCTGGACTGATCCTTCGCAATATATTACTCAAATGGCATTGTTTTCTTTATTAGTTGCATTTTCATCTGCGACGCAAGACATTGTCATTGATGCCTATCGTATTGAAGCAGTTAAAGATGAATATCAAGGTGCGATGGCCGCGACGTATCAGGCCGGCTGGCGTATTGCTGCAGCATTAGTGGCAGGTGCCGCTGCTCTTTATATTTCAGAATATTTTTCCTGGACGGTTGCATATATGGTGATGGCTGCGTTCATGACGGTGGGTATAGTGACAGTTTTACTTATCAGTGAACCTGAACGGAATATTAACCAGCAAACATATTTACAGGAAAAACGGGTGATCGATTTTTTGGAATCTGCAGCGCATGTGCCTGAACTATTGCGTACCCCTGTCGCGTGGTTCATTGGTGCAGTGATTTGCCCTTTTACCGATTTCTTTCAGCGTAATTCGAAACAAGCTTTATTTGTTCTTTTATTTATTGGTATTTATCGTATCAGCGATATTGTTTTAGCCAATATGACACATCCTTTTTACATTGATATGGGGTTTAGTGTTATCGAAATTGCGAACATAGCAAAAATATTTGGTGTGATCATGACATTAATGGGGGCCTTTGTTGGCGGTGTGCTTGTTGTGCGTTATGGCATATTACGTATTTTACTATTAGGTGCCATCCTTGTTTCGTTAACTAACTTGATGTTTGCATTACTCGCGGGCAATGGACATAGCATTATTGGTTTAACCATTGTATTAAGCAGCGATAATTTTTCAGGTGGACTGGCGAGCACGGCATTTATTGCTTATTTATCTTCACTGACCAATAAAGCTTATACTGCAACGCAATACGCCTTGTTTAGTTCGCTTATGACATTGGGGCCTAAATTTATTTCAGGTTTCTCCGGGATGGTCATTGATGCACAGGGTTATATCTTTTTCTTTGGCTATGCCGCGGCTCTGGGCATCCCGGCTATTTTGATGGTCATTTACTTAATGAACCATCAAAATGTAACTAAAACGAGCTGATGGTCATTTACTTAATGAACCATCAAAATGAAAGTAACCAAAGCTAATGGAAGTAGATGTTTCTTATATCGCAGCATTTCTTGTTGGTCTTTTTGGTGGTGTGCATTGCGTGGGCATGTGTGGCGGCATTGTAGGTGCACTGTGCTTAGGTCTCGGCCCATCTTCAGAAAATTCTGCTCAGCAAAATACACGAATAGCTTTACCTTATCTCTTGTCTTATAACGCAGGACGTATTGGCAGTTACATACTTGCCGGTATATTAATGGGCGGAGTGGGCTGGTTGGGAAGTCATTTATTTAAAATTTACGCAATTCAGCAAACATTAGAAATTATCGCAGCTGTATTTATGCTTGCCCTGGGTTTATACGTTGCCGGCTGGTGGCGTATTCTTGCGAATGTTGAACGCTTCGGCGGTAAAGTTATTTGGCAAAGGCTTGAACCCATCGGTCGGCGCTTTATGCCAGTAACAACTTACCGACAAGCTTTTACATTAGGACTGGTGTGGGGCTGGCTGCCTTGTGGTTTAGTTTATAGTGTAATCATCTGGACCATATCAACACAGAGCCCACTGGAAGGTGGCTTGTTAATGTTGAGTTTTGGTTTAGGCACATTGCCTAATTTATTATTGATGGGGGTGTTTGCTTCAACCTTAAATCAATTTATCCAGCAACCCTGGGTCAGGCAGGTTGCCGGAGTCATGATTATGATTTTTGCAGGTGTTATGTTCTATCGAGGTTTAATTTAAGTCTGGCGTTAAGGGACCTTGCTCGTTAATTTGATTTCTTAACAAACTGAGTCAGGATAACAATCTGCTGACCATTTACCTTACCTTCAATGTGTTCAGGATTATCCGGAACGAGTGAAATTTTACGTACAGCCGTTCCTTGTTTTGCGGTGAAGTTTGCCCCTTTTACATTAAGATCTTTAATCAAGGTAACCGTGTCACCGGCTTCTAATACAGCACCATTACTATCACGATGCTTGATCTCATCGCTCTCACTATCTTCACTTAGGCCATCTCCATTCGCTTTAGCCCAGGCCAAAGTATCATCATCAAGATAGAGCATATCGAGTAAATCCTGTGGCCAGCCTTCGCTGCTTAAGCGCGTTAGCATACGCCAGGCCATAACTTGAACCGCTGGAATCGGACTCCACATACTGTCGTTCAGGCAACGCCAGTGATTGACATCGATCTTTTCTGGTTCATTAATTTGCTCATGACATGTCGAGCAAATTAAAACAGCTTGATCTATTGTGCCATTAAATTCGGGTGGGATTTCATATACTGACAAATTATCTGTAGCGGAACATAACTCACATTTTGATTCACTACGGACATGTAATTCTTTTTCGATGCTCATTGACTTAACTTCTCAAAATTTTAAATACGCATTATACAATATTTTTTCTTATGGTTTTTATAAACTTAAATTGCAAGATGAATTTTAGAGGTAAAGGAAGAAAAATAATGGTATCGGAGCCTGAGGTATCCCCACGAAATCTGGCATACCCGGTCATTGCACTTAATGAACCGCTGAGCGGTTCATTAAGTGCAATGACGTGGTTTTTAATCTTGTATTAACAGATTTTTTACTAAGTTGTTGTTTTTGATCAATTTTATTAATTTCGTGGGGATCGCGTAGTATCGGAGGAGTGCTACGAAAAATGTTAACGTAGCACTTGCCTCAATGATATTTAGTGAGTGTAAAATTCTTTCTTGAATTTAACGGTATGTGTTGCATTTGATCCCACAGGCTGAACATCAATTTTAAAGGTGATGACTTCTTTATGGGTTACCCTGAAGGTCGAAATGTAATAAGTCACATCGCCCTCTTTTATTTCATTAAATTGTAAATGTTTTAACTGTGCATTTAGATTGCTGCCTGTTCCTGTGACTTTCGCGTTAGTGCCTTTTCCCTTATGTTGCACAACAATATTTATCATGCCGCGATCTTTACTGCGCTTAATTTTATAAGCACGAGCAACTTCCGGTAACAATATATCAGTCGGTAGAGCAGTATGATGGATTACGTAATCTCCAAACTTCGTAATGTTTTCAGCATTACTACTAAACGGCAAACTCAAAAGTATTGCTACACCTAAAAAACGCACGATTAGTCGAGATAAAGCCATAATAGTTACTCCTTGTAATTGTTGTGATCTAAATATAGACAACAATAGTTGGTTTTACCCAATTGACAGGAATAATAATTTTGATAGTTGTAGTTTTTATAAGTGAAAAGCCCATCAAAAGATGGGCTTAAAATACTGCATAATGAAGGGGTATTATTTAGGCGACTTGTGCATTATTCCCATTCGTAATGAAATCATCGAGAGGTCGATTTAAGGTATCAGACAGCATGTTTAAATCGGCAAGTTGAATATTGAGTGCTTCAGCAGCTGTTTCCAGTTCAGTAATGCGTGTTTGCAATGTATCGCGAGACTCATTAATTTTACGCAAGCTTTCTAAGCGTTTCTCCATTTGGTTCCGGTGTTCTTTAATTCGCGCAACCAATGGCGCCATACCGGCTTTGCCCCATGCTTCAACTTCCTGATGTGCCTGGAAGAAAGTATTACGCGCGTGGCTTACCATTGAAATAAAGAATTTTTTAACAACAAAGGCTTGCTCGGTTGCCGCCATTTTTGCACTGCTACGATAAGCTTCGGCTTCATTGCTTAAGCGTTCTAAATCACGCCTGTATTTACCCATGCTAAATAATTTAGGTTTAACATCCGTTAAGCCATGCTCTTGGTTAAATGTGCGGTAAATAGTTTGTAGCAACATATTTACCTTATCAGCTTGTTGCGAGGCAGAAGTGATAGACGTGGAAATAATTTTGAAGAAATCTTCCATGCCGCCTTTTAAACCTTTAGTGGTCCAGGTGCCGGTCATGTCTTTACGTGTTTTCGCCATCAAGGCATCAAGTTCTGTCAAACTTAAAGTTTGCATAAGGTGTTGATGCTGTTCTGTGAATGATTTTTTGTTAGTTTGAAAACTTTCTACACTTTTGTGATAAACAGTTTGCTCTTCACGTGTTTTCTTCATCAAGTGACCAATAACATCTTCATTCTTGCCACTTAAACCAGCGAGTTCTTTTAACTGTTTATTCGTGTCATTGAGTCGAGATGAAATTAAATTGCGTGATTCTTCAGCCATACCGCCAATTTCAGCAACTATACTATTACGAACAATTTGTTGTTTTTGCGGCAAAATATCCTGCGCAAGAATAGATTCTAAAGATAGAATATTGCTTTTAGCCAATAAGTCTGTGTCGTGACGGATCTTTGCAAGTAAACCTTTCTGTGCTGAAACAGGGAATACGTTTTCTATTCCAACTCCCAGCATTTTAGCTGCAGAGTTACATTGAGTTGTAACACTTGAATTAATGGCATCAGTGCTCTTAAGGTCATCCCATAAGGTATCAACTTTGTTGAGGACAATAATGCGCCCATGTTTAGCATCACCGCCCAATGGCTGAACATTCTGATGCCACATATCTAAATCAGATTTGGTGACACCGGTATCAGCGGCTAACACAAAAACAACGGCCTGTGCATTAGGTAACATGTTAATGGTTAATTCAGGTTCATTTCCGAGTGCATTTAACCCTGGAGTATCAAGAATAGTTAAACCTTCTTTTAATAACGGGTGTGGAAAACTGATTAAAGCATGACGCCACATAGGAATATCAACCATGTTTTCAGATTCGTCATTTCGGTAGTCAGAAAGCCCCAGTTTTTCTGCTACAGGCAGAGGCACACGTTTCGTTTTCACCACTTCACGAAAGGCCTCCGCCATTTTTTCTGATGAGCTGGTATCAAGATCAATTGATGTCCAGTTAATCGGGTTGTGCTTGTGTTCCTGAATACTGGTATCGTCTAAACGGGTTTCAATCGGTAGCAGGCGGATATAACTTTGGTTTGCTTCAGAATCAAAGAAGAGTTCTGTCGGACACATTGTGGTACGACCTGCTTCTGAAGGAAGTAGCCGTCTATCGTATTCAGAAAAGAAAATGGCATTAATGAGTTCAGTTTTGCCGCGAGCAAACTCAGCAACAAAAGCAATGGTCAGATGATCAGATTTAAGGGTTTCAATAAGCTCAAAAATACGAATTTCGACTTCTGCCGAACTCATATTATTGCCATCAAGCCACTTCTGATATTTTTGAATGGCTTCAGTAATATCTGAGCGCCAGCGGCCATAAGCTTGCATTTGATCTGTAAAACGGTCAGTTGCCATGGTATTCCTAAAAATCTGTAGTTAACATATTGAATATTATAGTTATTTATTCTTACTTATGCCCAAGCAGCACTTTTTACCCAATTGAGCTACTTTCTATGCAGCAATATCTTAACAGAAGAGGCTAAGACTAAGAAATATAACGGCAAATTGGAGAATTAATTTAGCTAAATATGGAAAATAGTCGAAATAAAGTGTGATGCTATTCGCAGTTTAATCGGTATAACAAAGTAAATACATGTTTTTATTGTGTTTATTGATTAATCGTTATTGATTCGGAATGCTTGAATGAAAACAGGGAGTTTTGCAGGACTAAAGATTTTCACAAGTTTAGTTCGCTGATTTTCCCCTTTTATAAGCTGTACCCTGGAAATGGGCACGGCAAAGCTTTTAGCTAAGAATTTGAGTAAATGCTTGTTGGCTTTATTGTCTACCGGAAGGGCACTGATACGTATTTTTAGTTTGTTATTATATTCACCCAACAGCTCATCTTTTTTTGCGTTGGGTTGAACATAAAGATTGAGTAACAGATCTTGATTTTCCCATTTATAAAAAATTGGCATGTATTAATTCATAAGCACGCGAGCTGTCGGGTACATCATTCCCTGTGCCCAATGACCCAGGGGATCCAGAAATAAGAGTTTTACTAGCCATAATCCCACCATCGCCAGCATGGGTGATAAATCCATTCCCGACATGGGCGGTAGCAACCTTCTCGCCGGGCGCAATACTGGTTCAGTGATTTGGTGAAGCAAGGTATTAACAGGGTTATATTGGCCAGGATTAATCCAGCTTAAGAGCGCCATAATAAAGATTGAAATTAAAAACACATAAAAGCCTAATGTAATTAATTCAACAAAAGCATAAAGCGTTAATCCCAGAATGTCGGGTGTGGGGAAATTACGTAAAACGGTAATGATAAATATTTCTAACATTTGTAAAGCTAACATGACGATGACTGAAGCCATGTCGATGCCTGCAAAACCGGGTACAAAGCGGCGCAAATGTTTTAAAACAGGGTTGGTAATTTTTACAAGAAAGCGCGAAACAGGATTATAAAAATCAGCTCTGACCATTTGTAAAATGAGTCGCAGCATAATGGCTAAAATGTATAAGCCAAAGATTGTTGAAACTAAAAAAACACCGGCATTGCTAAATGGATTCATACTTTTTTCCTGTTACATCCTGTGTTATTTGCCAAGCTCTTTTGCAAGCTGCCCAGCACGATTGTGTGCTGCTTTCATGGCTTTGCTGAAAATATTCACCAGGCCAAGCTCTTCAAATGTCTTAATCGCTTGTTCAGTTGTACCGCCTGGAGAGGTGACTTTTTTTCTTAATGATGCGGGATCTTCGTCTATTTCCAGGGCGAGTTTAGTTGCACCAAAGCCTGTCTGAATAGCCAATAAACGGGCGGTATCAGCGGGTAAACCGAGTTCTTCACCGGCTTTTTCCATGGCTTCGAGCACCATGAAAAAATAGGCCGGGCCACTGCCTGAAAGTGCCGTAACCGCATCAAGTTCAGTTTCAGTTTTTACCCAAACAGCCATGCCGACTGCCCGCAGAATAGACTCTGAAATTTCTTTTTGTTTTTCACTTACACCACTATTAGCAAATAAACCGCTGGCACCACTTAATACTAAAGAGGGCGTGTTTGGCATTGCGCGAACAATGGCTTTATTTCCACCTAACCAGTTATTCAGACTTTCACTGGGAATACCGGCAGCAATCGTTATATACAGCGCGGAGTCTTTTGCTTTGAGTGCAGTGGCCACTTCTTTTAGTGCTTGAGGTTTAACTGAAAATACAATGACATCACAGCTTTCAACAAGCTGCTGATTCTCTGCAAAAGTCTGGATTGAAAAATCGCGTGTTAATGCATTACGTATTTCTTCATTTGGATCAGCAGCAAAAAGATGATTACTTTTAATTCCGCTTGAGATTAAGCCACCAATTAAACTGCGTGCCATATTGCCCGCACCAATAAATCCAATTTTTTGATTGTTCATAAATGTAGTCTGCCAAATTATATTTTTAGGTTAAGGTACCGGAGTCACGCGTAAATTTATAGTAGTAATGTTAATGTGTATAGAAATCTAAATATAAACAAATAAACATTAAACGCTAGGCTGGCTCCGGCACCTGAAAGTTATCTTAGTTTCGCTGACCAAAAATTGCTGTGCCAATTCTCACCAGTGTAGAACCTTCTGCAATGGCTGCTTCCATATCATTACTCATTCCCATTGATAAAGTATCAAGCTTGATTCCTTGAGAGTGAATTTTATCTTTTAATTCACGCAATAATCGGAAAGGCTGCCGTTGCTGCTCAAAATCATTTGTAGCAGCGGGTATGGTCATAAGCCCACGTAAATGGAGGTTGGGTAATAAGTGAATAGATTTTGCCAGCTCAATAGCCTCCGCAAAACTCACGCCCGATTTGCTCGTTTCGTTGCTGCTGTTTACCTGGATACAAACATTGAGGGGTTTTATTGTAGGATCGCGTTGTTCATTGAGTCGTTGCGCTATATTTAATCGTTCAATACCGTGTACCCAGTCAAAATTTTCAGCAATTTGACGCGTTTTATTTGACTGGATGGGGCCAATAAAGTGCCAGGTAATTGCAGAATCTGAAATAGCAGCTATTTTAGGTAAAGCATCTTGTAGGTAATTCTCGCCAAAATGACACTGATGTTCGGCAAAAGCAGCCTCAACATCTTCTATCGGACGGGTTTTGCTTACTGCTAATAGCTGTACAGAACCAGGCTGGCGGCCATATTTTTTCTCAGCGGCGGCCACCTGGCTTCGTATCGATTTAATGTTTTCTGCAATCGTATTTTTACTTGCGTGATTCATAATGAGATTGTACTTTAGTGGGTAACGCTTAAGAAATAATAGTGTCTACCGATATATAAGTTTAATCGATAAAGATGTACATCGGTTTGTAATGACAAAAATAAATAACAAAATATAAAGAGACATCATGGATATTACTGAACTACTCGCTTTTAGTGTTAAAAATAATGCTTCAGATTTACATTTATCGGCTGATTTGCCACCGATGATTCGTGTTGATGGTGATATACGCCGAATCAATGTACCTGCGTTGGATCATAAGACAGTACATAGTTTGGTCTATGACATTATGAATGATAAACAGCGTAAGGATTTTGAAGAATTCCTGGAAACGGATTTCTCATTTGAAATCCCGGATTTGGCGCGTTTTCGTGTTAACGCCTTTAATCACAATCGGGGTGCGGGTGCGGTATTCAGGACGATCCCATCAAAAATTCTTACCCTTGAGCAGCTTAATGCGCCCAATGTATTTAAAGAAATTGCCGATACCCCACGGGGCATTGTATTGGTGACAGGCCCTACCGGCTCGGGTAAATCAACAACCCTGGCAGGCATGGTTGATTATAAAAATGATTCTGAATATGGTCATATTTTAACCATTGAAGATCCAATTGAATTCGTACACGAAAGTAAAAAGTGTCTAGTGAATCAACGTGAAGTTCATCGTGATACGTTAGGATTCAGTGAAGCTTTACGTTCAGCGCTGCGTGAAGATCCCGATATCATTCTCGTTGGTGAAATGCGTGATCTTGAAACCATCCGATTAGCATTAAGTGCGGCGGAAACGGGTCACTTGGTTTTTGGTACGTTGCATACAACCTCTGCAGCAAAAACCATTGACCGGATTATCGATGTATTCCCGGCCGCGGAAAAAGGTATGGTGCGTTCGATGTTATCAGAATCACTACGTGCGGTTATTGCACAAACACTACTGAAGAAAATTGGTGGTGGTCGGGTTGCGGCACATGAAATTATGATCGGCACACCGGCGATTCGTAACCTTATTCGTGAAGATAAAGTTGCGCAAATGTACTCCGCGATACAAACGGGTCAGGGTATTGGTATGCAGACCTTAGATCAATGCTTGCAGGACCTGGTAGCAAAAGGTGTGGTGAGCAAACAAGACGCAAAACAAAAAGCGCAGAATAAAGATTCATTCAATTAAGTTGAACAAATTATTTAACGATTTCTTAAATTCAGTTTTAAGTATACAGAAGGTTTAGTTTATGGAGTTTGAATCACTATTAAAACTTATGGTGCATAAGAATGGTTCTGATTTATTTATCACTGCCGGTGTTGCCCCTAGTTTAAAAGTTAATGGCAAAATTTCGCCAGTGACTCAGGCAACCTTAACACCCATTCAAGCTAAAGAAATTGTAATGGGCATTATGACTCCGGCGCAAAAAGAAGAGTTCGAAAGAGAGAATGAATGTAATTTTGCTATCTCTGCTTCAGGCATCGGAAGATTTCGTGTCAGTGCATTTATGCAGCGTAATAATGCCGGCATGGTATTGCGTAAAATTGAAACCACCATTCCTACTATGGATGAACTTGGGCTACCACCCATATTAAAAGAACTGGCCATGACCAAACGTGGTTTGATTATGTTTGTCGGCGCGACAGGATCTGGTAAATCCAGTTCATTGGCATCAATGATTGGTTTTAGAAATAAAAATTCAACCGGGCATATCATTACCATTGAAGACCCGATCGAATTTATCCATCATCATGCAGGCTGTATTGTTACACAGCGTGAAGTGGGATTAGATACAACGTCCTTTGAAACAGCATTAAAAAATACCTTACGGCAGGCACCGGATGTTATTTTGATTGGTGAGGTACGAACGCGTGAAACGATGGATCATGCGATAGCCTTCGCGGAAACGGGTCATCTTTGTTTAGCCACCTTGCATGCTAATAACGCGAACCAGGCCATGGATCGTATTATTAACTTTTTCCCTGAAGATCGCCGCAATCAGTTATTGATGGATTTATCACTCAATACCCGGGCTTTCGTTGCACAACAACTTATCCCTACCCCCGATGGCAGTGGACGAGTGTTATCAGCTGAAATTATGATTAATTCACCTTTAATGGCGGATCTCATTCGCAAAGGTGAGGTTCATAAAATGAAGAGTTTAATGGCCAAGTCTCGTAACATGGGTATGCAAACATTTGATCAATCATTGTTTGATTTATATAAAGCGGGTCAGATTACTTATGAAGATGCGATTAACTACGCCGATTCTGCAAACGAACTTCGTCTCATGATTAAACTTGGTGACAGTAAAGGTGCGGGAGCAGAATCACTTGCTGCGTCACTAGATGGTGTGACTATTCAGGAAACTGAATAGATTAACTCACCCCACCCTAGCCCTCCCCTTGAAGGGGAGGGAAATCATTTTTAAATTTTATTCTCTTAACTGAACGGCATGAGGCTATTAGCCGGGCTTTCTATTTTACGTGTTAAAAGCTTCTAAAACGAATAGGTGACACGTGCAGTTTGACGTGAAAAATCATTTGCCGATCCTGCATCATCAACTGTGGTATGAATTAATTCTAGATTCAGTGAGTCACTTACACTGTAGCCAAGGATGAGATTTGTTTCGTCAATCCTGGTTGATTGGTCATTATTTTCAAAATGTCCTGCTGCTACTGCTGCAGTAAAACTATCTGATGCCGCATATTCAACTGATAAGACGTATGCTTCAGCATCATTAAGACCACTGATAGTCGACTCATCCATTGCTGCATAATAGTTGCCACCACCCAGTCCAAGATCTGCTGATTTCCCATCATCATTACTTCCTGAGTTCATAACAGCAGAAAGCGTAAATGGACCTATTGAGTAAGTGATTGAGGCACCAACAACACTACCATCGGTGCCAGAAGAATTATCTTCGGAGTAACTACCAAACTGTGCAGCAAGCTCCAGCTTACCCATGCTGTAGGACATATCTGCATAGAGTAATGAGTAATTTTGGTCAAAGTGGTAGTACCAGCCTTGTGTAGAAAGGTTTTCACTATGCTTATAATTTAAACCTAAAGCAGAGACACCTTCATCACTGGCTTTTGAAAATAAATCCTTTTCGCTGTCAAAACCCGCCCATGTATTGACGTGACCTGCCTCTAACGTCAATGATTTACTCAGGTTTACATTTAACCATCCGGCGCTAAATGTATTTGAAAACATACGAATGTCATCAGTATTAATAAAAGGGTTATCGAGTTTTTGACGGCCTAAACGTATAAAACCGTTGTTAAATTCATAGTGCACATAAGCTTCTGCAAGATAGGCAAAAGATGTTCCCCTGCGACTAAGAAAGTCAGTATTAAGTTTGCCCGTTGTTGTATCGCCACTTAAAATATCAATATTTTCAGAAAAATAAGGCGCAAATGCGAGTTGAAAGTTATTCCATTTGGCGGTTTCAAACTTAAGTTCACCACCAATAGCGGCGCCCGTTGTAGTCTGGCTTCCTGCTGCATCGGGTGAGAGAGATATATAGCCAATGAGAGAGATATATAGCCAAAACGTAACTGGCCTGAAGTTGAAGCATTTTTGAAAGCTTCATCAATACTTGCGGCTTGTGTGGTATTTGAGAGTCCGGCAATTAGCAGAGAAGCGGTTAATAATTTATTCATTGCAAATCCCTGGGTTATGCATTTTTATAAATGATAATGATTTAGGTATGCAATCTTTATTTAATTTTTATCAGCTGAAATTAAACTTAATTAGTCAGGGGACTAGTCATATGCCACTTAATTTTTAGGTGACCGATATTTGAAATTTCGTGGGTGTTATTTCCCTAATACAACCATATATGGTTCCGATCGAAATTGTGTTTGAAGGTGTTGTTGAATGTTAAAATATAAATAAAATCATACATATAGGTGAAAAATAGGCTCGAACCTTCATTTATCAAATTTCGAAGAGCGCCCATGATATCCATCAGTATGATTTTTAAAGAAGGTTCTTTGCCTAACAATATTGATGCGCCTCATGGGTACTTTTTTGTGCCCTTGATGTAGTAATAAATCACCCCAAATGAAAATATGGTGTAATCAGAAACTGATTATCATGCTCATCTTTTACATTTCATGTTATTTAGTATGACATGAACACTTTATATTTCAATATTCCTATAATTATCAACATCTTACCCCATAATGGGGATCTGAGCTGCATTTTACGCTGATTTAGATATACTGTAAAAACTGTTAATTAGCTTGCAGTGTAAAGTTATTTGTTAAATAATCTGTAAAGTTTATCTAGTATATGAACGATATAACAATAAACATTAAATTAATTTAGTTAACATTTCTTATGTAAAAGGAGGCAAATATGGCCAGTGCTCTTGGTCAATTACCTAACGCCCCACTCATCTATGTGCTTGCCCAAATAGTATTTACGCGTATACCAAAAATGGAATCACGATGGGAGGACTTTCACCAAGAAATATTTGATCTTTATCCACAAGCTGAGCCAGAGCGAATACGCCAAGTACAAATTCAAGATGAGGGGGTTTCCTCAGCATCAGACCTAATCAGATGGAATATGTTTGATAGAGATAGACGAACAGGCATCATTCTATCTCCTGAGAGTCTTGTTTTTCATGCAACATCGTATACAACGTCTGATGATTTTTTTAATAATTTGGATTACATCATAAACAAATTAGTAGATATCTTACCTAAAAATATTGAAGTAAATAGGCTTGGACTTCGTTATGTAGACTTATTATTGCCCAGCAAGGAGATACCAGTCGACAATCAGGTTTCGGGTAAATTAGGTAGTATTTCTCTAGAAGAAGTAGGATGTAATTTTCAAAAGCTTGAAGAAGTAACTAGGTATAAGACGCCTCTAAATGGTGATTTGGTTATACGTCATAGGCAAAGTATAGAAGCAGATATTTTGCCAGGTGATATTTTCCCTAACAATTTACTACCTGCTCCTCTATTAGCTAACGTGAAACCAGAAGAAGCTGTGGTTGGACTGATAGATTATGATCATTATATTAAAGTAAAAGAGGATTTTGAGCCTATTTCAATTATCAAAAAATTTAAAGAGTTGCACCATATAAGTTCAAAAGCTTTTGAATTAACCACTACTGATGAAGCTAAACAATTATGGAGAGGTACAACATAATGCCAAATTCGAATTGGATTCTTTCTGATGAACCAAAGTTCACACCATGGCCAGGTGGCTTTACACCTGCCGATCTAATTGATGCTAATGCAAGCGGTTCATCTAGCCTAGGACAATTAGCTGACTTACTTAGTACAGGTACAGCGGCAGAATGGCCTGTTGCAAGCAAACAAGCAACTACAATTCCTCTAATATTAAAGCATGCAGAAATAAGTGCAGGCTGGAGTTCTGTAGTTATTCATCTAGATGATAAAACTGAAGATGATGCGTATGTAAGAACTACCGGTGAAAAAATTGAGTATATGAGAGATGTTTTTGGTATCAGCATCTCTCATTTAGCTAGAATATTAAGAACATCCCGTCCTACTATATATTCGTGGATAGGAGATGAAGAGCCAAGAAAACAGTCTATTGAACGGATACAACAAATTTATGATATAGCTGCACAGTGGGCAAATATGAATCCATATCATTTTTCTCCCGGCCCACTTCTTAAACAGACAATCGGGAAGTCACCGTCTCTACTTGATCGTTTAGAACAAGATGAATTAGACATGGAGGAAATAGAAACTGGCCTTACCACTATTCTTGAGCTGATGCATCGAAAGCGTATAAGGATGGATCGTTCAAAAGAGCGTACTCAAGAATCTAAAATAAGCGATCTTGATAAAGAAAAAAATCGACACGGACTAACACAAATAGTTAGTTCTGCTGAATGAGTGAAAAATGAACACGGAAGTACGTAGAAAATTAATAGATAATGGTTGGCGCCAAGGTGCGCTGATATGCAACCTCAAAGATGATGACTTTAATACTTACGCACATTTCGAACTTGAAGAAAACGATATTTATGTTGTTATATCGCAAACATGTGACCTAATAAATCCAGACTTCGATGCTGAACCATTCTTTGAAGTACTACGAATTACAAAAATAAATTCCCTACCTAAAAACGAATATATGGGAGGTAAAAATTCTAGAGAAATACATTTCCAAACCGTTCTCGGAGGCGAAACAAGTACATTTCGAGGATTACCATATGAACGTTTCTTTATAGATAGACAGGTACTTAACTCTCATAGTCCAGTTGATTATCTTACAGATGCAACAAGAGAGATGATATCGGCATGGCTAATAAAAAGATTTTCAAGGGCTGCATTTCCTGATAGTTATGATCAACGCTGGAAGTCTAGATTAAAGCAAATAGAGCGTACGATAAAGCGGCTGAAATTTATTGAAGATATTTATATTAAGATCACACCCTTTGAAGAAGTAAGTGATGAAATTGAATATCAAGTCGAAATATATTTACTCATGGATGCGGACGACTATGATAATCCGACAATTTACGAAGAATATTGTACTCACAAACAATCGCTTGAGGATCAATTTAATCAATGTGATGGTATAGATATTCAGACGATTGATCTTGTATCAAATGCTGATATTACATTGAGGGAAATCCAAGAACTAAAACGATGGGATTATAGCTACCTAAGTTATCGTGAACCAGATGAACATGTTAAACCTGCTATAGAAAACTAAAACATCATAACAAAATCACACTCTTTCCTTATATTATTAAAAAACCCCATATGTGCTTATGCCATCACCTTGATAATTTGTATATATATGTTGGTAAACTAAGATGCTTTTCTCATCTAATTCTTCATTTGGGTATGGCTTTTCAGGAAGGTATTGGAGGCCGTCATTAATTATTGTTTTTACTTGGGATGTTACCTGGGTACTTTCACGCCAACGGTCGATTTTCAACTTTTCCTTCTTAAGTGCTTCTAGTGTTTTTATGGCTACCTTCTTAACTTTTTCTTCTTCTTTGGGCGTAAGATTTGATTTCTTTAATAAATCAAATATTGCAAGTGTTTCTTCGTCCAAACCTTCATTTATAGCACGGTCAATTTCAGGAGTTATTTCGTTCTCCATAAAGTCATTAAGATCATCAAATGCCTGTTGAACTGCTTGAATATCTTTCCCTGCATTGTATTCTTCAATTATCTTTTTATATTTCTCATAAAACTCTAGCCGAAGTGGGTTTTGCTGTACCATTTGTTCTAGTTTCTTTTGAATGGCTTCTTGAAGATCAAAAACGACAGCATTTTTATTATTTGACTTGGCGAAAGCAGCTCGCAGCTTATCAAAATCAAGATTGCTTAAATCAACATAGTCATCTTCACGTACTTCATTCTTTAATGTACTCACGCTCATGCTAACTTCTTGTTGAAGTTTTCGCATCACATCAGAAATATCAGCCGATTTTGTTTTTTGGTTAAGCTGATCATAGATTGCTTCAATTGAATTAAATTCACGAGTAAATTGCTTAACTTCTTCTTCAGGATATAGAGCCATATATTTCCGAAATACATCGCGAGCTGCTACTTCAAATTGTGTGCGTATGGTTTCATTTAAACAAACAGCATTAGTAGCTTCCTTAAGATGGCCAAGCTTAATCATTGCAGTTTCTGAATTGATTAATGAATCTAAATCAAACTGTACTTCTTGTAAAAATTCACGAACAGCGAGAATAGAGGCTGTCAGTTCAGTAGTCATTTCTATAAGTTTTTCAACCGGGTTATGTGTATCTTCCCCATCCCCGGACTTTCCTTTAGGCTTTC